>NZ_CP040174.1:2400000-2772606 GCF_007858535.1 Arthrobacter sp. UKPF54-2
CGCCCGCGGCGGCGGTGCGTGCGTTCTGGAGCAGGGCACTTGCCCACCCCGCGGGGACGATGCCGTAGCCGGGGAGCCGGGCGGGTTCGCTGTCGCCCTGGAAGAGGGTGCGGTCGGTCATAACGAGCTGGATTTCGATGCCGCTGACCCCGCCGGGAGCGCCGGTCACGCGTTCCACGAATGTGTCGGCCATCAGCTGGCCGCGTGAGCGGGTATCCCCGGCGGAGTGGGCGGTGTCCGCGGCCCGGGTCAGGGCGGCGTGCACAGCGACGCCCGCGGCGACGGGCAGCAGGGCGGTGACGTAGCACATGGTGTCCGGGGCCGGGCGGAGGCTGACGTGGCGTTCGGTCTCAGCATGCGCAGCGCGCTCGGTGACGGAGCGTGGGTCGCGGCGGTAGGCTGCGGACCGCGCCGCGGCGATGATCGCCCGGTCGCCCGCCCCGCTGAAAGTCCCGGCGTCGGGGGCGAGTTCCTCGTCCACGGCGGCGCGGTCCGTTGCGGTCAGGCAGGCGGTCTCCCGCACCAGGAGCGTGGCGCGCCATTCACTGAGCTGGCCGGTTTCCAGGGCGGCGAGCGTGTGCGGCATTTCGGTGACCAGTGCCTTGGCGAGGCCGAGGAGCCGGCCGCCGCGGGCGGGGGATTCGCGCCGGGCGAGGGCGATCTGCGCACCCACACCGGCCCCGAGCTGGTCGGCCGGCAAACCGGCGTCGGCCTGTTCGCGGCGCTGGAGCACATCGAACGCGACGGCCAGACGGGCCTGACGGGCGGCAAGGGCAGACTTCCGGTCCTCCAGTTCGCGTATTTCGTCGATGAGGCCAGCGGCAGTGGCCGGACAGGGGAGGGCGGCCAGGATCAAGCTCAGGTCCCTGACCGTCATGCCTGCCGTCGGAGCCACTTCGGGCCCTTGCTTGCCGTCCATGGAAACAGACTATTGGGCACCTGTGACAATTAAAGCGTCCGCAGTAAACCGGCGTGCTGTCGCGGCCGCTCCAGGATGGACGGCGACGACCTGGCCGGCCGCCCCGGTGACTTCTCGGTCGGGCGAGCCACTTCGGCGCCTAGCGTCCGCCGACCAGCACATTTTGATGCGTCTTGCGCCACCCTTGGGCTTCAAATTCTTTCGTCTCGAAGCCGTCCGTGACCAAGGTGGCCGACATGCCGTCCAGTCCTGAGACGGAGACGATCTGGCCGGTCGTCATGGAGCTGCCGCAGCCGCCGAGGAAACTGCCCGGTTTAGCTTCGGAAACCGCGATCAAACAGGTCAGCGTCCGATTATCGCCATGGGCGGCGTAATAGCGCACTCCGTCGGCCTCCGCGAGAAGCCGGGCGTTTTCCAGCTTGGGGTTCTCGGCTGTGGCGGCCTCTGCTGGCAGCTGGTCCGCGGCCGCCGCGTCGCGCTGGAACACCGCGAGTCCTGCCGGTGCTGAACACCCGCCAAGCATCAACGCGATGCCGACCGTCCCGAATATGTGAATTGCTCGACGATTCATTGCGCTGCCCCCTCAGGCTTTCTTTCGTGTGCCTGACGCTACAGCAGCGCGCCCGAACGTTCCGGCATGCCGCACGCGCGTACCGCCCAGCGACACCCAGCCCCAAAGTGGCACGCAAACCACTCCCGGGGGTAGCGTCAAACCATGACTCCCGGACGCCCCGTACCGCCGCCCCTCGCCAAGCCGCTTCCCGACCTGACCGCCAGCAACGACGACGGCGACGCCGCCACCGGCCCCACGCTCGCCGCCGCCTACGGGGCCACGTCCAGCGACAGCGGCCTCGTCCCGCTGACCGTGGCCCGGCGTGCGCCCAAACACGACGACGTCGAGATCGCCATCGAGTTCTGCGGGCTCTGCCACTCGGACGTGCACGCCACCCGCGGAGAATGGGGAACCCAGCACTACCCCCTCGTCCCGGGGCACGAAATCGTGGGCCGCGTCAGCCGGGTCGGCTCCGCCGTCGACGACTTCTCCGTCGGCGAGCGCGTCGGCGTCGGCTGCCTGGTCGATTCCTGCCGCGAATGCGACAGCTGCCTCGACGGCCTTGAGCAGTACTGCGAAAACGGCATGACCGGAACCTACGGCGCCAAGGACCGGCGCAACGGCGACGCCATCACCCAGGGCGGCTATTCCACCTCGATTGTGGTGGACCGCAACTACGTGCTCCGGGTGCCGGAGGGCATGGACCCGGCCGCAGCGGCGCCGCTGCTCTGCGCCGGCATCACCACCTATTCGCCGCTCAACCACTTCGAGGTCGAGGAAGGCGACGTCGTCGGCGTCGTCGGGCTCGGCGGCCTCGGCCACATGGCCGTCAAGATCGCGAAGGCGATGGGCGCGGAGGTGACCGTCTTTACGACGTCGGAGGCGAAGTTCGCGGCGGCCCGCGAGCTGGGCGCCGACCACGTGGTCCTCTCCACGGACCCGGCCGCCATGGAGGCCGCAGACCGCAGCATCGACGTCATCATCGACACCGTCGCCGCGCCGCACGACCTCAACCCCTACTTCAAAACCCTGCGCGTCGACGGGGCACTCTTCCAGCTGGGCCTGCCCTCCGAAGCCATGCCGCCGGTCAACCCCGGCGCGCTGATCCGGCGCCGGATCGCCTACGCGGGCTCGCTGATCGGCGGCATCGCCGAGACCCAGGAGATGCTGGACTTCTGCGCCGAGCACGGTGTGCTGTCCGAGATCGAGCTGGTTCGCGCGGACCAGCTCAACGAGGCCTACGACCGTATGGTGGCGGGCGACGTGAAGTACCGGTTTGTCCTGGACGCCAGCACCCTGGGGTCCCCGGCGGAAAAGGCGGATGTATGAGCACCCTGTTCACCAAGATCATCAACGGCGAAATCCCGGGCCGCTTCGTCTGGCGCGAGGACGACGTCGTCGCGTTCCTGACCGTGGGCCCCCTCGCCGACGGCCACACGCTCGTGGTGCCCACCCAGGAAGTGGACCGCTGGACGGATGCCCCGCCCGAGGTCCTGGCCCGGGTAATGGAGGTGGCCCGCAAGATCGGCGCCGTCCAGGTGGACGTGTTCGACGCCGCCCGGGCCGGACTGATTGTCGCCGGCTACGAGGTCAACCACCTGCACGTGCACGTGTGGCCGTCGAACTCGATGGCGGACTTCGACTTCGGCTCGGTGAACCAGCACCCGGATCCCGCGCGGCTGGACGCCAACGCGGAAAAGCTGCGCGAGGGCCTGCGGAAGGCCGGCCACGCGGAGCACGTCCCGGAGGCGTAGCCGGGACCCCTACGCCGGGGCCAGCGCCTTGTTCAGCACGGTCCGGATCCGCTTCTCGGAGACCGAATAGGCAGTGCCGAGTTCGACGGCGAAGAGGCTCACCCGCAGCTCCTCGATCATCCAGCGGACGTGGGTTAACTCGCTCCCCACCCTCCGCCCGGGCAGCAGCGCGGAAACGGCGTCGTCGTAGTCGTCCTCGAGTCCCTGGACCACAGCCATGCGCTGGGCGTCGCGCTGGACGTTCCCGGGGAGCTTCTCGAGGCGCTTCTCGATGGCCGCGAGGTAGCGCGGCAGCTGGCTGAGCTGGGCGTAGCCCGTCCGTGCCACGAACCCGGGATAGATGAGTTGCTCCAGCTGGGCCTTGACGTCATTGAGGGCGCTGATCAGGGCCAGGCTGGTGGTGCCCTTGAGCTGCTTCTCGATCCGCCGGGTGCTGGCGAGGATGCGTTCGACGACGGCGGTCACCGTAAAGACCGTGTCGATCAGCTCGGCCCGGACCTGCTCGTAGAGAGCCTTGAACGAGGCCTCGTCCCACGGCAGTTCGGCCGGGGTGAGTTTGTCGATCGCGGCCAACGCGCAGTCCGCGATCAGCGCCGGCACCGAGCCGTGCGGGTTCTGGCTGAAGGTCAGCTTTTCGGTGTTGTTCAGGTGCTCCAGGACGTAGCGGTCCGGCGGCGGCACCTTCAGGGCGAGCAGCCGGATGACCCCGCCGCGCATGGCCTGCTCCTGCTCGGAAGTGGTCTGGAACAGCCGGAGCGCCACGGAGGTGCCCTCGTCGACCAGAGCCGGATAGCCCGTGACGGTGTGGCCCTTGACGGTTCCCTGGACCTGGCGCTGCACGGTGCCGAAGGTCCAGTCCTTCAGCCCGGACAGCTCGGTGAAACCGGGCGCCGCCGCGGCCGGTGCGGCGGCGGGTGCTTTCCAGTCCGCCCGCCCGGTGGCCTTGCCACCCGCCTTGCCGCCGGCTTTGGGCGCCGTCGTTGACGGGGTGGCGCCGAGGGACTCGGCGATGGCGCGGCGGGTGGCCGGAGCAAGCCTTTCCTGCAGCGCCGCGAGGTCCTTGCCCTCGTCAAGGACCTTGCCGCGGGGATCGACCACACGGAAGCTGACGCGCAGGTGCGACGGGACGGCGTCCCAGTTCCAGGACCCCGGCGGGATGACCTGGCCGCGGATCCGGCGCAGCACGAGTTCCAGCGACGGCTCCAGCTCGTCGGTCGCGGGATCGAAATCGGCCTCCAGCGCCGCCACGGCCTGTCGGGCGACGTCGGGTGCGGGAACGAAGTTCTTGCGCACCTGCTTCGGCAACGACTTGATCAGGGCGGTCACCAGTTCCACCCGCTGGCCCGGGATCAGCCAGCGGAACGCGGCGTCGTCGAGCTGGTTCAGGAACAGGACCGGGACCTCGGCGGTGACGCCGTCGGACGGATTCGGGGGAGAGCCGGGGGCTACCGGGTGGAACTCGTAGCTGAGCGGCAGGTCGAAGCCCTTGTGCTGCCAGCTCTTCGGGTAGGCGGAATCATCCAGCGCGTCGGCGTCCTCGCTGATCAGCAGCGCCTGGTCGAAGTCCAGCAGTGTGGGGTCCTGCTGGCGTGCGTCCTTCCACCACTTGTCGAAGTGGCGTTCGGAGACCACGTCCTTGCCGATCCGGGCGTCGTAGAACTCGAAGAGGGTCTCGTCGTCGACCAGGATGTCGCGGCGCCGCATCCGGGCCTCGAGTTCCTCGACCTCCTGGAGCAGGGCGCGGTTGCGGTGGAAGAACTTGTGGTGGGTCTGCCAGTCGCCCTCCACCAGCGCGTGCCGGATGAACAGCTCCCGGCAGAGTTCCGGGTCCACCTTGCCGTAGTTGATCCGGCGGCTCGGAATAATGGGCACGCCGTACAGCGTGACCTTCTCATGCGCCATCACCGAGCCCATCTTCTTGGACCAGTGCGGTTCGCTGTAGCTGCGCTTGACCAGGTCCGGGGCCACCTGCTCGGCCCAGAGCGGGTCGAACTTGGCGGCTACCCGGGCCCAGAGCCGACTGGTTTCTACCAGCTCGGCGGCCATCACGAAGGTGGGGGACTTCTTGAACAGGGCCGAGCCGGGGAAGATCGCGAAGCGGCTGCCCCGGGCACCGGCGTACTCGCGCTTGCGTTCGTCCAGGATGCCGATGTGGCTCAGCAGCCCCGAAAGCAGGCTGATGTGGATGCCGTCGTGGTGGCCCACCGGATCCGTGAGCCGCTTGTTGTCCAGGCTGATCCCCAGCGGCCGCGCGAGCTGGCGCAACTGGGCGAACAGGTCCTGCCACTCCCGCACACGCAGGTAGTTGATGAACTCATTGCGGCAAAGCCGGCGGAAGGCTGTCGAGGAGAGTTCCTGCTGCTTCTCCTGCAGGTAGTTCCAGAGGTTCAGGTAGCCGGTGAAGTCTGAGTTCTCGTCCCGGAACCGGGCGTGCTTCTCAGCCGCGAGCTGCTGCTTGTCGGTAGGACGCTCGCGTGGGTCCTGAATCGTGAGGGCTGCCGCCAGGATCATGACCTCACGGACGCAGCCGCGTTTGCCCGATTCGACGATCATCCGGCCGAGCCTCGGATCCACCGGCAGCTGGGCCAGCTGCTGCCCGACGGCGGTGAGCCCGCCGCCGCGGCCGCCGGAGCCGCGGCGCTGGCTGCCGCCGTCGTCGGCTTCCGGGGCGCGGGCGGCGCTCAGGGCGCCGAGTTCGCGCAGCAGCGTGACGCCGTCGTTGATCGCGCGCGAATCCGGCGGTTCAACGAACGGGAAGTTCTCCACGTCCTTCGGCCCGCGGGCGACGCCCATGGCGGTCATCTGCAGGATGACGGCGGCGAGGTTGGTGCGCAGGATCTCCGGGTCGGTGAACAGCGGCCGGGATTCGAAGTCCTCCTCGGAGTACAGCCTGATTGCGATGCCGTCCGACACGCGTCCGCAACGGCCGGAGCGCTGGTTCGCCGAGGCCTGGGAGACCCGTTCGATCGGCAGCCGCTGGACCTTGGTCCGGTGCGAGTAGCGCGAGATGCGGGCCGTGCCGGTATCGATGACGTACTTGATGCCCGGGACGGTGAGCGAGGTTTCGGCGACGTTGGTGGCCAGCACGATCCGGCGCTTGCTGCCGGGGTGGAAGACCTTGTGCTGTTCCTGCAGGCTGAGCCGGGCGAACAGGGGCAGAACCTCGGTGCCGGCCATTCGACGGTTGCTCTGGATCCGGGCGTTGAGCGCCTCGGCCGCGTCACGGATCTCGCGCTCGCCGGAGAAGAAAATCAGAATGTCGCCGGGCGCCTCGAGGGCCAGTTCGTCGACGGCGTCGCAGACCGCGTCCAGCGGGTCGCGGTCCTCTTCGAGTTCGTCGTCGGAGGAATTGTCCGCATCAACACCAACGGCGCCGGCGCCGCCGGCGGGCGCCGAAAGCGGCCGGTAGCGGATCTCCACCGGGTAGGTGCGTCCGGAGACCTCGATGATCGGGGAGGGGGCTTCCTCGCTGCCGAAGTGATTGGCGAATCGCTCCGGGTCGATGGTGGCCGAGGTGATGATGATCTTCAGGTCCGGGCGCTGGGGGAGGATGCGTTTGAGGTAGCCGAGGATGAAGTCGATGTTGAGGCTGCGCTCGTGCGCCTCGTCGATGATGATCGCGTTGTATTTGCGCAGCAGCTTGTCGCGCTGGATTTCGGCCAGCAGGATGCCGTCGGTCATCAGCTTGACCTTGGTGGAACGGCTGACCTCGCCGGTGAAGCGGACCTGGAAACCCACTTCCTGGCCGATCTCGACGCCGAGTTCCTCCGCGATGCGCTCGGCGACCGTGCGGGCGGCGAGCCGGCGGGGCTGGGTGTGGCCGATCAGGCCGTTCTCGCCCAGGCCAAGCTCAAGGCACATCTTGGGGATCTGGGTGGTCTTACCCGAGCCGGTCTCGCCGGCGATGATGGTCACCTGGTTCGCGGCGATAGCGGCCATCAGGTCCTCGCGGCGCTCGGAGACCGGCAGCTCGGCGGGGTAGGAGATATGCAGTGTCATGGCTGCACACAGTCTACTGGCCCGGCCTGCTGTCCCGGCGCCCCCGGCGCGGGACATAGGGTTGCCCGGTCCCTGGGCGGGGCCGGGCAGCGGTGGGAAGGGGGGCGGGTTTAGAAGAACCGCAGCGTGTAGCCGGTGCTGGGGAGGTCGTGGGCCATCCAGTAGTCTTCCGAGCGGACGGGCGGGTTGTGGCCAAGGCCGTCTTTCCGGAGAGCCCGGAGGGTGGCGGCGGCGGCGGCGATGACCAGGACGATGAGGGCGATTCCGATGAGTTCCATAACTCCATGGTTCTCCGGTGCGCAGGCTAAAAAAAGTGGCAGAAATGCCCAAAAAGCTCAAATTTCTGCCACACTGGATTCATGATCAATTCAGTGGCGATGATCGTGGTTCCGCACTTCTCGATCTTCGAGTTCGGGACCGCGTTTGAGGTGTTCGGCGTCGACCGCTCGGACCGCGGCACCGGGGTGCCCGCCTTCGATTTCCGGGTCTGCACGCCGGTTCCGGGGGACGTCCCGATGGAGTCCGGGCTGTCGATGCACGTGGGGCTCGGGCTGGAGGCGGCCGCGGATGCGGACCTCGTCATCATGACCCCGTTTGGCCGGGATGAGGACGTTCCCGAATCCGTCCTCGAGGCATTGCGGGCGGCGCATGCCCGGGGTGCCTGGGTTATGTCGATCTGTTCCGGGGCCTTCGCCCTGGCACGGGCCGGCCTGCTGGACGGCCGCCGCTGCACCACACACTGGCACTACTCCCAGGAGCTGGCCAGCCGCTACCCGGCAGCGCTGGTGGATGAGAACGTGCTCTACGTCGAGGACGACCGGATCATCACGAGCGCCGGCACCGCCGCCGGCATCGACGCCTGCCTGCACCTGGTCCGGGTGGAGCTGGGTGCGAACGTGGCAGCCAGCATCGCCCGGGACATGGTGGTGCCGCCGCACCGCGACGGGGGCCAGGCCCAGTTCATCGACCGGCCGATGCCGCGGTGCGGTTCGCAGCCGATGGAAGAGCTGCTGCGGTGGATGGTCGCGAACCTGGAGGAGGACCACTCGGTCAACGAGCTGGCCGCCCGCGTGCACATGTCGCCGCGGACCTTTGCCCGCCGGTTCCGGGCCGAAACCGGCGCTACCCCGGCCGCCTGGCTCAACTCGCAGCGGGTGCTGCGTGCACAGGAGCTCCTCGAAACGACGGACCTCAACATCGACGAGATCGCCCGGGAGGCAGGGTTCGGCCACTCGGTCCTTTTACGCCACCACTTTGCCAAGGTGCTGGACACCAGCCCGCAGTCCTACCGGCGGACGTTCCGCGGGCACCTCGCAGCCGTCTAACGGGCACCTCGCAGCCGTCTAACCCGGCCGGCGGTCTAGCCTGGCTGGCCGTCCTGACCGGGCGCCTCGGCGGCGGCGCGGGCACACTCGACGAGGGTCCGCCACGGACCCGTCAGCTCGCGCTCTGGCAGGACCGCCCGGCGCTGCCCGGCGCGGATGCTGTACATAAACCGGTCCGGCTGGCCGCCCGCCCCGCTGAGCCCGTCGACGGCGTCCCACGGGCACGCTTCGATGAGCGGTTGCCACCGGTCGGTGTCCTCCGGCGGCTGGGGACTGACGGTCCACGTGCGCTTCAGTCCGGCCACGCCGCCGCTGCGCTGGACAGTTATCTTCATCGGACTCGGATCTCGATTGGACTCGGATCTGCTGGAACTCGGCTAGCGCCTCGCTCCCTGGAGCTTTACCTTCACAGTTTCCCACGCCTGCACAACGGCGTCATGCTCCGCGGAACCGGCACCGTAGAGCTCCGTGGCGGACGCCGCGGTGGCCTTGGCAAAGGCGCCGAAAGTTGCGGACGCGGGCAGCGTCCCGCCCGTGAGGGTGTCGTACCAAATGCGTCCGGGGGCCTCCCACGCGTTGCCGCCCAGCGTGGTCGCGACCAGGCAGAAGGCCCGGTTGGGGATGCCCGAGTTCAGGTGCACCCCGCCGTTGTCGGCACTGGTGTGGACATAGCCGTCCATCGAGTCCGGCTGCGGATCCTTGCCCAGCACGTCGTCGTCGTACGCCGTTCCCGGAGCCTTCATGGAGCGCAGCGCCGTGCCCTGCACCTGGTCCGTGAAGAGCCCCTCGCCGATCAGCCAGCTGGCCTCCGCCGCGGACTGCTGCCTCACGTACTGTTCCACGAGGGCGCCGAAAACGTCGGAGAGGGATTCGTTGAGGGCGCCTGCCTGGTTGCGGTAGGCGAGCCCGGCCGAGTGCTGGGTGACGCCGTGGGCGAGCTCGTGGCCGATCACGCTGAGGGAGGCCGTGAAGCGGGTGAAGACCTGGCCGTCGCCGTCGCCGAAGACCATCTGCCGGCCGTCCCAGAACGCGTTGTCGTAGAGGTGGCCGAAGTGCACCGTGGCGTCCAGCGGCAGCCCGTTGCCGTCGATCGAGTTCCGGCCGAACGCCTCCGCGTAGAGCCGGTGCGTGTGGCCCAGGCCGTCGTAGGCCTCATCCGCGGCCGGATCCCCGGTGGCCGGTTCGCCCTCCTTGCGCACCAGCACCCCCGGCAGGTCCTCGGAGGCCTTCGCGTCGTACACGGTGCGCTGGGGCGGCCCCGGCGTGAGCTGCCGCAACCCCGGCGGCGCGGCGGGCGCCGGAGCCGCACGGGACGCCTGGAAACTCTTGACGTGCTGCAGCGCTTCCTTCGCGGCGCGGGCCGCCACTTGCAGCCGCGGCTCGTGGTGTTGCGCTGCCAGCCGGCGCAACAGGTAGGGCGGGATGATGGAGCAGTACATGTGAGACCCCTTTGCTTCTGCCGATGCCACCAGACTACGAGGGGGCACCGACATTTGGCAGGGGCCGCGGCGGGGGACACGCTGAGCCCGCCGGTTGGATACGGTAGGCCCATGGCGCAATCGGAGAAGCGGAAAAAGCCCGGCTCGACCCTGCTGACGGTGATCATCGCGTTCGCGGCGAACTTCCTCGTGGCGGCGGCGAAAACGGTGGCGGCGCTCCTGACCGGGTCGGCCTCGATGACGGCCGAGGCAGCGCACTCCTGGGCGGACACCGGAAACCAAGTGTTCTTGTTTTTCGCCGAACGGCGCTCGGCCCGGCCGCGGGACAAGAGCCACCCGATGGGCTACGGCCGGGAAGCGTACGTGTGGTCGATGTTTGCTGCGTTCGGCCTCTTCACCGCCGGCGCGGTGGTCTCGATCATGCACGGCATCCAGCAGCTCATCGCCCCGGAACCCGCCGCCGACTTCGCCGTCGCGTACGTGGTCCTGGCCGCCGCCTTCGTGTTCGAAGGGATCTCCTTCGCCCAGGCGTTCCGCCAGACCCGGAAGGCGGCCCACCAGCTGGACCGGCACACCCTGGAGCAAGTCCTGATCAGCTCCGACCCCACCCTCCGCGCCGTGTTCGCGGAGGACGCCGCGGCCCTGATCGGCCTGGTAGTCGCGTTTGCCGGGGTCTTCCTTCACCAGGTCACCGGCTCGCCGGTGCCGGACGCGGTGGGCTCCATCATCGTCGGCGTGCTGCTGGCAGTCGTCGCTGTGGTGCTGATCGACCGCAACCGGCGCTTCCTGGTGGGCCAGGGCGTCACCCCGGACATCGAACGGTCCATGGCCCGGCGGGTGCTGGAACACCGCGAGATTGCCCGGCTTACGTACCTGCACCTGGAATTCGTCGGACCGCGCAAGCTCTACCTCGTCGCCGCCGTCGATCTGCAGGGCGACCACCCGGAACACGAAGTGGCAGTGGCGCTGCGCCGGATCGAGCGCGAACTCGAGGACCACGAGACGGTGGAGGAAGCCGTGCTGACCCTGGCCACCCCGGACGAGGCAGCCCTGGACTTCGACGCGGAGCAGGGCCGCGCCGGGGGGTTATAGGACAAAATGTGTGTCTGCGTGAGGCCTGCTTCCTAGTGCCGGGGCGGTAATGCGGGGTTTGCTATGCCCTGAGACTCGTAGTTGTGGCTGGTGCTGGGAATTCCTCGCGTTGTGTGCTCTGTGGTTCTGGACTCAAGCGGAACGGTAAGACCTCCGCCGGGCGGACCCGGTGGAGATGTACGGGGTGCGGTGCGAGCAGCACCAGGACCCGGCCCGATGTGGAACGCCGGGCCCAACTGGGCGCCTTTCTCGGCTGGCTCATGGGCAAGAGCTCCCAGGTCGAGTGTGTCCGGGAAGGCGCCGACCGGTCCTTCCGCCGCCGGACGGGCTGGTGCTGGAATATCGCCCCACAGATTCCCGTCACCGGCGAGGTCCACGACCAGATCCAGGTCGACGGGATTTACGTCGGCTCGTGGTGCTGCCTGATCGCGGTCGCCGGCGATTACGTCCTCGGGTGGCAATGGTGCGACACCGAGAAAAAGGCTGCGTGGGCGGCCCTGCTGGCAAGGTTCCCCGCGCCCACGGTCGTGATCACCGACGGCGGCGCCGGGATTGCCGCCGCCCTGTCTGAATGCTGGTCCGAGACCGCGGTCCAGCGCTGCCAGGTGCACGTCCAACGCAACGTCCGCACCTACCTGACCGGCCGGCCCAGAACCGAGGCCGGCAAAGCGCTCCTGCGCCTTGGCCGTGCCCTGACCAGAATCACCACGGCGACCGAAGCCGCGGCCTGGCTCGGAGGCCTGAACGACTGGTATCAGGACCACGGGCACCTCGTCCGGGCCAGGACCTACCGCAACGGCACCGCCCTCGTGCCGGGATGGGTGCGGGCAAACCAAAGCTGGTGGTTCACCCACGACCGGCTGCGCAAGGCCTACCGGCTCCTCGAACGCCTCAGCCGGGCCGGGACTCTCTTCACGTACCTGCGTGCCGAACACGCCGGGCTCAACATTGCACCCACAACCAACCGAATCGAAGGCGGCACGAACGCCCAGCTCCGTCTAATCCTCCGGGCCCACCGCGGGATGAGCGAAGAGCACCAAAAGCGCGCCATCGAGTGGTACCTCTACCTCCACAGCGAAAACCCGCTACCGCCGGCCGAGCTGATCGCGGCGCACCACTACGAGCTCCCGCGGCCGAAGCGAACGGTGATCACGGACGGTACTCCGGGCCCGGAACGTTATAGCGCCGGTCTCAGCGCCGAAGAAGGCCTCTGGGCCAGAAAAGGCTGGGCAGGACGCACCTAACACGCCCGAAAAAGACACACATTTTGTCCTATAACCCGCGCCGGGGCCTGAACCCGGAACGCAAAACCCCGCCGTTTCGCTGAAACGGCGGGGTTTTCGTTGGTGCCCTCGATAGGATTCGAACCTACGACCTTCTGCTCCGGAGGCAGACGCTCTATCCCCTGAGCTACGAGGGCAATCAGGGATCCTGCCGTGACCGGCGGGACGTCCTAGAGCTTAGCAGGAAGGTGGGCTCCAACGGAAAACCGTCGCGGGGAGAAGATGAAGGCCGGAAAATTCCGCCGGACTGCGGGCCCCCGGTAGGCTGGAACCGTGACCCCAGAAGAACTCTCCCTCGCCATATCCGCCTGCCTGAAGGACGCCGTCGCCGCCGGCGAAATCGCCCTTGCCACCGCCGACGTACCGGACGCGGTGCGCGTGGAACGGCCCAAGAACAGGGAGCACGGCGACTGGGCCACCAACATCGCCCTCCAGCTCGCCAAACCCGCCGGGACCAACCCGCGCCAGCTCGCCGGGCTGCTCAGTGAGCGGCTGGCGGCCATCGAGGGCGTCTCCGCCGTCGACATCGCAGGACCCGGCTTCCTGAACATCACCGTCGATGCGGCGGCCGCCGGCGCGCTCGCCAAGGCCATCGTCGAGGCGGGCGCCGCCTACGGGACCAACACCACGCTCGCAGGCCGCACGGTCAACATGGAGTTCGTCTCGGCCAACCCCACCGGCCCCCTGCACATCGGCCACACCCGCTGGGCCGCCCTGGGCGACTCGATCGCGCGCGTGCTCCGGGCCTCCGGCGCGGACGTCACGGCGGAGTACTACATCAACGACGCCGGCTCGCAGATGGACGTCTTCGCGCACTCGGTGCTGTCCCGGCTGCACGGCCGCGGCGTCCCGGAGGGCGGCTACCCGGGCGAATACATCGCCGACCTAGGCCACGAGGTGCTGACCCAGCACCCGGACATCCGCGAACTCACCGACGTCGCGGCGCTCCCGGTGATCCGCGGCGCCGCCTACAAGGCCCAGCTCAAGGACATCCAGCAGACGCTCGCTGAGTTCGGCGTCGAGTTCGACGTCTTCTTCTCCGAGCAGGAACTGCACGACGCCGGCGCCATCGCGGACGCCGTCGCCCGGCTCCGGGAACAGGGCCACGTGTACGACGACGGCGGTGCGGTCTGGCTGCGCACCACCGACTTCGGCGATGACAAGGACCGCGTGATGATCCGCGCGAACGGCGAACCGACGTACTTCGCCGCCGACGCCGCCTATTACCTGTCCAAAAAGGACCGCGGCTTCACCGAGAAGATCTACCTGCTCGGCGCGGACCACCACGGCTACATCAACCGGCTCAAGGCGATCGCGGCCGCCGCGGGGGACGACCCCGAGGCCAACATCGAGGTGCTGATCGGCCAGCTCGTCTCCGTCAACGGCGCCAAGCTCTCCAAGCGGGCCGGCAACATCATCGAGCTCAAGGACCTGATCTCCTGGCTGGGCAAGGACGCCGTCCGGTACTCCCTGGCCCGCTTCCCGGCCGACTCGCCGCTGACCCTGGATCCGGAACTGCTGAAGAAACACAGCAACGAGAACCCGGTGTTCTACGTCCAGTACGCGCACGCCCGCTCCCGCGGCGCAGCGCGCAACGCCGTGGCCGCCGGGGTGGAGCGCCAGGTGGACGGCCAGGACAGCTTCGACGCCGCGCTCCTGGACCACGCGACCGAAAACGAGCTGCTCTCGCACCTGGGCAGCTACCCCTCGATTGTGGCCAAGGCCGCCGAGCTGCGCGAACCGCACCGCGTCGCACGCCACCTGGAGGTCATTGCCGGCGCCTACCACCGCTGGTACGACGCCTGCCGTGTCGCGCCGCTGGGCGAGGAAGCCATCACGGACCTGAACCGCACCCGGCTCTGGCTCAACGATGCCACCAGCCAGGTGCTGGCCAACGGACTGGAACTGCTGGGCGTTTCGGCGCCGGAACGGATGTGACCGCCATGACCGCGAACCCCGACAACTCCTCGAAGGCCTCCCCGCTCGCCCCGGACTGGCTGGCTGTGCCGGCAGACCTCAACGCCCTGCACCCGCCGATGTGGGCCGCCGGGGTGGAACGCAACGACGGCGGCGAGCTCGCCATCGACGGTATCCCGGTCAGCGAACTGCAGCGGCAGTTCGGCACCCCGCTGTTCGTGATGAGCGAGACCGACTTCCGCGCCCGCGCCCGCGCGTTCCAGGACGCCTTTAATGAGGCCTTCGCGGACATCTGCGGGGGAGTGGACGTCTACTACGCCGGCAAGTCGTTCCTGTGCACCGCCGTCGTCCGCTGGGTCGAGGAGGAGGGCCTCCGGCTCGACACCGCCTCCGGCGGGGAGCTGGCCGTCGCGGCCAGCGCGGGCATTCCCGGTGCCGCCCTCGCGCTGCACGGCAACAACAAGTCCGACGGCGAGATCCACCGCGCCCTGGACATGGGGCTGGGCCGGATCGTGGTGGACAGCCTCGCCGAGCTGGAGCGGGTGGCCGCGATCGCGGCGAACCGCGGCGAAACGGCGAAGGTCATGCTGCGGCTGACCCCCGGCGTGCACGCGCACACCCACGAATTCATCGCCACCGCGCACGAGGACCAGAAGTTCGGCCTCTCGATGGCCGGCGACTCGACCGAGCAGGCCGGGCTGTCCGCCGCCGAGGAGGCCGTGGCCGCCGCCGCCGCGCACGAGAGCATCGAGCTGCTGGGCCTGCACTGCCACATCGGCTCGCAGATCTTCGAACCCGACGGCTTCGCGCTTGCCGCGGAGAAGCTGCTCGACTTCCTGGCAGCGATGCAGGCCAAGTACTCGATCGTGCTGCCCGAACTGGACCTGGGCGGCGGCTACGGCATCGCCTACACCCCGGTGGACACCCCGCGCCCGCCGGCGGAGATCGCACAGGCGATGGCCGCCGTCGTCCGGGCCAAGGTGGCCGAACTGGGCATCACCGCGCCGCGGATCTCGATCGAGCCGGGCCGCGCGATCGTGGGTACCAGCACCTTCACGCTCTACGAGGTGGGCACCTTGAAGACCGTCCGGGTCGATGCCCCGGCCGAAAACGCGGCGGAAAACGTTACGTATCCCCGGCGGTATGTGTCGGTGGACGGCGGCATGAGCGACAACGCCCGCCCGGTGCTGTACGACGCGGATTATTCCGCGATTCTGGCCTCCCGCGCGTCCGGCGCCGCCCCGCAGCTGTCCCGAGTGGTGGGCAAACATTGCGAGAGCGGCGACATAGTTGTTAGAGATGTATATCTGCCCGAGGACGTGGCAGCCGGTGATCTGCTCGCTGTACCGGGGACCGGCGCCTACTGCTGGGCCCTCTCAAGCAACTACAACTATCTGGCCCGGCCGGGCGTTGTCGCGGTACGCGATGGATCAGTCCGGCTCATTGTCCGCGGCGAAACCGAACAAGATCTGCTGAACCGCGACATGGGAGTCTGAATGACGGAAATGCGAACCCTGAAAGTGGCCCTGCTGGGCTGTGGCAACGTTGGGGCCCAGGTTGCGCGGATTCTCATTGACGACGCCGGGATGCTGGCCTCGCGGGCCGGCGCCCGCCTGGAACTGGCCGGCATCGCGGTGCGCGACGTCGACGCCCCCCGCGACGTCGACCTGCCGCGCGAGCTGTTCACCACCGACGCCGACGCCCTGGTCAGGGACGCGGACCTGGTGATCGAACTGATGGGCGGGATCGAGCCGGCCCGCACCCTGATCCTGGCCGCCATGCGCAACGGCGCCTGCGTCATCACCGGGAACAAGGCGCTCGTGGCCAAGGACGGCCCCACCCTGCACGAAGAAGCGGACAAGGCCGGCGTGCAGCTGTCCTACGAAGCCGCCGTCGCCGGCGCCATCCCCATCCTGCGGCCCATCCGGGACAGCCTCTCCGGCGACCGGATCACCCGGGTGCTGGGCATCGTCAACGGCACCACCAACTTCATCCTGGACCAGATGGACACCACCGGCGCGCAGTTCGCGGACGCCCTGGCCGAGGCCCAGCGGCTCGGCTACGCGGAAGCCGACCCGACCGCCGACGTGGAAGGCCACGACGCCGCCTCCAAGGCCGCGATCCTCGCCTCCTTGTCCTTCCACACCCGCTTCGCCCTCGAAGACGTCTACTGCGAGGGGATCAGTTCCGTCACGGCCGCGGACATCGCCGCGGCCAAGGACGCCGGTTTTGTCATCAAGCTGCTGGCGATCGCGGAGAAGCTGGGGGCCGAAGGCACAAAGACAGGCACAAAAACAGACGCCGGGGTCTCGGTGCGCGTGCACCCGACGCTGCTGCCGCGCGAACACCCGCTCGCCGCGGTCCACGGCGCGTTCAACGCCGTCTTCATCGAGGCGGAAAATGCCGGCGAACTGATGTTCTACGGCCAGGGCGCCGGCGGGAAGCCGACGGCGTCGGCCGTGATGGGCGACCTTGTCTCCGCGGCCCGCAGCCTTGTCCTGGACGGCCCCGGCCGCGCCGAGACCACCACCGGCCAGGTCCCCGCGGCGCCCATCAGCGCGGCGGTCACCAGCTACTACATCGGCCTCGACGTCGCGGACCAGCCCGGCGTCCTGGCCCGGATCGCGCAGCTCTTCGCCGAACACGGTGTGTCCATCGAAACCATGCGGCAGACCATCCACCGGGATTCCGGCTCACAGACGGAGTCGGCGGAACTGCGGATCGTCACGCACCGCGCGAGCGAAGCCGCACTGGCAGCAACCGTCCAGGCCGTGAAGGGCCTGGACGTCATCAACACCGTCACATCCGTACTGCGGGTAGAAGGGGTCTAAGTGGCTCACCAATGGCGCGGGGTCATCCGCGAATACGCTGAACGCCTGCCGGTCACCGAGGCCACCAAGGTCATCACCCTGGGCGAGGGCGGCACCCCGCTGGTGCACGCGCAGAAGCTCTCCGAGCTCACCGGCTGCACCGTCTACCTCAAGGTCGAGGGCATGAACCCGACCGGATCCTTCAAGGACCGCGGGATGACCATGGCCATGACGGCCGCCGTCGCCTCCGGCGCCAAGGCCGTGGTCTGCGCCTCCACCGGCAACACCTCCGCCTCGGCGGCGGCGTACGCCACCTCGGCCGGGCTGCAGTGCGCCGTCCTGGTGCCCGAGGGCAAGATCTCGATGGGCAAGCTCAGCCAGGCGATTGCGCACGGGGCCACTCTGCTGCAGGTCGACGGCAACTTCGACGACTGCCTCGACATCGCGCGCAAGCTGGGGGAGTCCTACCCGGTGTTCCTGGTTAACTCGGTCAATCCAGCCCGGATCGAGGGGCAGAAGACCGGCGCGTTCGAGGTTGTTGACTCCCTCGGCGACGCGCCGGACATCCACGTGCTTCCGGTCGGCAACGCCGGCAACATCAGCGCGTACTGGAAGGGCTACAAGGAGTACGCGGCACCCTACGAATCCGCCACGGCCGGAACCCTGGCCGCCGTCGCCACGAAGACCCCGGTGATGTGGGGCTTCCAGGCCGCCGGCGCCGCCCCGTTCGTCGCCGGCCACCCGATCACCGAGCCGGACACCATCGCCACCGCCATCCGGATCGGCAACCCGGCCTCCTGGGATACCGCCGTCGCCGCCCGTGAGGAATCCGGCGGCGTGATCGAGGCCGTCACCGACGACGAAATCCTCGCCGCGCACCGCTGGCTTTCCGCCCGCGAGGGTGTCTTCGTCGAACCCGGCTCCGCCGCCGGCGTCGCCGGGCTGATCAAGAAGCACGCAGCCGGCGAGGTCCCATCCGGCAAGACCATCGTCATCACGGTCACCGGCCACGGCCTGAAGGACCCGCAGTGGGCCCTGCGCACCGAGGACGGCGCTGAGGTGCAGCCGGTCAAGGTCGCCAACGACGTCGTCACGGTGGCAGCCGAACTGGGACTGGAAGAAAAATAGCCGTGGAAACCACCCTCACCGTCCCGGCCGAATCGCCCGCCGACACGCCGGCGGTTCCGGCGGGGCAGGTCGTCACCGTCCGGGTACCGGCCACCAGCGCCAACCTGGGCCCCGGCTACGACAGCCTGGGGCTGGCGCTCTCGCTGCACGACACGCTTACGGTGGAGACCCTCGCCAGCGGCGAACTGGAGTTCGAGCTCAGCGGCGAGGGCGCGGACACGCTGCCTCGCGACGCGAGCCACCTGGTGGCGAGGGCCCTCACCGAGGCGCTGCACCTGCTCGGCTTCCGGCACGAGGGACTGCGGATCACGGCGGACAACGTCAACCCGCACGGCCGCGGGCTCGGGTCCTCCGCGGCCGCCGTGGTGGCCGCCGCCACCGCCGCGAACGCCCTGGTCCCCGCGGAGTCCCGGCGCGGCAAGGACTGGATCCTGCAGTTCACCTCAAGGCTTGAGGGCCACCCGGACAACGTGGCACCGGCCATTTTCGGCGGACTGGCGCTGTCCTGGCAGGACAGTGACCAGTACAGCAGCACCTGCGCCACGGTCGACCCTGCGATCATTCCGGTGGTCGCCGTTCCGGACTTCGAGCTGTCCACCGAGGCCGCGCGGGCCTTGCTGCCGGCCTCCGTGGGGCACCACGCCGCGGCCATGAACTCCGGACGCGCTGCCCTGCTGATCCACGCCCTGACGCGGAAGCCCGAATTCCTGCTGCCCGGCACTGAGGACTACCTGCACCAGAGCTACCGGGCCCAGGCCATGCGGCCCAGCGCCGAGCTGATTGCCGCGCTGCGGCGCGCCGGCCACGCCGCCGTCGTCTCCGGCGCGGGACCCACCGTGCTGGTCCTGGCCGCGGGAGAAAACGAAGCGGCCGACGTCGTCGAGGCCATCGGCACTTTCACCGCCGCCAACACGCCGGAGGTTGCCTGGCGTGTGATGAAGCTGGCTGTGGACACTGAAGGTGCTAAAGTGGAAGTGCACCGGCGGTAATCACGCAAGCTTTTTCTAAGACCGCGATGTTGGCCAAGTTGCCTCTCTCATCTTTCACTGCGCAATATTTTCCGGTGCCACCTGCTTTCGGTCTGACGCAGGAAGCTGCAGAATTCCTCTGTACCCCCTGATATGTCAGCCGGCCGTTCCTCAATTCCGGAGCGTGACCTGGTGTAGCAGTATCCGGCCCTGCCGGCCGAAATCCAACCGGCAAGGCCGAAATCCCGGCTGCAGATCTGAACTGCAGCCCAGATCAAATCACCGCGTCCAGCTCCTAGCCTGGACGCCGTCGAGGGGGAAGGATCCTTCGTGACCGAAACCACTGAGCTGTCTTCAGCTGTGGAAACATCATCTTCTGCTGCCGCATCGGCAGCACCCGCCAAGAGCAGCGGCCTCGCGGGCCTCAAGCTCGCCCAGCTCCAGGCCCTGGCCAGCCAGCTGGGAATCTCCGGGGGCTCCCGGATGCGCAAGGGCGATCTGGTGACCGCTATTTCCGCCCACCGCGCCGGCACCCCTGTCAGCAAGGCACCCGCCCGCGCCGCCGAAAAGGCGAGCGACAACGGCACCGTGGCGCACGCATCGGCTTCGGCCGCCGCGCCGGCAGCCGCAGCAGCCGAGGCTCTGGCCCAGGAGAACCCGCGGGCCCGGACCCGGGGCCGCAGCCGCCGCGCCGGCAGCGACGGCGTCGTCACCACCCCCGCCGCCGAGGCACCCGCCGCCGCGCAGGTTGAGGCACCGTCCGCCCCCGCTGACGCGGCTCCGGCAGAGCAGGGCGCAGAGTCCAGCGACCGCACCCGCCAGCCGCGGACCCGCAACCGCCGCCGCGGCGAGGCCGCCGGCCAGACCGAAGCCCCCGCCGAGGCCCCGGCCGAGCAGGCATCCGGCGAACAGCGCCAGGAACGCCAGTCCGAACAGCGCCAGCCCGAGCAGGGCAGCGACGACGGCCAGCGCCGCGAGAACACCCGCGGCCGGGACAACAGCCGCGACAACGCCTCGGGCAACCGCGACAACACCCGCGACAGCGCCCGCGATAGCGACGACAATGACGGCGGCAGCCGCCGCAACCGCCGCAACCGCCGGGACCGGAACGACCGCAACGACCGTTCCGGCGGCCAGGACAACCGCGACAACAGCTCGCGCAACGACCGCTTCCGCGACCGCAACGAACGCCGCCGCGGCCGCTCCCAGGGTCCCGACGTCGACGACGTCGAGGTCACCGAGGACGACGTCCTGCTGCCGGTCGCCGGCATCCTGGACGTGCTGGAGAACTACGCGTTCATCCGCACCTCGGGCTACCTGCCGGGCCCGAACGACGTCTACGTCTCCCTCGCCCAGGTCAAGAAGTACAACCTGCGCAAGGGCGACGCCGTCGTCGGCGCCATCCGCGCGCCCCGTGAGGGCGAGTCCCAGCAGAGCAACCAGCAGCAGTCCGCGCGCCAGAAGTTCAACGCCCTGGTCCGCGTCACCTCGGTCAACGGCAAGACCCCCGAGGAGCTCAAAGACCGGGTCGAGTTCGCGAAGCTCGTCCCGCTGTACCCCTCCGAGCGCCTGCGCCTCGAGACGGACCCCAAGAAGATCGGCCCCCGCGTCATCGACCTGGTGGCCCCGATCGGCAAGGGCCAGCGCGGCCTGATCGTTTCCCCGCCGAAGGCCGGCAAGACGCTCATCCTGCAGTCCATCGCCAACGCCATCACCACCAACAATCCTGAGGTCCACCTCATGATGGTGCTCGTTGACGAACGCCCCGAAGAAGTCACGGACATGCAGCGCACCGTCAAGGGCGAGGTCATTGCCTCCACGTTCGACCGTCCCGCCGACGACCACACCACCGTGGCCGAGCTTTCCATCGAACGCGCCAAGCGCCTCGTGGAAATGGGCATGGACGTTGTGGTGCTCCTCGACTCGATGACCCGCCTGGGCCGTGCCTACAACCTGGCGGCTCCGGCCTCCGGGCGCATCCTCTCCGGCGGCGTCGACTCCGCGGCGCTGTACCCGCCGAAGCGCTTCTTCGGTGCAGCCCGCAACATCGAAAACGGCGGCTCGCTGACCATCCTGGCCACCGCGCTCGTCGAGACCGGTTCCAAGATGGACGAGGTCATCTTCGAAGAGTTCAAGGGCACCGGCAACATGGAACTGCGCCTGTCCCGCCAGCTCGCGGACAAGCGCATCTTCCCGGCCGTGGACGTCAACGCGTCCGGCACCCGCCGCGAAGAGAACCTGCTTTCCCCCGAGGAAGTCAAGATCATGTGGAAGCTGCGCCGCGTCCTCTCCGGACTCGAAACGCAGCAGAGCCTTGAGCTGCTGACCAACAAGATCCGGGAGACCCAGAGCAACGTCGAGTTCCTCATGCAGGTGCAGAAGACGACGCTTGGTGCGAAGTCCGATAACGACAAGTAGCGTCGCGTAACCGCTCAAAAATTGGCGGCCCCGCCCCTCCGCCGGGCGGCCCACGATCTGCGATCGTGAGCCGTCCGGCTACGGCAGGCCCGAAGCCACTCCCTGGCCGCCAATTTTTCGAGCGGTTGTTGGTTTAAGAGGACCCACCCGCAGTAACTAGACTTGTAAGAGTCGAAAGAGGTTTTGAAATGTTTGAGTCCGTACAGGGCCTGTTGGATGAGCATGACTCCATTCAGGCGCAGTTGGGGGATCCTGCTGTTTATGCTGACCAGAAGCTGGCCCGGAAGCTGGGGCGGCGTTCGGCGCAGTTGAATGGCATTGTGGAGGCCTACCACCGCTGGGAGGGCATCCGCGACGACCTGGCCGCGGCCAAGGAAATGGCCGCGGAGGATTCCGAGTTCGCGGCCGAGGTGCCCGAGCTCGAGGCTGCCCTGGAGACGGCGGCGGCCAAGCTGCGCCGCCTGCTGATCCCGCGCGACCCGGACGACGCCCGCAACGTGATCCTCGAGGTCAAGGGCGGCGAGGGCGGCGACGAGGCTGCCCTGTTCGCCGGGGACCTGCTGCGTATGTACACACGGTATGCGGAATCCCGCGGCTGGAAGACTGAACTCATCTCGGCCACCGAATCGGACCTGGGCGGCTACAAGGACGTCCAGATGGCCGTCAAGGGAACCTCCAACGACCCCGCCGAGGGCGTCTACGCGCGGCTCAAGTTCGAAGGCGGCGTGCACCGCGTCCAGCGCGTCCCCGTCACCGAGTCGCAGGGCCGCATCCACACCTCGGCCGCCGGCGTGCTGGTGCTTCCCGAGGTGGACGAGCCCGAAGAACTCGAGATCAACCAGAACGACCTCAAAATCGACGTCTACCGTTCCTCCGGCCCCGGCGGCCAGTCGGTCAACACCACCGACTCGGCCGTTCGCATCACCCACCTGCCCACCGGCATCGTCGTGGCGATGCAGAACGAGAAGTCCCAGCTGCAGAACCGTGAAGCGGGCATGCGCGTGCTGCGCGCCCGGATCCTGGCCCACCAGCAGGAGCAGATCGACGCCGAGAACTCGGCCCAGCGCAAGTCGCAGATCCGCACCATGGACCGCTCCGAGCGCATCCGCACCTACAACTACCCGGAAAACCGGATCGCCGACCACCGCACCGGCTACAAGGCGTACAACCTGGACCAGGTCATGAACGGCGACCTGGAGCCGGTTATCCAGTCCGCCATCGAGATGGACGAACAGGCCCGCCTCGACGCCATCGGCGACTAGCGCGCACGCGCGCGTCGATGACATCTGAGCCTGATGATTCCTGATTCTGCTCCACGCCTCGCGGACGCGGTCCGCGAGGCCACGGCCGTGCTCGCCGCCGCCGGCGTGCCCAGTCCGAAGGTCGATGCCGAACTGCTCGCCGGCCACCTGCTGGGCGTGGGCCCGGGCCGGGTGCGGGCCATGGTGCTCGGCGACACGCCGGCGCCGGCCGGCTATGCCGAACTGGTGGCCGAGCGCGCGCAGCGCATCCCGCTGCAGCACATCACGGGCGTGGCGCACTTCCGCTACCTCGAACTCGAGGTGGGCCCCGGCGTGTTTATCCCGCGGCCCGAAACCGAGTCCGTGGTCCAGCTCGTGATCGACTGGCTCAAGGACCGGGGATCGGCGCACCCCAAGGTGGTGGACCTGGGCACCGGCTCCGGCGCGATCGCCGGTTCCGTCGCGCACGAAGTCCCCGGCGCCGAGGTCCATGCCGTGGAATTCAGCGAGTTCGCGCACGCCTGGGCGGCGAGGAACCTCCTGCCGCTGGGCGTGCGCCTGGTCCGCGGCGACCTGCGGGACGCGCTGCCCGAGCACAACGGAACGTTCGACGTCGTGGTGTCCAATCCGCCCTATATCCCCGCCGAAGCCGTCCCCAACGAACCCGAAGTGGCGCTGCACGATCCGCCCGAGGCGCTGTACGGCGGGGGAGCGGACGGCATGGAGCTCCCCGCGGCGGCCGCCGCGTCCGCGGCGAGGCTGCTGGTTCCCGGCGGCTACTTTGTGATGGAACACGCCGAGGTCCAGGCCGGCTGGATTGCCGCGATGCTGGAGCGCTCCGGCCTCTGGTCCTCAGTGACCACCCATCTGGACCTCAACGGCCGCGAACGTGCCACCAGCGCCGTGCGCCGGCCTGCCCCCACCCGCAGTGATGAAAGGATGTCCCAGTGACGACCAGCTACGATTGCGCCGATGCAGCCCAGCGAGCCGCCGGACTTGAACACGCCCAGCGGGCAATCCGGGACCACAAGTGCGTGGTGCTCCCCACCGACACCGTGTACGGAATCGCCGCGGATGCGTTCTCCCCGCAGGCTGTGACGCTGCTGCTCGCCGCCAAGGGCCGGGGCCGGACCATGCCGCCGCCGGTGCTCATCCCGCGCCTGAACGCCCTCGACGGCCTCGCCACCGACGTGTCCGCGGAGGCGCGCCAACTGGCCGAGGCGTTCTGGCCCGGCGGACTGACCCTGATCCTGCACGCCCAGCCCTCGCTGGACTGGGACCTGGGCGAGACCAAGGGCACCGTGGCCCTCCGGCTCCCCGCCGACGACGTCGCCCAGGACCTGCTCACCCTCACCGGACCGCTCGCGGTGTCCTCCGCGAACCGGACCGGCCAGCCCGCCGCGCAGAGCGCCGCCGACGCCGAGGCGCAGCTGGCGGAGTCGGTGGAGGTCTACCTGGAGGGCGGCCACCGGCCGGTCGAGGGCGACGGCGCCGAACCATCCACCATCATCGACGCGACGGCCCTCCCGCTGCGTGTGGTCCGCCAGGGTGCCATCAGCCTGGAGCGCCTGCGCGAAGTCGTGCCGGGCGTCCTCGGTGCCGGCGAAGAGCCGCCGGCCGAGCCTGCCGCAGCGCCGGCCGAGAATTCGGCGGAGCCTGCCGAGGCTCCCGCCGATCCCGCCGATCCTGCCGGGCCCGGCGACTCCGCCGGCTCGGCCCCCGACGATTCCCCAAGGAACTGACATGCAGCCCAAAGTCGCCGTCGCGGCCGTAACCTTTGACCGCCACGAGGAACTCGCCCTGCTGCTGAAGGGCCTGGCGGATCAGACCGCCCCGATCCACTCGGTCGCGCTCGTCGACTCCGGCACCGTGCCCGCCACCGGCGTCGTCGAGGCGCAGGGTGCGGAGAACATCAATTACCTGCGCTCCGAGGCGAACCTCGGCGGGGCCGGTGGCTTTGCGTACGCGATCCTCGCCGCCATGGCCAGCGGCGCCGAGTGGATCTGGATGATGGACGACGATGGCCACCCCGAGGACGCCAGCTGCCTCGCCGAACTGCTCAAGACCGCCGAAGAGCACGGACTGGACATCGTGAGCCCGCTGGTCGCCGCCACCGCCGACCCCAACCGGCTCTCCTTCAACTTCCGGATCAACGGGCTGCTGACCAACGACCGCTCGCGGCTGGCTCCGATGGGCTACCTCCCGGACATGGTGCACTTCTTCAACGGCGCGCTGATCCGCACCGAGGTCTTCTACAAGATCGGCATCCCCGACGTGAAGTTCTTCATCCGCGGAGACGAAGTCGACTTCCTCTCGCGGGTGAAAAAGGCCGGGCTGAAGTACGGCACGCTGGCCACCGTGGCGGTGCAGCACCCCGCCACCTGGACCGAGATGAAGCCGGTCTTCGGCGGCTTTATCACCCCGGTCATCCCCGAGGGCGAGTTCAAGCGCTACTGCTACTTCCGCAACCGGGGCTACCTCACCCGCAAGTACCGGAACCTGCGCTGGTTCGGTGCGGACATCGTCGGCTTCCCCTACTACTTCCTCAAGACCGGCGACCTCAAGGGCCTCGCGCACTGGTTCCGCGCCTACTCAACCGGGTTCCGCGGCAAGGGCTTCGGCTCGCCCGCGCAACTGATGTCCACCAACAGCTAGGCCGCCGTGGAGAACCTGTACGCCGTCGTCGTCACGTACAACCGCGCCGATTACCTGCGCAACCTGCTCGATTCCTTTGCCCGCCTCGGCACCGGTCCGGCGCGGATCATCGTGGTGGACAACGCCAGCGGCGACCACACGGCCGACGTCGTCGCCGCGGCACTGGCCGCCGGCCAGCCGATCGACTACGAGCGATTGGACGAGAACGTCGGCGGCGCCGGCGGGTTCTCCCGCGGCGTCGAGCTCGCCCTCGGCCGCGGCGCGGAGTGGCTGTGGCTGATGGACGACGACGTCGAGGTGCTCCCCGGCGCGGTGGAGGCACTGGCAAAATTCACGCCGGAGTATTCCTGCCTGATCGGCCGCCGCTACGACGCCGACGGCAAGCCCTTCTTCTGGCAGCACCATTTTGTGGAGGCACTGGGGGTCTTCCTGCCGGTCTCCCGCGACGTTTTCGCACACTCCGAGGTGTTCCGCACCAACGTCGGAAACTTCGAAGGCATGCTGATCAAGGCGTCGGTGGCGCGCAGCATCGGGCTGCCGGACCCGCGCTTCTTCATCACCTGGGACGATCTGATCTACGGCTGGCTCGCCGCGCAGCAGACCCCGGTGGTCTACGTCAACGCCTTCGTGATCAAAAAGGTCCGCGCACAGCGCCAGGTGGACCTCGGCCTGCGCCACCTCAACGATTCCTCGGACCTGAGCCGCCGCTACGTGATGCGCAACCGTGGCCACGTCGCGCAGTACCTCCGGGCCCACGGCAAGTTCCACCGGCTTGGCTTCGGGGCCGGGACGGCGCTGACCTTCCTGAAGGAAATCGCCCGCCTGGTCCTCGTCGAACGGACCCTGAAGGGGACCGGGGCGCTCTGGCGCGGCTGGCGGGAATCCCGCGCCATCCTCGCCGACAGCGGCTGGAAACCCATGCCGCCGCTGCCTGCGGACCCGGGCAGCGGACGCGAAAGAGATTAGTATCGTTCTAGGCCCCGACGCCGTCCGACAGTTGCGACGGGGCAGTTTTTGAAACAGGCGCATGGCCGCCGTGGTAGTGGAAGTCGGTTGCAATCTCTCTTGACTACGAAATCTGAAGCGCGCGAATCTGCCGCACAACGGGACGAGAAGCCCGCCCTCTGGATCTGGATCCAGCTGTTCCTCGACTCCATGTCGTGGATCGTGGCGATCGTCCTGGCCCTGCTGCTGCGCTACGAGATGGGCATCCGCGCGGAGCAGTTCGCCGGCGCTTTCGTCATCGCCGCCATCGCCGTAGTCGCCCAGATGCTCGCCGGCTATGCCCTGGCCCTGTACCGGGGCCGCTACCCGTTCGGCAGCTTCCAGGAGGCCAGGGCCCTCGTCTTCGTCACCGTGATTGTGGCCGCCTCGATCACCGTAAGCCTGCTGGTGCTCTACGAGGCCATCAACATCGGCCGCAGCGTCGGCCTGATCGCCTTCCCCTTCGCCTGCCTCTTTATGGGCGCGGCCCGCTACGCGAAACGGCTCTACGTCGAGGGCAAGACCCGTCCCGGCGACGAAGCGCAGAACACCCTGATCTACGGCGCGGGCTTCCTGGGCAACTCGCTGCTGACCCGCATGCTGCAGGACCCGGAGTCCCCGTATTTTCCGGTGGGCCTGATCGACGACGACCCGGCAAAGAAGCACCTGCGCCTCTCCGGAGTCCAGGTCCTCGGCCGGGGCGAAGACCTCCCGGCGATCATTCGCCGGACCCGCGCGAGGGTGCTGGTGCTGGCGTTCGCCAACGTCGAGGCGCCGGTGGTGCGCCGCATCTCGGACGCCGTGGCCGGCCTGAACATCCGCGTCCTCGTGCTGCCTCCGCTGCGGGACATGCTCGGCGGGGGCGCCCCCGACGGTTTCTCCGACTTCCGCGACGTCGCGGTCGAGGACCTGATCGGCCGCCGGCCGGTCGACATCAAGGTCGACGAAATCGCCGGCTACATCAAGGACAAACGCGTCCTCGTGACCGGCGCCGGCGGCTCGATCGGCTCCGAACTCTGCCGCCAGATTGTGCAGTTCGCCCCGGCGGAACTGATCATGCTCGACCACGACGAGACCGGCCTGCAGCATACCCAGATCTCCATCACCGGCCGCGGCCTGCTGGCAGGCCGTGACACCGTGCTGGCCAACATCCGCGACGGCGAAGCGCTGCAGGAGATCTTCGAGGACCGCCGCCCCGAGGTGGTGTTCCACGCGGCCGCGCTCAAGCACGCGCCGCTGCTCCAGCAGTACCCGGTCGAAGCGTGGAAGACCAACGTCTGCGGCACCCTGAACGTCCTGCGCGCCGCCCAGCGGGCCGGCGTCTCGCACTTCGTGAACATCTCCACCGACAAGGCCGCCAACCCCACCACGGCCCTGGGCCACTCCAAGCGCGTCGCGGAGAAATTGACCGCCTGGATGGCCGGCCAGACCGGCAGCAAGTTCGTCTCGGTCCGCTTCGGCAATGTGATGGGCAGCCGCGGCTCCATGCTTCCCCTCTTCACCGAGCAGATCCGGGTGGGCGGGCCCGTCACGGTCACCGACCCCGATGTCACCCGTTTCTTTATGACGATTCCCGAGGCCTGCCAGCTGGTGATCCAGGCCGGCGCAATCGGCGCGGGCGGCGACGTGATGATCCTGGACATGGGCGAGCCGGTGCGGATCCTTGACGTCGCCCAGCGGATGATCGCCATGTCCGGCAAACAGGTCGAGATCATCTACACCGGACTGCGGCCGGGGGAGAAGCTGCATGAGGAACTCGTCGGCACCGGCGAGTTGGACCAGCGGCCCCTGCACCCGAAGATTTCCCACACCCGGGCATCCCAGCAGGACCCGGACAAGCTTGACCTCAATGTTTGGCTGGCCCGCTGCGAGGCGGAACAGGGCGCCAGCATCGCCGACATCCCCGACGACGAGGCCGACGAAGCGGGCGAGATCCGGGTGGCGTCGTGATGCCGCTGGCCGTGGTGGCCGGGATCACGCTCCTGGCCAGCCTGCTCCTTCCCCTGGCGGTGAAGCCCTGGCTGGTCCGGATGGGCGTAGTGGACGTGCCCTCCGCCCGTTCCTCGCACCACAAGGCAACGATCCGCGGCATGGGCGTGGCCACGGCCCTGGCCACCGCCGCGGGATACCTGGCCGCGGTGATGCTCGGCGTCGTCACGGTGGACCGTTCGCTGTTCGCCGCGGTGCTGGCGATCATCGCTGCGTGTTCGGCCGTGGGCTGGATCGAGGACCTGCGGGGCCTGTCCATCCGGGGCCGCGCCGTTGCCCAGCTCGGCATCGGGGCCGCGGGCTCCGCGGCGCTGATCGCGCTGACCGGGCAGTCCTTCTGGTGGCTTCCGCTGGCCGCCGTGGCGATTGCGGCCTACGTCAACATTGCGAACTTCATGGACGGCATCAACGGGATCTCCGGCCTGCATGGGGTCACCGCCGGCGGTGCCTACGCGGTGGCCGGCCTGCTCTCCGACCAGCCCTGGCTGACCGCCGGCGGCGCGGTGCTGGCGATGTCCTTCCTTGGCTTCCTGCCGTGGAACCTCGGCCGCGGATCGGTTTTCCTCGGCGACGTCGGCAGCTACCTGCTGGGCTCCTCGATTGCCGCCCTTGCCGTGGCGGGATTCCTGTCCGGCGTCTACGTCGAGTATGTGCTCACGCCGATCCTGGTCTACGCCGCGGACACCGGCTACACCCTGCTGCGCCGGATCAAGGCGGGGGAGCGGTGGTACGCGTCCCACCGCGAGCACGTCTACCAGCGGCTCACCGACGTCGGGTTCACGCACCTGCAGTCGGCCGCCCTGGTCACGGTGTGCACCGCGGCCGTGATTGTCCTCGGATTCATCGCCGCCACCGCGCCGCTGCCCACCGTCGCCCTGTGCGTGGCCGGGAGCCTGCTGATCCTCGTCCTGTACCTGGCCTCCCCGGACCTGATCCGCCGGTTCCGGCGCCGTTCGAAGGTCACCCGCATCCCCGTGGCCTAGCCGTGTTCTATCTCGTGTAGAATTCAGGGGCGGCATCTCGCCGCCCACCGCCCTTGCCACCACCGACGATTGGGATCCCATGAGCTCCAACGCCGAGTCCGGACGTACGTCCGGCACCGGACCCGTTGGCGCTTCCGGCCCCACCACGTCGCTGTGGCTGCGGCTGCTCGCCATCAGCGCGGCGGCCGCCGGGGGAGCCCTCCTGGTGACTTCGGCCCTCGCCTTTGTGTTCAACGGCGGCTTCGGGGCCCTGTCGAGCCTCTTCGGAGGCGCGCTGGTGATGGCCTTCTTCGCGATCAGCCTGGCGATCGGCCACTTCGTCGGACGCAACAACCCGTCCGGAGCGATCGGCCTGTTCGTCGCCACGTATTTCGTGAAGGTCGTCGGTTTCGCCGTGGTGCTGTTTGTCATCGGCGCCCCCGGCTGGCTGCACGAACGCTGGTTCCTGATCGGCGCCGTCGTCTGCGTTGTCGCCTGGCAGGCAGCCGAGATCATCGGCTTCGGCCGGGCCCGGCTGCAGATCTACAACGACCCCGACTCCACGGAAGGCGGCACGCATGCCTAGCCGCAAAGACCGCGAGCAGAACACCCCCAAAACGCCCCGCAGCACGGGCGGCGCCCCCGGCGTGTCGCAGGACGGCAACGACGGCGGATACAACGCCGGGATCGCCGTCTTCAGCTACATTGTTGGCGGAATCATCGTCTGGAGTTTGATAGGGTGGGGTCTGGATAATCTGTGGGGAACCCGCTGGATTGTGCTCGCAGGCGCCCTGCTTGGAGCTGCGGGAGGGTTCTATCTTTCTCATATGCACGGCCTCACCAGTCACCGAAATCCGGCTGGTGGAGACGGCGCTGCAGGTGGCCCGTCCAAGGACGCGGAACAGTAATGCCAAAAAATTTCAGAGGGGGAAAGGCTGACAATTACGTCGCCGCTCCCCGCCCAACGCCCAATGATGGACACTGCAGAGAGGAAACGCGTTGATCGCGCTTGCGCTCCCGGCCCAAGATTCAGGAGAGTTCACTCCTCCTGGAATTGAACAAATGCACCTGCCGGCTATCCTGCCCTGGGGTGCGGCCGAAGGATTCTCCAAGCAGATGCTGCTGGTGATCCTCTCGGTCGTTATTATCGCCACATTCTTTGTGCTGGCTGCGCGTAAGCAGCAGCTCGTTCCCGGCAAGCTGCAGTTCGCCGGCGAGGCCGCCTACGGCTTCGTCCGCAACGGCATCGCCAAGGACATCATCGGCGGCAAAGATTTCATCAAGTACGTTCCGCTGCTGTTCAGCCTGTTCTTCTTCATCCTGGTGAACAACATCTACGGCGCGATCCCCGTGATCCAGCTCCCGAGCTTCTCGCACGTCGGCGGCGCCTACGTGCTCGCCGCGATCGTGTACGTCACCTGGATCGCGATCGGCATCAAGAAGAACGGCCTCAAGTACTTCAAGCTGGCCACCGTGCCGAGCGGCGTGCCGGTCTACATCCTCCCGATCGTCATCCCGATCGAGATCATCTCCAACTTCCTGGTCCGGCCCGTGACGCACAGCCTCCGTCTGTTCGCCACCATGCTGGCCGGTCACCTCATCGTGATGATCGCCGGTTCCGGCATCGAGTTCCTGGTCATGCAGGAGAATGTCCTGCTGAAGGGCGCCTCGGTCCTGGTCCTGGCCGGCTCGCTGGCGATGTACATGCTGGAGGCGCTGATCATGGCGCTGCAGGCGTACGTCTTCACGCTGCTGACCGCGATCTACATCGAAGGCGCACTGCACGCCGACAGCCACTAAGGCTCCCACAAACTTCCCCCCAGGGGGATGAAGCAACCCAAACAACCTGCCACACGGGTGGCATCTTGAAAGGAAGAAAAATGGAAGGCTCCATCAACGGCTCCCTCAACCTCATCGGCTACGGCCTCTCCGCCATCGGCGGTGGTATCGGTGTGGGTCTCGTGTTCGCTGCTTACATCAACGGCGTCGCACGTCAGCCGGAAGCTCAGCGCGTGCTGCAGCCGATCGCATTCCTCGGCCTTGCGCTGACTGAAGCCCTCGCCATCCTCGGCCTGGTCTTCGCATTCGTTCTCAAGTAAACCTTCAGAACCCAGCGAACATCCAGAACCGAGTAGATAAGGACGGGTGAAATATGAAGCAGCTGATCATCTCAGCCGCCACCGAGGGTGAAACCAACCCCCTCGTTCCCAACCCTTGGGAAATGTTTGTCGTCTTTGTAGGCTTTGCTGTCCTCCTGTTCATCGTGACGAAGTACGTGGTCCCGATGTTCGAGAAGAACTTCGCAGAGCGTGCCGAGGCGATTGAAGGCGGCATTGCCAAGGCCGAGAAGGCGCAGGCAGAAGCTTCTGCAGCACTCGAAGAGTACAAGCAGCAGCTCACGGACGCCCGCACCGAGGCCAACCGCATCCGCGAGGAAGCCCGTGCCGAAGGCGCCCAGATCCTGGCGGATCTGAAGGAGAAGGCAGCTGCCGAGTCTGCCCGCATCACCGCCCAGGCACACGCGCAGATCGAATCCGAGCGCCAGGCGGCCGTGGTGTCGCTCCGCGCAGAGGTCGGCACGCTGGCCACCACGCTGGCCGGCCGCATCGTTGGCGAAGCACTCACCGACGATGCACGTTCAGCCCGTGTGGTTGACCGCTTCCTGGCAGATCTGGAGAACCAGAACGCAGGTGCAGCTAAGTAATGGCAGGTGTATCGAGCGAATCGCTGACCGCGGCACTCGTCGCGTTGGAGGCCAAGCTTCCCAACGCCTCGCTGCAGTTGGCTAAGGAACTCTTCGGAATCCTGGGAACGGTGGACAGCTCGGCTGGCTTGCGCCGTGCCCTGACCGACCCGTCCCGCAGCGGTGACGAAAAGTCGGCGCTGGTCAAGCAGCTCTTCGGCGGAAAAGTCTCCGCCGACGCTGTGGAAATCGCGAGCAGGCTGGCCGGCTCACGCTGGGCGTCGGCGCGTGACATCGGCGATGCACTCGAGACTCTTGCCGCTTCGGTGGTAATTGCCGTTGCTGAAAACAAGTCGGCAGTCTCTGCCTCGGGCATCACCGGACTGGAAGCGCTGGAGAACGATCTGTTCGCCTTCAACCACGCCGTTGACGCCAGCCACGAGGTGCAGCGTGCCCTGTCCGAGCCGCAGGCGAGCCAGGCAGCCAAGGTTGCCCTCGCCGAGAAGCTCGTGCCCAGTGCAAGCGAGGAAGCGAAAGTCCTTATCGGACAGGCAGTCTCGCAGCCCCGCGGGCTCAAGGCCACCAAGCTCGTCAGCCGTTTTGCCGAGCTTGCCGCCAAGCGCCAGCAGCGCTGGATCGCCACGGTCAGCGTCACCCGTCCGCTGACGGAGGCCCAGACCAGTCGTCTGCAGGCAGGGCTCAATGCCCTGTACGGCCGCGAGCTCAAGATCAACATGAACGTTGACCCGGCACTGATCGGTGGCATCCGGATCCAGATTGGCGACGAAGTGGTTGACGCTTCGGTCCTCGCCCGCCTGGGCCAGCTCCACCGCCAGCTTGCTGGTTAGCCGGACAAGCACAACTTACCGACAAGAAACCCCGGTCATCGTGAGCAACGATGATCACGAAAACAGGAGAGCAGGGACTGCAGATGGCCGAATTGACCATCAACGCCGACGACGTCCGTAATGCGTTGAACGAGTTCGCGGCGTCCTACGAACCCGGAAACGCAGAGCGCGTAGAGGTTGGCCGCGTAACAACCGCAGGTGACGGCATCGCCCGTGTTGAGGGCCTTCCCTCGGTCATGGCGAACGAGTTGCTTCGTTTCGAAGACGGCACGCTGGGCCTGGCCCAGAACCTTGACGTCCGCGAGATCGGCGTGATCGTGCTCGGTGACTTCACCGGCATCGAAGAGGGCCAGGAAGTCCACCGCACCGGACAGGTTCTGTCCGTCCCGGTCGGCGACGCCTTCCTCGGCCGCGTGGTTGACCCGCTGGGCCAGCCCATCGACGACCTCGGCGAGATCAAGGCCGAGACCACCCGTGCCCTGGAACTCCAGGCGCCCGGCGTGACCCAGCGCAAGTCGGTCCACGAGCCGATGCAGACCGGGCTCAAGGCTATCGACGCCATGATCCCGATCGGCCGCGGCCAGCGTCAGCTGATCATTGGTGACCGCCAGACCGGCAAGTCCGCCATCGCGATCGACACGATCATCAACCAGAAGGCCAACTGGGCTTCGGGCGACGTGAAGAAGCAGGTCCGCTGCATCTACGTGGCCATCGGCCAGAAGGCCTCGACGATCGCTGCCGTGCGCCAGACCCTCGAGGACAACGGCGCGCTGGAATACACGACCATCGTGGCTTCCCCCGCCTCCGACCCCGCAGGCTTCAAGTACCTGGCACCGTACGCCGGCTCGGCCATCGGCCAGCACTGGATGTACGGCGGCAAGCACGTCCTCATCGTCTTCGATGACCTCTCCAAGCAGGCCGAAGCCTACCGCGCCGTGTCGCTGCTGCTGCGCCGCCCGCCGGGCCGCGAAGCCTACCCGGGCGACGTTTTCTACTTGCACTCCCGTCTGCTGGAGCGTTGTGCAAAGCTCTCCGACGAGCTCGGTGCCGGCTCCATGACCGGGCTGCCGCTGATCGAGACCAAGGCGAACGACGTGTCCGCCTACATCCCGACCAACGTCATCTCGATCACCGACGGCCAGATCTTCCTACAGTCGGACCTCTTCAACGCCAACCAGCGTCCCGCCGTCGACGTCGGCGTGTCCGTCTCCCGTGTTGGTGGCGCCGCGCAGGTCAAGTCCATGAAGAAGGTCTCCGGTACCTTGAAGCTGGAACTGGCCCAGTACCGGGACATGCAGGCCTTCGCCATGTTCGCCTCGGACCTCGACGCCGCCTCCCGCCAGCAGCTGACCCGCGGCGCACGCCTGATGGAACTGCTCAAGCAGGGCCAGTACTCGCCGTTCCCGGTCGAGGACCAGGTTGTCTCCATCTGGGCCGGCACCAACGGCTACCTCGACGACGTCCCGGTTGAAGACATCAACCGCTTCGAAACCGAGTTCCTGGAGCACCTCAAGCACAAGTCCTCCATCCTGACGACGCTGGCCCAGACCAACGTTATGGACGATGACACCGCTGAAGCGCTGAAGACCGCGATTGTGGACTTCAAGAAGGGCTTCTTCGGTCAGGGCGACAACCTCCTGGTCGGTGCGGGGCACGAGGAATACGCCCCGATCGACGAGGACCAGGTCGACCAGGAAAAAATCGTCAAGCAGAAGCGCTAGTTTCGCTGGCAGGGACTGCCGGGACCCCCGCGGGTTCCGGCAGTCCCGGCCACCGGGATCTTAGGAAAGGATAAGTATGGGAGCCCAGATTCGGGTCTACCGCCAGAAGATCAGCTCGACGACGTCGATGCGCAAGATCTTCAAGGCGATGGAACTGATCGCTACCTCGCGCATCGGCAAGGCCCGCGCACGCGTAGCGGCTTCACTGCCTTACGCAAACGCGATCACGCGCGCCGTTTCTGCTGTCGCAACTCAGAGCGAAATCGACCACCCGCTGGTTACCGAGCCGGAGCAGATCCGCCGCGCCGCCGTCCTGGTCATCACCTCCGACCGCGGCCTCGCAGGGTCCTACTCGGCGACGGTGCTCAAGCAGGCGGAAGGCCTCACCGAGCTGCTCCACGAAGAGGGCAAGGAAGTCAAGACGTACGTCATGGGCCGCAAGGCACAGGCATACTTCGAGTTCCGCAACCGCCCCTACGAGCGGGTGTGGACCGGCAACACCGACGCACCGCTGTTCGAGACGGCGCGGGAGGTCGGCGAAGCACTGCTGGCCGACTTCGCCACGGTCTACGAAGAGGGCGGCGTCGACGAGATCCACGTTGTCTACACCCGCTTCAAGTCCATGGTGACCCAGGAGCCGACGGTTGTCCGCCTGCTCCCGCTTGAGGTCGTCGAAGAGCAGGCTGCCTCCGAGTCGGAGCTCCTGCCGCTCTACGAATTCGAGCCGGAAACGGAGCAGGTCCTCGATGCCCTGCTGCCGCGCTACATCGAGTCACGCATCTTCGCCGCCATGTTGCAGGCAGCAGCTTCCGAGCTCGCCGCCCGCCAGCGTGCGATGAAGTCCGCCGGCGACAATGCCACGGAACTCATCAAGAAGTACACGCGTCTGCGCAACACTGCCCGCCAGGCTGAAATTACGCAGGAGCTTTCCGAAATCGTGGCAGGCGCCGACGCGTTGAACGCGTCCTAGCCGGCCCGCTACGGACCCAGCTGTACCTGCACCAAAGAACAAACTTAACCGCCCACGCCATCTACTGAGTGAAGTGAGAGAGATGACTGCCACTGCTACCGAACACGTAGCCGCAACGTCCGGTGCCACCGGCCGTATTGCCCGTGTTATTGGCCCGGTTGTCGACGTCGAATTCCCGGCTGACGCAATCCCCTCGATTTACAACGCTCTCACCACGGAGATTACTCTCAACGGTGAGACCAAGACCATCACCTTCGAAGTTGCGCTGCACCTCGGCGACAACCTCATCCGCGCCATCTCGCTGCAGGCGACCGACGGCCTGGTCCGCGGCACCAACGTGGTTGACACCGGTGCCCCGATCTCCGTCCCCGTCGGCGACGGCGTCAAGGGCCACATCTTCAACGTCCTGGGCCAGCCCCTGGACGTGACCGAGTCCGAGCTGCAGATCAGCGAACGCTGGCCGATCCACCGCAAGGCTCCCGCGTTCGCGACCCTCGAAGGCTCCACCGAGATGCTGGAAACCGGCATCAAGGTGATCGACCTGCTCACCCCGTACATCAAGGGTGGCAAGATCGGCCTGTTCGGCGGCGCCGGCGTCGGCAAGACCGTGCTGATCCAGGAAATGATCACCCGTGTTGCCCGTAACTTCGGCGGCACCTCGGTGTTCGCCGGTGTCGGCGAGCGTACCCGTGAGGGCAACGACCTCTGGGTCGAAATGGAAGAGGCCGGCGTCCTCAAGGACACCGCCCTTGTGTTCGGCCAGATGGATGAGCCGCCGGGAACGCGTCTGCGCGTGGCCCTGTCCGCCCTGACCATGGCGGAGTACTTCCGCGATGTGCAGAACCAGGACGTGCTGCTCTTCATCGACAACATCTTCCGCTTCACCCAGGCAGGCTCCGAGGTTTCCACCCTCCTCGGCCGCATGCCGTCGGCCGTGGGCTACCAGCCCAACCTGGCTGACGAGATGGGCCTCCTCCAGGAGCGCATCACGTCCACCAAGGGCCACTCCATCACCTCGATGCAGGCCATCTACGTTCCCGCAGATGACTACACCGACCCGGCCCCGGCGACGACCTTCGCACACCTCGACGCGACCACGGAACTTTCCCGTGAAATCGCCTCCCGCGGTCTGTACCCGGCCGTTGACCCGCTGACGTCGACCTCCCGCATCCTGGATCCGCAGTACATCGGACACGACCACTACAACACGGCCGTCCGCGTCAAGCAGATCCTGCAGAAGAACAAGGAACTCCAGGACATCATCGCCATCCTTGGTGTCGATGAACTCTCCGAAGAAGACAAGATCGTCGTGTCGCGTGCACGCCGCATCCAGCAGTTCCTGTCGCAGAACACCTACACGGCCAAGCAGTTCACCGGCGTCGAAGGTTCCACCGTGTCCATCAAGGACACCGTGGAAGGCTTCACCGCGATCTGCGACGGCGACCTCGACCACATCGCAGAGCAGGCGTTCTTCAACGTCGGCGGCCTGGACGACGTCGAGCGCCAGTGGGCCAAGATCCAGGAACAGACCAAGTAATATGGCTGAGCTTGAGGTTGAGATTGTCGCAGCGGACCACTTCGTGTGGTCCGGAGCGGCCAAGATGGTCAAGGCCCGCACCAGCGATGGTGAAATCGGAATCCTGCCCGGCCACTCGCCCCTGCTGGCGATTCTGGCCGAAGGTGAACTGGCGATCGAGCCGGTCTCCGGTGACCGCATTGCCGTAGTTGTCGACGGCGGGTTCTTCTCCGTCGACAACAACCGGGTCGTCATTGTTGCTGACAACGCCCAAATGGGTGACGCGGCTACTGCGGGGATCCGCTAGCCCTACCTTGATGAACGTTACTGGTTTTCCGTTCATCGTCCTGGCAACCGTATTCGCGTTGCTGGTCTTTGCACTGTGCCTTTCCGGGGTGCGCCGCTTCAACCTGCGGCGCGCCCTGGGCACAGTGGACGCCTCCATCTGCATGGCTGGAAACAGCTGGCAGATGGGGGTTTGTCGTTATCAGGACAACGACCTGGAGTGGTTCCGGCTGGCCTCGCTCAGCGTCCGGCCGAAGCACACCTTCCGCCGCAGTTCGCTCGAACTCCTCGGCCGCCGCGAACCCACGGAGTCCGAACTCGTCAAGGTGCAGCCCGAGACCGTGATCGTCGAACTCCGCTACGAGGGCCGGGACGTCCTGCTGGCGATGCGGTTCGACGCCTACACTGGGCTCTCCTCCTGGCTCGAGGCCGGACCGGTCATCGGCGTCGGCACCTGGCGCTAGCCCCGGTGGACTTCATCGAGGACATCCGGCTCGTCGACGGGCCGGTGCTATGGACCGCCTGGGCCGCCGGGCTCGCCGGTCTGGCCTATCTGCTGTGGCGCAGCGGACGACGCCACACCCTCAGCGCCTCCGCCGTTGTCATCACCGCAGCGCTGATGCTCTCGGCAGGCCTCGTGGCCGGCTTCCACCTGCTGCTGATCTATGTCCTGTCAGTCTTCCCCGAGGAACTTCCCTGGGAGACCCTCGTCTGGAGCGTCCCGGCCGTCGCGGCCCTGCTGCTGTGGCTGCTCCGGCTGCACGGCATCTGGGGCCGGCGGCCGTTCCTGGCCAGCATCCCGCGCCCCACCCGGCCCGTGGTGCACCGCCTGCGCTCGACTGCGCTGGCGGTGGGCGCCCTGCTGGGAGTTGTTGCGCTCTCCGCGGTGCAGATCAACATCTATTTCGGGCTGAACCAGACTGTCAGCGACCTCGCCGGCACTGCCGTGGCCCGGATCCAGCCGCTCGAGGCGAAACTCACCCGCGCCGCCGGCGGCCCGGAATCCGTTGACCTGGCGGGGTGGACGGCGCCAGGACCACTGCCTGAGGGGACCATGCGCCGCGCCGGCATCCCGGGCACGAGCTCTGGATTCCAGAGCCGGGAGGCGTACATTTACCTGCCGCCGGCGTACCAGAGTTCGCCCCGCCCCGCCCTCCCCGTCCTGGTCCTCTTCTCCGGCCAGCCAGGCGGTCCCGCAGACTGGCTGGCCGGCGGCGCCCTCCGGAGCCGACTGGACCGCTTCGCCTCGGTCCACGCCGGCGTCGCGCCGGTGGTGGTCGTCGTCGACCCGAACGGAACCCCGGCCGGCAACACCCTGTGCATGGACAGCCGGATTGCCAAGGCGGACACTTTCCTCTCCCGCGACGTGCCGGACTGGATCAACAAGACCCTCGACGTCGATCCGGACCCGCACCAGTGGGCGGTCGGAGGCTTTTCCTTCGGAGCCACCTGCGCAATGCAGATGGTGACGCGCCACCCCGACGTCTACAGCGCGGCGCTGTCCTTCTCAAGTGAGAAGGAGCCCGCCCTCGCCAAGGAGCGTGACAAGACGATCCAGGGCTCCTTCGGCGGCGACGTTGCCGCCTTCGAACGGCAGACACCGCTGCACGTGATGAAGGAGCGCCGCTTCAACGGCAACGGCATCTACTTTGCGGCCGGCGAACGGGACCCGGAATTCGTCGGCTACATGGATCTGCTCTCGGCGGCGGCACGATCCGCCGGCTTCACCGTTGAGTCCCACCGGATCCCCAACGCGGGCCACTCCTGGGAAGCCGCGTCCAAGGGTATGCCGGGGGGCCTGGACTTCCTGGCCGGCCGCTGGGGGATCAAGCCATGACGGGCCTGCGCGGCATCTGGTACCACTTCCGCCAGGTCCCCTTTACGCTGTCCGTGCTCGCGGCCTTTCTGGCCACCGGGGCGGCCACGGGCAGCTTCCTGGAAGGCCCGCCGGAGTCTCTGCTGGACTTCGCCTCGGTCAGCGCCCAGGGACTGCAGGCCGGGCGCTGGTGGACCATGTTCACCTCGCTGTTCTTCGCGACCAACCCCTTGGCCTACCTGGCTGCATCCCTGATGATCCTGGGCCTGCTGGGGATTGCCGAACGGCAGCTGGGCCCGCTCCGCACCGCCGTGTTCTTCTTCGCCGGGCAGTTTGCGGCGGTGACGCTCTTCCTGCTCCTGACCCAGCTCGCCCGTTACGCCGGGGACGGCTGGCTCGGGCTGATGGTGGACGCGGTGCTGATCGGGCCGTACGCCGCCATCCTGGCGGTCACCCTGGCGGCGTGCGGGCTGCTGCCCACGCTCTGGCAGCGCCGGCTGCGGACGGCAGCGGTCTCGACGGCGCTGCTGCTGGTCCTCTACGTGGGCCATCCCGAAACCGTCGTGGGCCTGGCGGGCGCGTTGGCCGGCCTGATGGCGGGCTGGTGGCTCCAGGGGGACAAGGGCACGCTGCACCGCCACCGCTCCACCGGCCGCGAGACCCGCAACCTGCTGGCCCTGACGGTGGCGATTTTCGCCGTCGGGCCCATTCTGACCGCGGCGGTGCGGACCCCCACCGGGCCGCTCGCGCTGCTGCGCGACGTCGTGCTCAACCCGCTGCCCACGCTGAACCAGCTGGAGCAGAACTGCGGCGGCACGGTCGACGTCAACTGCCTCGAAGCGGGGCGGGCCGGCTTCGCCGGGCCGCTGGGCCTGGCGCTGGCCGTGGTGCCCGTGGTGCTGCTGCTGATCTGCGCCGACGGCATGCGGCACGGTCGCCGGCTGGCGCTGCGCATCGCCATCCTGGTCCAGCTGGGTGTGACCGCCCTGTCCACGGTATACCTGGCGCTGTTCGCCAGGATCCCGCACTACCCCAACCGGCCGCACACGGCCGTGATGGGTTCCGGATTCGTCCACGTGCTGCCGCTGGTGGCCGTGCCGCTGGCGCTGGTCCTGCTGCTCTTCGCCTACCGGCGCCTGTTCCGGGTGGAAACCACACGGCAGGCCCGTCGGATCCTCGCCGTCGCGGTCGGCGGGACCTTTGTGGTGCTCGCCGGCGGCTACACCGCGGCCTGGCTTGCCGCCGGGGGCCTGGACCGCGACGGCGGCTGGCTGGGCCTCGCCGCGGAGCTAGCCCGGCAGTACCTGCCGCTGCCCATCCCCGGCACCTACAGCCGGGTCTTTCAGAACCGCAACGCCGTCGAGGCGTTCCTGTTCGCCTCCTCGGGGGTTGTGTTCTGGGTGGTGGCGCTGGCCGGGGTGTGGCTTGTGCTGCTGCGCCGGCACCACGGCACGGACGCCGGGACCGGGGACCGGGAGGTGGCGCGCCGGCTGACCAGGCAGGGCGGCGACTCGCTGTCCTGGATGGCGCTGTGGGAACCGAACAAGTATTGGTTCAGCGAGGGCAGGCGCGGGGCAGTGGCCTACCAGCAGCACGGTAACGTGGCGCTGACCCTGGGCGGACCGCTCGGTCCGGCCGAGAACCGCGAGGACACGGCGGCGCAGTTCCTGGCGTACTGCGCCGAGCACGCCCTCATTCCGTGCTTCTATTCCTGCACCGACGAGCTCTGGCCCATGCTCCAGGCGCGTGGTTTCCGCCGTCTCGCCGTCGCGCAGGAGACCCGGCTGGGCCTCGAGGAGCTCACCTTCAAGGGCAAGGAATGGCAAAACGTGCGGACCGCGCTGAACCGCGCCGCCAAGACCGGGGTCGAGGCCGTCTGGGGCCACTACAGCGAATTCTCGCCCTCGCTGCGCGCCCAGCTGAGTGAGGTCTCGGAAGAGTGGGCGGCGCAGAAGTCGGTCCCGGAAATGGGATTCACCCTGGGCGGCCTGGACGAGCTCGAAGACGACGAGGTGCTGTGCTGCCTGGCCGTGGACGCCGAGGGCCGCGTGCACGGCGTCACCAGCTGGCTGCCGGTGTACGACGCCGGCACCCTGGTGAGCTGGACCCTGGACTTCATGCGCCGGCGCGGGGATGCCTTTCCCGGCGTGATGGAATTCCTGATCGCCTCGGCCGTGCTGGAGCTGCGCGATTCGGTGGAGGTTATCTCGCTCTCGGGGTCGCCGCTGGCCCGCGATGAGGCCCGCGATGAGACCCGGGGCGAGGGCGGGGACGGCCCGAAGGCGGGCGAGGGGCTGGCCGGGATCCTCGACGTGGTGGGCCGCGCGCTGGAACCGGTGTACGGCTTCCGCTCGCTGGCCACGTTCAAATCGCGGTTTAAACCGGAATACCGCACCCTTTACCTGTACTACCAGGATCCGTTGCAGCTGCCGGCCATGGGGCGGGCATTGAGCCGCGCCTATCTGCCGGGCCTTTCGGTGCGGCAGAGCGCCCGCCTGCTGCGGACGCTGGTGCGCTAAAGAAATTGAGGCAAGGCTTTGCCCGTCCGGAATATGCATTCCCGGCGGTGCAATTCGGGACCGCGCACGGTGCCTCCGGACGGGCCGCCAATTTCCGCGGCAGTCAAAAACAAAAAATGATCCCCGGCGAAATCGCCGGGGATCATTCTTTAGCAAGGCCGCCCTCGGGCGGGCCCGCCGGGGAGACTAGACCAGCGTCACGCCGGTAGCCTGGGGGCCCTTGGCGCCCTGGCCGATCTCGAACTGAACGCGCTGGTTCTCGTCGAGGGTCTTGAAGCCGCCGGTCTGGATCTCGGAGTAGTGAACGAAGACATCGCCATCGGAGTCATCCGGGGTGATGAAGCCGAAGCCCTTTTCAGCGTTGAACCACTTGACGGTTCCCTGTGCCATTTAATTCTCCTCATTGTGGATCTTGAAGAAGTCCGGCGCACTTTGCACCGGACTTGGTCACTCTGCGAGAAGAACCTTGGCTTCCGCCCGGATCACCCGGGCCTGGGCGGCAGGAGCTTCGCGCTCGCAACATGTCTTGCGAGCATGAAAAACACCTACACAAAGACTGGTATAAGAATTTCATGCCCCTCCCGTCAGGTCAACGGGCCCGACGCATAATTGACCGAAATTTTATCTAAAGAGTGCATGAACGCCGCCGCCGGCCTGCAGTGGGGGAGTGCAATGTTGGGTGCAATGGTGCGCCGCCCCGGCCGGAACGGACATTAAGAAAGCGGTGCCAGCCATTCTCCGCCGCGCATTACGCGGTAAAGACCCAGGCGGGAATTGACGACGACGGCGTCGGCGCGCCGCCCGGGCCGGAGCGAGCCGAGCTCGCCGGACAGGCCGAGGACGGCGGCGGGGACCGCGGTGGCGGAGCGGACGGCGTCGGGCAGCGGCACGCCGGCGGCCACGGTACGACGCACGACCTCCAGCAGTGTGGCGGTGCCGCCGGCCAAGGCCCCGCCGGCGTCGAGGCGGGCGGCGCCGTCCGCGACCGTGACGGCGGAGCGGCCCAGGGTGTAGCCGCCGTCGGGCAGCCCGGCGGCGGCCATGGAGTCGGTCACGAGTGCGATGTTGGCCGCCCCTGCCAGTTGGAATACCGTGGCCACGACCGCCGGATCCAGGTGCGTGCCGTCGGCGACCAGTTCCAGGACCGCCTCCCCGGCGGCTGCGCTGCGCAGGCAGGCCGCGACGGGCCCGGGTGCCCGGTGGTGCAGGGGCGGCATGGCGTTGAAGAGGTGGGTGACGGTGGGCCGCCGGCCGCCGGGGGACCCCTGCAGGGCCCCGGCCGCCAAACGCAGCGCGGCGGCCGCCGTCGCGTCGTCGCAGTCGGTGTGCCCGAGCGAGGGGACCACGCCCTGCCCGGCCAGCAGCCGGGCCAGGCCGTCCGCGCCGGCAAGCTCCGGGGCGAACGTCATGACCGAGAGCGTGCCGCGGGCGGCTCGGAGGAGCTCGCCAAGGAGGTCCGGATCGGGGTCGCGCAGGAAGGCGGGGTCCTGGGCGCCGCACCGGGCCGCCGAGAGGAACGGGCCCTCCAGGTGGATGCCGGCCAGCAGGCCCTCCCCGGTCAACCGGGCGTGCAGGGCAACCGCGCGCAGCAGTGACTCCGGCGCGGCCGTGACCAGGCTTGCCAGCAGCGTGGTGGTGCCCGAGCGGTGCAGGAAATCGATCGCACGCCGCGCCGGCGCTTCGCCGCCACTGGAGAAGTCGCCCCCGTACGCGCCGTGGCAGTGCAGATCCACCAGGCCCGGCAGGATCACCGCGCCGGGCGGAAGGGACGCCGTGGTGGCGTCGGCGAAACCGGCAGCGCCGACGTCGAAAACGGCCGCCGGCCCGGCATAAGCGATCCGGCCGCCGTCGACGGCCACAACCGCGTCCTCGTGCAGGGCGCCGTCGCTGACAACCGTGCCAAACAGGAGCTTGCGGCCGGCCGGTGCGGGATTCATGGTCAGAGTCTAGGGCGCGCCGGCGGCCGGGGACCTAGAAGAGCCTGGACTCGCTGTCATCGACGCCGCGCATGGCGTCGTAGTCCAGCGTGACGCAGTCGATGCCGCGGTCGGTCGCGAGCACCTTCGCCTGCGGCTTGATCTGCTGGGCGGCGAAGATTCCGCGCACGGGCGCAAGCAGTGGATCGCGGTTCAGGAGTTCCAGGTAGCGGGTGAGCTGCTCGACGCCGTCGATGTCCCCGCGCCGCTTGAGTTCGATGGCGACGGTGCCGCCGGTGGCGTCCCGGGCCAGGATGTCCACCGGGCCGATCGCGGTGAAGTACTCGCGGCGGATCAGCGAGAAGCCGGCCCCGAGGGTCTCGATCTGCTCGGCCAGCAGCCGCTGCAGGTCCGCCTCGACCCCGTCCTTGATCAGTCCGGGGTCCTGGCCCAGCTCGTGGGAGGTGTCGTGCAGCTGCTCGTGGATGTTGATGATCAGCCGGTCGTCCGTCTTCGCGGACTGCACGGTCCACTGCTCGATCACGCCGACTTCGACGTCGACCTCATCCGGGGTGGAGACGCTCAGGCGCGCCGGCGGGCTCATCCAGTTCAATGGCTTGTAGGACCCGCCGTCCGAGTGGACCAGGACCGAGCCGTCGGCCTTGACCAGCAGCAGCCGGGTGGCAAGCGGGAGATGGGCTTTGAGCCGGCCGACATAATCAACGGAGCAACGGGCTATGACTAAACGCACCCGGTCAACACTACCGCCTGGGCGGACCTGGGCGGACCTGGGCGGACCTGGGCGGACCTGGGGGCACCTGGGGGCACCCGGGCTGGGGCAGAATGGAACCATGCCCCGTTCCAACCGACCCCGCCGAGCCGCCTCCGGGAAGGCCCCCGCCGGACGGGCGGCGGCCGGCAAGCACGCCGCCGGTCCCGCCCCGGAACTGGACCTGGAGCGCGCCCGCACCGGGATCGCGCGGCGGGAGAGCGCCCCCGACGGTGAATGGATGGTCCGCTCGATCTCCGCCAGCCGGGCCGGGAAGACCTACATCTGCCCGGGCTGCTTCACGGCCGTAACGCCGGGCACCGCGCACCTGGTGGTCTGGTCCGAGGACCACATCTTCGGTGCGGCCGCGGGCCTCGCCGAGCGGCGGCACTGGCACTCCAACTGCTGGACCTCGCGCACCTACCGTTACCGCTAACCCGCTCCGCTGAGCCTCACCGCGGACCACCGTCGCCGGCGGGCTTCGCTAAGCTGGAGGGCATGACTTTCGACCCGGCGTCCTACGTGTTCAGCCAGCCCTCCGCGCCCACCGCCATCCGTGCCTCGACCGTGCTCCCGGCCCGCCGGGAGAACGTGGAACTGCGCACCGGGGACGGCCACCGGCTGGTCGGCGAGCTCGCCGTGCCGGAATCCGGGGAGATCAAGGCCACCCTCATCACCCTGCATCCGCTGCCGACCCACGGCGGCTTTATGGACTCCCACGTCTACCGCAAGGCTTCCTACCGGCTGCCCGCCCTCGCCGGCATTGCGGTGCTCCGGTTCAACACCCGGGGAACCTCCTCGCCGCGGGGGACAAGCCAGGGCAGCTTCGAGGAAGGCATCGGCGAGCGGCTCGACGTCGAGGCGGCGGTCCGCTTCGCCGTCGAGCGCGGGCTGCCCAACCGCTGGCTGGTGGGCTGGTCCTTCGGCACCGAGCTGGCCCTGATGTACGGCGCCACCGAGCCGGTGGCCGCGGAGATCGAGGGCGCCATCCTGCTCTCGCCGCCGCTGCACCGGGCCACGGACGTCCACCTCAAGGAATGGGCCGCCGCCGGCAAGCCGCTGAAGGTCCTGGTCCCCGAACACGACGACTACATTCAGCCCGCGGCCGCCGCGGAACGCTTCGCCCTCGTGCCGCAGGCCGAGGTGGTGGGCGTCGACGGCGCCAAGCACCTCTGGGTGGGCGAGAAGTATGCCGGCCGGGTGCTCAACGAGATTGTGGCCGAGGTGCTGCCGGGCGGGACTGCAGCGGCGCTGCCCGAGGAATGGGACGGCCCGGTCGCCACCGCACACGCCTGAGGCGTTAGTGCTTGTCCTGGCGGACGATGAAGATTTCCTTCACCAGCAGCATGATCGCCGCGGCCGTCGGGATGGCGATCAGGGCGCCGAGCACACCGAGGAGGCTGCCGCCGGCGATGACCGAGATCACGGCGACCGCGCCGGGCACCGCGACGGCCTTCTGCATGATGCGCGGGGAGATGAAGTAGGCCTCGAACTGAAGGTAGGCGAAGTAGCAGATCGCGAACACCACGGCCGTCTGCCAGCCCGCGGTGAGCGCGATCAGAGTCACCAGGACGCCGGCGATCATGCCGCCCACCAGCGGAATGAAGGCCAGCAGGGCCACCACAAACGCGAGCAGCACCGCGAACGGGACCCCCACGATCGACATCACAACGAAGGCGAAGGTGGCGTTCAGCAGCGCCACGCAGACCTGGCCGATGACGTAGTTGCCGACGGAACCGGTGATCTCCTCGGACAGAGCCTCGACCCGGGCACGGCGGGAGCGCGGCGCCAGCCGGTAGCCCCACTTCTTCATGGCCGGCATGGCGGAGAGGAAGTACAGGCTCAGGACCAGGACAATGAGGGCGCCAAAGAGGCCGTTGGCCACGGTGGAGCCGAAGCCCACCACGCCGCCGAAGATGCCGCCCATCGCCTCCGGGTTGTTGACGAACTTCTCGAGTTCCTGGCTGATCCGTTCACGCACTCCGAACTGGCTGTCGAGCGTGCGGAAGAAGTCGGAGTCGATGAAGTCCTGGATCCAGCGCGGCGCCTCCTGCACGACCTGGGTCACCTGCTGGACGATCGTGGGGATCAATGTGGCGAAGAACCCGGTAACGGCCAGGGCCAGGACGGCGACGGAGACCAGGACGCCCGCCGGACGCGGCACCTTGTGGCCTTCGAGCCAGCGGACCACGGGGTCCAGGCCAAGGGCAATAAAGAGGGCGGTCACGATCCAGAGCAGCAGCTGGGTGGTGTTGGAGCCGATCCAGTACACCAGCAGGGCGGCGCCGACGCCGACCGTGCCCATAAAGCCGACGTAGAGCGGATGCTGCGCGGACATCCGGGGCCCCGGGTCGCCGAAGCGCGCCGTGTTCCCGCTGTCGGCGCCGGCTTCGGTGTCCTCCTGCTCGGGGGGCATCTCGAACCGCAGCCGCGGCTGGGCTCCCGGGAGGGGCTGGCGCAGGCGGCGTGCCATCGAGATCAGGAAGCCGGCCGCGGCAGCCCGCGGGGCGGAGTGCTGCGGGGCCGGCTCGAGCGGGCCGCGTGGCTGGCTCCCGGATTCCTGGGTGGCTGCGTGTCCCGAGGGGGACGGATCCGTGGGTTCAGTCACTGCGTTGAATGCCCTTTTTCTCTGGTATTTCCCTGCAACTCCGCGGTTGCGGGCCGGGTGTGACGATCACCGCAAACACTATCAGCAGCCTTGTCATACGGCGGGTTGGCCGGACCGGCGGAGGCACTGGCGGGGGCAGGAACGGCCCCCGATCTGACTCGCAAGTAACAAAACGGTTACTGTTAAAGCTACGTGTCCGCTGATGATAGGTAATATTTTGCATTTCAAGACTGCAGTTGCACTAGTGCTGCTCGGCCTCCTGACACTGCTGGCCGGCATCGGCCAGAAGACGGTGTGGGCCCCGCCCGCCACCGTCACCGCCGTCGCGCCCGCGGGCGGGACCGCCGCCCCGTTGACCGTCATCGAGGGGAAGCTGCGCACCCTGCACGGCGGCACGGTGAAGATCACGGTCAAGGGCGAGGGCAACTTCATGCTCGCGTCCGGCCGGCCGGACGACGTCGACGCGTGGGTCGGGAAGACCGCCCACAACACCGTCACCGGCGTCTCGGACGACGGCAAGGCACTGCAGCTTGCGCACGCCGACGGCGAAGCCGCGGCGCCCTCCCCGGCAGGCTCTGACCTCTGGGTGACCACCGAGAACGCCAACGGCGAGCTGAACTACTCCTGGACCCCGCCGGCGGACGGCGACTGGTCCCTGCTGCTGGCCGCCGACGGCACGAAGCCGGCCCCGTCCTCGATCTCGATGACGTTCCCGAATGACACGTCCACCCCGTGGGCCATCCCGCTGATGGTGCTCGGCGGACTGCTGATTCTGGCCGGCGCGGCCCTGCTGCTGCTCAAGCCCAAGGGCGGCGCCACGGACGATGACGAATCCGCCGGGACGGGTGGGCCCCGCCAGGGCAGCGTCTTCGCCCGCCGTGCCCGCGCCCAGGCCGTCGCCCGGGCCAAGACCCGCAATGCCGGCGGGGCGCAGGCCCCGGAGGGCGCCGCCGGGACCGGCCGCGCCGAGAACCGGGTTGCCCCCGCCGCCGCCCGCCGCGCCGCCGGCGCCGCAGTCGCCCTGCTGACCGCCGCCGCGGTCGCTGGCACCGGCGTCGCCGCGCAGGCCGGCCAGGCTCCGTCACCGGCGCCGAGCGGCTCCTCGGCCGCGGCCAAGGGTGCCGGCACCCCCGTGCTGCTGGACGCCCAGTTCCGCCGCATCCTCGAACAGGTCGCCGGCGCGGTTGATGCCGGGGACGCCGCCAAGGACGCCGCCAAGCTGGCGCCCCGGGTGGCCGGCTCCGAACTGGACGTGCGCACCCAGAACTACAAGATCCGTTCCCAGGTGGGCAGCTACGAGCCCCGGATGCCGGTGCGTTCCACCAAACTCCTGACCACCGTGGTGAGCAACAAGCGCGAATGGCCGCGGTCCGTGATGGCCGTGACCCAGGGTGACGGCAACGTCGTCCCGCAGCTGCTGACCCTGGTGCAGGCCTCCCCGCGGGAGAACTACAAGCTCGTGGGGGCCACCCCGCTGCAGCCGGGCACCACCTTCCCGGGCATCAACCGCGGCGGCACCGAGACCCTGGCGCCCTCGGACAAGTCCGGGCTGCTGTACAGCGGCGAGGAAGCGCTCGCCGGGCTGGGCGACCGTCTGTCCTCCGCCGACTCGGCGTTCAAGGACAAGCTGGCCGAGGGACAGTCCTCGCCGTACATCGCGGACACCCTGGCCTACCAGAACGACGTGGTGAGCTCCGGCGCGAACGGCACCTTCGCCTTCAGCCACAAGGTGGTTCCGGAGAACACCGTGGTGTTCCGCACCGCCGACGGCGGCGCGCTGGTCCTGGGCCGGCTCAACTTCGCCTTCGACGGTACGCCCAAGAACTCCGGCGACAAGCTGACGATCGGCGACGACGCGGCGGCCCTGGCCGGGGGCAAGGACACCAGCACCGGTATGGTCCTGAACTTCGCCGAATCCGTGGCCGTCTACGTGCCGCCGGCCGGTTCCAAGGACCCGATGAAGCTGGTGGCCGCCACACGTGGCCTGGTGGGGGCCAAGTTCAAATAGCCCCCCAAGGAGGTTGCCGCGCTGGCGGCCTCCGCAGCAGACACAGCAGGACAGACGACCGGGCCGCCACCGCGGCCCGGTCGTTGCTGCTTCCGTCGCTGCTGCCCGGTCGTTGCTGCTTAGGCCGTAGTGGATAGAGTGGAGCTATGACTTCGCCAGCTTCCCGCCCGGTCCCGCCAGCTGCCGCCAACCCGCTCAACCTGCGGGGCGCCGTCGACCTTTCCTCGCTGAAGCAGCGCCCCGCCCCGCCGTCGGCTGCCGGCCAGCCGCCCGCCCCCGGAACCGGTCCCGCTGCCGGTGCCCCGGACGGCGCCGTTGCGGCGCTGCGGGTGGACGTGACCGAGGCCAACTTCCAGGAACTCGTGGACCTCTCCGCCAAGGTCCCCGTGGTGATTGCCCTGTGGGCTGGCTATTCACCCGGCTCGGCCCAACTGGTCGACGCGCTGGAGCAGATCGTGGAGGGCTATGAGGGCCGGCTGGTCCTGGGCGCCGCCGACATCGACGTCTTCCCCCAGCTCGCGCAGGCCTTCCAGGTGCAGGCCGTTCCGACCGCCGTCGCCCTGGTCAAGGGCCAGCCGGTGCCGCTGTTCCAGGGCGGGGCCGACGAGGCGCAGGTGCGCAGCCTGTTCGATGAACTCCTCAAGGTGGCCGCCGCCAACGGCGTGACCGGCCGGATCGGAGCAGGCTCCGGCGCGGCCGAGCCCGAGGCTCCGCCGCTGCCGCCGCTGCACCAGCAGGCGTTCGACGCGATCGAGGCAGGCGACTACGCCGGCGCCGCGGCGGCCTACCGGCAGGCGCTGACCGAGATGCCGGCCGACGCCGAGGCCAAGGCGGGCCTGGCGCAGGTGGAGCTGATGGGCAGGCTGCAAGCGCTGTCCGCCGCCGAAACGGACGCACTCCGCGGCCGCGCCGCCGAAGAACCGGACAACCTTGAAGCCCAGCTGGCCGTCGCCGACCTGGACATCGCCGGCGGCCACGTCGAGGACGGCCTGGGCCGCATTGTGACGTTCATCGGCCGGAACTTCGGACCCGAGCGCGAAACCGCCCGGGTGCGCCTGCTGGAGCTCTTCGACGTCGTGGGAACCTCGGACGGGCGCGTCGCCAAGGCCCGGCAGAACCTCGCCCGGGTGCTGTTCTAGTGGGGTCGGCCCTGTTCAACCCGCTGGAGCTGCGCTCGCTGCGGCTGGAGCACCGCGGCTGGGTTTCGCCGATGTGCCAGTACAGCTGCGAGCCGGAGACCGGCGAGGGGGTGCCCAATGACTGGCACCTGATGCACCTCGGCTCGTTTGCCACCGGCGGAGCCGCCCTGATCCTGACCGAGGCCGCCGCCGTCAACGCCGCGGGCCGGATCAGCCCGCGTGACGCCGGCCTCTACAACGAAGCCCAGGCCGAGGCCTGGGAGCGGATTGTGACGTTCGTGCACCGCCACGGTTCGGCCAACGCCAAGATCGGCACCCAGCTGGCCCATGCCGGACGCAAAGCCTCTTCCTACTGGCCGTTCTCCGGCAAGAGCGGCACGGTCCCGGCTTCCGACGGCGGCTGGAGCACCGTCGGGCCGGGTACCGGGGCCTTCGACGGCTACGCCCCGCCCTCGGCCATGACGGAGGAGGAGATCGACGCCGTCATCGCCGACTTCGCCGCCGCCGCCGTCCGCGCCGTCGGTGCCGGTTTCGACACGATCGAGATCCACGGCGCCCACGGCTACCTGCTGCACCAGTTCCAGAGCCCGCTGGTCAACGACCGCACGGACAGCTGGGGCGGGAACGAGCAGGGCCGAAACCGGCTGACCCTGGCCGTCGTTGACGCCGTGCGGGCCGTTATCCCCGATTCCATGCCGTTGCTGCTGCGCATCTCCGCGTCGGACTGGGCCGAGGGCGGGATCGACGCCGAGGCCTCGGTGCGGCTGGCCCGGGCGGCGGGCGAGCACGGGGTGGACCTCGTGGACGTTTCCAGCGGCGGGGCGGTGGCGCACCAGTCGATTCCGGTGGGCCCTGGCTACCAGACTGGCTTCAGCGCCCGGATTCGGCGCGAAGCCGGGGTCCGCACCGGCACCGTGGGACTGCTGACCTCCGCCGGCCAGGCCGAGCACGCCGTTGCCACCGGGCAGGCCGACGGCGTCTTCATCGCCCGGGCCGCGCTGCGGGACCCGCACTGGTGGCTGCGGGCGGCCTTCGAACTGGGGCACGAGCTCCCCTGGCCGCCGCAGTACGAACGGGCCATCCCGCGTCATACGTTCTAGGCTCCGCGGCGGTTAGTCTAACGACATGACTCTCGAGCAACCGCCCGTTCCGGCGCTCGCCCTGCGCGGGCTGGCCAAACGCTTCGGCCCGAAGATCGCCGTCGACGGCATCAGCCTCGACGTGCCGGCGGGCTCCTTCTACGGGATCGTCGGGCCCAACGGCGCCGGCAAGACCACCACCCTCTCGATGGCGACCGGGCTGCTGCGGCCGGACTTCGGCACTGCCCTGGTCCACGGCGTGGATGTCTGGCAGCACCCGCTGCAGGCCAAGAAGCTGATGGGCGTGCTGCCGGACGGGGTCCGGCTCTTCGACCGATTGACCGGCGAACAGCTGGTGAGTTACGCGGGCCTGCTGCGCGGGATGGAACGGGACGTGGTGGCGTCCCGGGTCGCCGAGCTGCTCGCCGCGCTGGACCTCAGCCAGGACGCCGGCACGCTGGTGGTGGACTACTCCGCGGGCATGACCAAAAAGATCGCCCTGGCCTCGGCCCTGATCCACGCGCCGCGGCTGCTGGTGCTGGACGAGCCGTTCGAATCGGTGGACCCGGTCTCCGCGGCCAACATCCGTGACATCCTGGACCGCTACGTCGCCTCCGGGGGAACGGTCATCGTCTCCAGCCATGTAATGGACCTTGTGCAGCGGATGTGCGACCACGTCGCCGTAGTGGCGGGCGGCCGGGTGCTGGCCGCGGGCAGCGTGGACGAGGTGCGTGCCGGCCAGTCGCTGGAGGACCGGTTCGTCGAGCTGGTCGGCGGCCGCAGCCACGCGGAAGGGCTGGAATGGTTGCGCACCTTCTGAGGCTCAAGCTCACGCTGCTGCGCAACAGCCTCCGGCGCAGCCCCTGGCAGCTGGTGGGCCTGGCCATCGGGGCCCTGTACGCCCTCGGCATCGTGGGCGTGGGCGTCGCGGGGCTGCTGCTTCTGCGCGAGGCCGACGTCGCCACGGCGCAGACGGTGGTGGTGCTGGGAGGCGCCGCCGCGGTGCTGGGCTGGGCGGTTATCCCGATTGTGGCCTCCGCGGCCGACCTGACACTGGACCCGGCCCGCTTTACGACCTTCGCCGTGCCGGTGCCGCAGCTGCTCGCGGGCCTGGCCCTGGCCGGGCTGATCGGCATCCCCGGAGCATCGACGGCGCTCGTCGCCCTGGCCACGGTGGGCACCTGGTCACGGGGGTTCCCGGCCGCCGCCGGGGCCCTGGTCGGCGCGGTCCTCGGGGTGCTGACCTGCGTGGTGCTCTCCAAGGTGGTCACGGCCGGCACGGCGGGCCTGGCCACGTCCCGGCGGTTCAAGGACGTCAGCGGGGTAGCGTTCCTGATCCCGCTGGTGCTGATGGGCCCGATCGTGGCCGGCGTCGCCCGCGGGATCGCCGGATCCCCGGGCTTTATGGGGGACCTGGCGCGGTTCCTGGAGTGGACGCCCGCGGGGGCGGCCTGGGCCCTGGGCGGGGAACTCGCCGCCGGCCACTACGGTCCCGCGGCGCTCAAGCTGCTCATCGCCGTCGCCAGCCTCGCCGGGCTGGCGCTGTGCTGGAAGGTGCTGCTGCAGCGGGCGCTCATCTCTCCGCCCTACACCGGCACCGCCAAGAAGAAGGCGTCTGGCCTGGGGCTGTTCGGGATTGTTCCGGCCACGCCCACGGGCGCGATCGTGGCCCGTTCGCTCAGCTACTGGCTGCGCGATCCGCGCTACGCCGGTGCGCTGGTGGTGGTTCCGCTGCTGCCCGTGCTGCTGCTGTTCCAGGCCAGCCAGTCGGGGTTCTACGGCATCCTGCTGTTCGTCGGACCGCTGACCGCGTTCCTGCTCGCCTGGTCCATCTCCTCCGACGTCTCCTACGACAGCACGGCTTTCGCGCTGCACGTCTCCGCCGGGGTGCGCGGCCTGCACGACCGGCTCGGACGGGCCGTGGCCTGCCTGGTGTTCGCCCTGCCGGTGGTGCTGGCCTTCAGTGTCCTCCCGTTGTTCTTCACCGGCGACTGGGCGCTGCTGCCCGGCATCCTGGGCCTGGCCCTGGGGGTGCTGTTCACCGGGCTGGGGCTGTCCTCGGTGGTCTCGGCGCGCTACACCATGCCGGTCCCGCTGCCCGGCGAGAGCCCTTTCAAGAAGCCCCCGGGCAACGTGGCGCAGACCCTTGCCGTCCAGTTCGGCGGCATGGCGGTCCTGCTGCTGCTGGTCAGCCCCGAGCTGGCGCTGGTGGCGGTGCAGCTCGCCGGCGGCGGCGCGGTGCCGGGCTGGATCTGCCTGGGCGTGGGCCCGGTCCTGGGCTTCGCCCTGTTTGTCACCGGGGTGCGCCTGGGCGGCAAATGGTTCGACGCGCGAACGCCGGAGCTGCTCGCCCAGCTGGCCGTCAACCGCTGACCGGGTCCGAGGGCCCGGGCCGGAACGGCCCGAGTAGGATAGCCTGCGGTTCATGGAAGTCGTGATCCTTCCGGGCGGCCGGCCGATCGCCGCCCTCGCCGCGGACGCGGTCGAGGCCCTGCTGCGGACCCGGCCCGACGCCGTCCTGGGCCTGGCCACCGGATCCTCGCCGCTGCCGGTGTACGAGGAGCTCGAGCAGCGGCACCGGCGGGGCCTGGATTTCAGCCGGGTCCGGGCCTTCAGCCTGGACGAATACGTGGGGCTCCCCGCCGGCCATCCCGCGTCCTACCGCGAGGTGATCCGGCGCGAATTCACCGGGCGGATGAACATCAGCCCGGAGAACGTGCAGGGGCCCGACGGGGACGCCGCGGACATCCCCGCCGCCTGCCGGGCCTTCGAGGAGGCCCTCCGGGCGGCCGGAGGAGTGGACCTGCAACTGCTGGGGCTGGGCACCGACGGCCATATCGGCTTCAACGAGCCGGGGTCCTCGCTGGCCTCGCGGACCCGGATCAAGACCCTGGTGGAGCAGACGCGGCGCGACAACGCCCGCTTTTTCACGACCCTGGCGGAGGTGCCGCACCATGTCATCACGCAGGGCCTGGGCACCATCCTCGAGGCTCGGCATGTGATCCTGCTCGCCACCGGGGCGCAGAAGGCGCAAGCTGTCCGGGACATGGTGGAGGGCCCGGTGGCCGCCCTCTGCCCGGCCTCGGTCCTGCAACTTCATCCGCACGTCACGGTCCTGCTGGACGAGGCGGCGGCGTCCTCGCTGCGACTCGCCGACTACTACCGGCACAGTTACGACAACAAGCCGCGCTGGCAGGGCCTGTAACGGCGCCCAAGTGCCCGACGGCGGATGCCGCCGTCGCGATTCTGTCCGATCCAGCGGCTAAGATGGGTGGCATGACCAGCATGACGGATCCACTCCAAAACGACCCGATGCGTGAGCTCTCCGGAGCCGGGACGTCGACGGCGACCATTGAGCGCGAGGAACTGCGGCAGGAAGTTGAACCGGGCGACCGGGAGCGCTTCTCGCACTACGTCCGCAAGGAAAAGATCATGGAATCCGCGCTGTCGGGGGAGCCCGTCATTGCCCTCTGCGGCAAGGTGTGGACGCCCGGCCGCGACCCGAAGAAGTTCCCGGTCTGCCCCGAGTGCAAAGAGGTCTACGAGGGCCTCCGCCCGGGCAACGACGGCGGGGACTCGGGCAAATAAGGCCTGCGCGCTCAGGCCCCCGTGGCGTTGATCCGTCGCGGGCAGAAACCGGCTGCTTTGCGTCCCTGCAGTCCGGTTCATCCGAAAAAGATTGGTGTTTTTGTGCTTACTAGGGTTTCTCCGGAACCGGCTGACGTGCGCGGAAGGGAGGGGTCCTAGGTGACTGAGACACTCTTTGGCGGGCCCGTCCTGCCCCCGGCGTACCCCGAGCGGGCCGCCTGGGGCACCGCGCCGAAACTTCGTGCCTGGCAGCAGGAAGCCCTGGACAGCTACTTCAGCACCCACCCCAGGGACTTCCTCGCGGTCGCAACGCCCGGGGCCGGCAAGACCACCTTCGCGCTGCGGGTGGCGTCCATGCTGATCGAGGCCGGAGTGGTGAACCGGGTGACTATTGTGGCCCCGACGGACCACCTGAAACGGCAGTGGGCCGACGCCGCCGCGAAGGTCGGCATCGCCATCGACCCGAACTTCAAGAACGCCGACGGCCAGCACGGCCGGGGCTTCATCGGCGTCGCGGTCACCTACGCGCAGGTGGCCAGCAAGCCCATGCTGCACCGGGCCAAGACCGAGGCGGCGCGCACGCTGGTGATCCTGGACGAAATCCACCACGGCGGCGAGGCCCTGTCCTGGGGTGACGGGCTGCGCGAGGCCTTCGATCCCGCGGCCCGGCGTCTTTCGCTGACGGGTACCCCGTTCCGCTCGGACACGTCGCCGATCCCGTTTGTCGAGTACGCCGAGGACCGCGACGGGATCCGCCGGTCCAAGGCCGACTACACCTACGGCTATGGCAAGGCCCTCCGTGACCACGTGGTCCGGCCGGTGATGTTTATGGCCTACTCGGGCCAGATGCGCTGGCGGACCAGTGCCGGCGATGAGATGGCCGCCTCCCTCGGCGAGGCCGCCGTCACCAAGGACATCACGTCCCAGGCCTGGCGGACGGCACTGAACCCGGCCGGCGAGTGGATCCCGGCCGTGCTGGCCGGGGCGGACAAGCGGCTCAGCGAAGTGCGGCGCACCGTGCCCGACGCCGGCGGCCTGGTCATCGCCACCGACCACGACGACGCCCGCGCCTACGCCGGGCAGTTGAAGCGGATCACCGGTGAGTCGCCCACGGTGATCCTCTCGGACGACGCCAAGGCCTCGTCCAAGATCGAGGAGTTCTCCGCCAGTGAAAAGCGCTGGATGGTGGCCGTGCGCATGGTCTCCGAAGGCGTGGACGTCCCGCGGCTGTCCGTCGGTGTGTACGCGACCTCGACCTCCACCCCGCTGTTCTTCGCCCAGGCCGTGGGCCGCTTCGTGCGTGCCCGCAAGCGCGGCGAGACGGCGTCGGTGTTCCTGCCATCCGTGCCGCAGCTGATGGCGCTGGCGAACTCGATGGAGGCCGAGCGCGACCATGCCCTGGACCGCCCGGAGAAGGAAGATGCGGACGGGCTGTTCAACCCCGAGGATTCGCTCATGGACGAGGCGAACCGCGAGGAGAAGGCCTCCGACACCCTGATGAAGGGCAAGTTCGAGGCGCTCGACTCGCAGGCCTCCTTCGACCGGGTCCTGTTCGACGGCGGCGAGTTCGGCACCGGCGGCGAGGTGGGCTCGGAGGACGAGCTGGACTTCCTCGGCATCCCCGGCCTGCTCGACGCCGAACAGGTCGGCACCCTGCTCCGCCAGCGCCAGCACGAACAGCTCAACCGGAAGAACAAGCGCGCGCCGCAGGCCGCGGCGGCCGAGGCTGCGCCGGCGGTGCCGGACCACCGGCTGCTGATGGACCTGCGCACCGAACTGGCCAAAAACGTCGCGGCCTGGTCGGCGCGGACGGGCACCCCGCACGGGGTCATCCACACCAAACTCCGCACCGTGTGCGGCGGCCCGGCGGTGGCGCAGGCCAACGAGGAGCAGCTGCAGACCCGGCTCCGGAAGCTCCAGGACTGGTTTATCGGCCGCAAGTAGCGGCCGGCGCAGAAAATGGCACAAAAAAGGGACCGGGCGACCGGTCCCTTTTTCGTGCGCTGGTGCGCCCGCCGTTACTGGGCGGCGCCGCAGGCCTGGGAGAAGGTCTGGCCCGCCGAGGTGTACTTGGCCTTCAGCTCCTCGAGCTTGGCCGAGTCCGGGTCCTTCTTCGCGGACTCGTCAAGGTAGTCGACAATCGACTGCAGCGGGGCCTGCAGTTCCTCGGACGCGGTCGCCTCGATGGGCCGGATCTGGTTCGCCAGCCGGGTCATCCCGAACTTGTCAGAACTGGAGGTGGGCGAGGCGGTGATGGTCTTGATGCGGGCGCAGGTTTCCTCGCTGGTCATCTTCGGGGCCGAGCAGGCGGCTGCGCCGAGCAGGGTCCCGGCAGCGATCAGGACGGTCAGGATCTTCTTCATGGTGTACTCCGGGGCTTTACGGTCAGGCGTTTACTGGCAAGGATTCCGAGTCTACTGTGCGGGCGGAGTCGGCGACGAGCTCAGGCGAGGTCGACGCCGCCCAGCTCCATCTCGGCGAAGGCGTCGTCGAGGTCTTCCGCGATGCCCACGGTGAGCCCGCGCGGCACGGTGACGGAGTAGCCGGCCTGGACGGCGTCCAGCGCTGTGGCCTTCACGCAGTGGTCGGTGGCGATCCCCACGACCACCACCTCCTCGACGTCGTGGCTCTGCAGCCAGTCGTCCAGGCCGATGGCGTCCTCGTCCACGGCGAAGGCCCCGGCGGCGTCGGCGCCGCCCACGGGCAGGGAGCCGGGCGTGCGGTCGCCGGTGGGGACGGCGTCGTCCGGGGCGAGCAGGCCCTCGAAGCCGGAGTAGGCCGCGGTGAACTGCCCCTTGCGGAAATAGGCCTGGATGTATTCGGTGTCCAGATCCGGGTGCAGCTCTGCGCCGCGGGTGCCTGCCACGCAGTGCGGCGGCCAGCTGTCGACGAAGTCCGGCTGCTCCGAGAAGTGCGCTCCCGGGTCGATATGCCAGTCCTGGGTGGCGACGATGTGGTCAAACTGGCCGTGGTGGGCGTCGACGTATTCGCTGATCTCGGCGGCCAGGGCTGCCCCGCCCTCGACCGGGAGCGTCCCGCCCTCGCAGAAATCGTTCTGCACGTCAACGATGATCAGGGCACGGGACATTCAGTCCTCCTCGTAGATGGTGGGGATGGCCGCTTCACCGCGCTGGAGCCGGTTGACCACGGCCGGGAGCTCCCGCATGCTGTCCGCGTGGCGCTGCCGCGCCCGCACCACACCCTCGGGCCCGGTCCAGCCGGGCAGCAGTTCGCCGTTCTTGATGAATTGCTGGAGCAGCGGCCGGTCGTTGCCGTCGTCGTCCGGGCGGTGCCCGATCCCGACGATCTCCTGGCTGGCGGTTCCGCGTTCGTTGAGCTTGCGCAGTGCATACTTCCGGCCGCCCTTGCTGGTCTTGTTCTTCGCCGCCTTGGCCACCGAAACGAAGTCCCCGTTGTCGTCGGTGCGGCTGACCAGCTTGTAGACCATGCTGGCCGTCGGCGCGCCGGAGCCGGTCACCAGCGAGGTGCCGACGCCGTAGGAGTCCACCGGGGCGGACTGCAGGGCGGCAATGGCGAATTCGTCCAGGTCCGAGGTGACGATGATCCTCGTGTTCTCGTTGCCGAGATCGTCCAGGAGCTGCCGGACCCACTGGGCCTGGGCCACCAGGTCGCCGGAGTCCAGGCGCACGGCGCCGAGCTTGTCGCCGGCCAGTTCGACCGCGGTACGCACGGCGGCCTCGACGTCGTAGGTGTCCACGAGCAGCGCGGTGCCGGCGCCCATCGAGGCGATCTGCGCCTCAAACGCCTCGCGCTCGGTGTCGTGCAGCAGGGTGAAGGAGTGGGCGGCCGTACCCACGGTCTTGATCCCGTAGCGCCGGCCGGCCTCCAGGTTGGAGGTGCTGTCGAAGCCGGCGATCACGGCGGCGCGGGCGGCCGCGACGGCGGATTCCTCCTGGGTCCGGCGGGAGCCCATCTCGACGCACGGCCGGGTGCCGGCGGCGGTGATCATCCGGGAGGCCGCGGAGGCGATGGCGCTGTCGTGGTTGAGGATCGAGAGGATGTAGGTCTCGAGGATGCAGGCCTCGGCGAAGGTGGATTCGACAATCAGGATGGGGGAGTTGGGGAAGTACGCCTCGCCCTCCGCGTAGCCCCAGATGTCACCGGAGAAGGAGAAGTTGGCCAGATATTCCAGGGTTTCCTCGTTCACCACCTTGGTGCGGCGCAGGAAGTCCAGTTCGGCGTCGCCGAAGCGGAAACCGGCGATCCCCTCCAGCAGCCGGCCGGTGCCGGCCACGATGCCGTAGCGGCGCCCGTCCGGCAGCCGCCGGGCGAAGGCCTCGAACACCGACTTGCGGTGCGCGGCGCCCGAATGCAGCGCGGCCTGCAGCATGGTCAGTTCGTAATGGTCGGTGTACAGGGACGTGCGGGGATGGTCCCAGCCGGCAGAGGTACTCACGAATTCACTCTAATCCCCACCGGCTCCCACGTCTCGCTTCGCTTCGCCGCGGGGCCCTCGCCTGCGTGGGCCCAGCCTCCCCATAGAATGGACAGATGACCCTTAGCGTTGCGCTCGGCCCTGACACCCAGGAGAGCACCCAGACCGGAACAGCGGCGTCCACCGACGTCCTGACCGCCCCGGACATCCCCTGGAACCTCGTGATCTGGAATGATCCGGTAAACCTGATGAGCTACGTGAGCTTCGTGTTCCGCAGCTACTTCGGCTACTCCGAGGCGAAGGCCAACAAGCTGATGCTCGAGGTGCACAAGAAGGGCCGATCCATCGTGGCGCACGGCAGCAAGGAACAGGTGGAACAGCACGCGGTCGCCATGCACGGCTACGGCCTGTGGGCCACCGTGGAGCAGGCCAGCGGCGGCGCCGGCGGCGGCAGCGGATCAGGCAAAGGCAAGGGAAAACGTGGCTAAGGCATTTAAATCCGGCCTCAAGGGCATCACTGGCTACCTGGAGCCGGCCGAGCGGGACCTGCTGCGCAGCCTCTTCGATGACGTCATTTCTATGCTGGAGCCGGAGGAACGCCCCAACCAGGATCCGCTCGCCGCGCTCGTCGGGCTCGACAGCGAGGCCCGCGAACCGTCCGACCGGGCCCTCCGGCGGCTGCTGCCGAACGTGATGAAGGACGACGACGAGGCCTCCCTCGAGTTCCGCCGCTACACCGAGCGCTCACTGCGCGAGGGCAAGATCGGCGCGCTCAAGGCCGCAGCCCTCGGCCTGGACAAGGACGAGCTGGTGCTGACGCCCGCCGACGCCCGGCACTGGTCCACGGCGCTCAACGACGTCCGGCTGGTGCTCGCCGAACGCCTCGACATCCGGGACGACGCCGACGCCGAGCATGTGCACCGGATGCAGGACTGGTCCCAGGCCGAAGACGTCGAAAGCTACCTGGCGCTGGTCTACAACTTCACCACCTGGCTGCAGGAATCCCTGGTCCAGGCGATGCTGGCCTCGCTCGACGCCTAGGGGTTCTCCCCGGCGGACGGTGGTGAACCCCGCCGGACGCTAAGCGATAGTGGCGGCGCCGGACACGGGCACGGAAACCGGCACGGCATCGATCCGGGGAAGCTCCTCGAAGGCGGGTTTCGCGAACCAGTAGCCCTGGAACAGCCGGATGCCGGCGTCCTTCAGGACCAGGTACTCCGCCTCGGTTTCGATGCCTTCGGCGAGAACCGTGATGCCGAGCTCCCCGGCGATGCCGATGATGCCGGCGACGACGGCCTGGCGCGCCGGGCTGGCATCGATTCCCCGGATCAGCTTCATGTCGATCTTGATCAGGTCGGGCTGGAAGTCGACCAGGAGCCCCAGCCCGGCATGGCCGGCGCCGAAGTCGTCGATGGCCGTGGTGAACCCGTGCTTGCGGTATTCGGTGATGATGTTGGTGAGGTGGGAGGTGTCGGAAACCTCCTCGTTCTCCGTGAACTCGAACATGATCGACGACGTCGGAAAACTGCAGCGCCGGGCCGCGAGCAGCGTCGCCCGCAGGCATGCCGCCGGTTCGTAGACCGCGTTCGGCATGAAGTTGATGGAGAGAATCAAATCCTCGCCCGCAGGAAACAGCCGCGACGCCAGTTCGATAGCCTTGACGCGGCAGTCCTGGTCGAAGCGGTACTTCTGCTCGGGTGCCACCTGTGACAGGACGTGGTAAGCCCCCTCGCCGGACACGCCCCGCACCAGCGCTTCGTAGCCCCAGACGCGACCGGCAACCGCGTCATAGATGGGCTGGAAGGCCATGCTGAAATCGAAGTCGAGTTTTGACGACGTCGTGCAGCCGTCGCATGCCATGGGCGGTCCTTTCACCGGTTGCGTCCGCCGCGGGGCGCGACAAACGCCGCCGATTTCTCGACGGAGCCCACAGCATACAGGCGCAGGCGGCGGCGGTCCGGCATCACAGGGCAGGGGGTTGCCGCGCGCCGCACGTCCGAAAGCCCGTGTGACCCATCAGACACGAGTTGCGCGACACAATGTGATGGCCGCGCCTGTGGCGAAGCCCTATCCTCGAATAATCATGACTTCAGCATCGAGCACGGATCCGGCAGCGTCTGCTGCGGCGGAGACCGCAGCGGGCAGCGCCGGAAATGCCGGGCTGGGGGAGCGCCCGATCGGCGTCTTCGACTCCGGCGTCGGCGGCCTCACGGTGGCGCGGTCCATCATTGACCAGCTGCCCAACGAATCCATCCTCTACGTCGGCGACACCGCGCACGGTCCCTACGGCCCGCTGCCCATCGCCGAGGTCCGCGCCAATGCCCTGGGCGTGATGGACGAGCTGGTGGATTCGGGCGTCAAGCTGCTCACCATCGCGTGCAACTCGGCCTCCGCCGCCGTGCTCCGCGACGCCCGGGAACGCTACACGGCCCGGTACGGCATCCCGGTGATCGAAGTGATCCAGCCGGCCGTGCGCCGCGCGGTGGCCGCCACCCGCAGCGGCCGGGTCGGCGTGATCGGCACCTCTGCCACCGTCGGTTCCCGCGCCTACGAGGACACCTTCGCGGCGGCGCCGGACCTGCACATCACCTCCGTGGCCTGCCCGGCGTTTGTGCCCTACGTGGAGGCCGGCATTACCACCGGACCGGAGCTGCTCGCCGTCGCCCGCGAATACCTTGAGCCGCTCAAGGCCGCCGGGGTGGACACCGTGGTGCTCGGCTGCACGCACTACCCGTTGCTGACAGGCGTCATCTCCTACGTCATGGGCGAGGACGTCACGCTTGTCTCCAGCGCGGAGGAGACCGCCAAGGACGTTTACCGGGCGCTCGCCTCCCGCGGACTGGAGCGCACGGGCAGCACCGCGCCCGAGCACCACTTCATCGCCACCGGCGACGCCGCGCAGTTCGAGCACCTCGCCCGCCGCTTCCTCGGCCCCGAGGTGCTCAGCGTGCGCCACGTGGACCATGTCGCGGCGCAGTACCCCACGGGCAGCCTCGCCCGGATCACCCCGGAAATGATTGCGGCGGCGCAGGCCGGCGCGAACCGGCCGCGCATCTCCAACTTCGTCTCCGCTGATATTGTCTCCGCCGACGGGGCGCCGCTGACCGGGCTCCGGGGGTCCGGCCTGTGAAGCTGACCATCGTGGGGTGTACCGGGTCCTTTCCCGGTCCCGGCTCGCCGGCGTCGTGCTATCTGCTGACCGCGCACGACGGCGAGCGGAGCTGGAAGATTGTGCTTGACCTCGGCAGTGGCGCCCTCGGCGCGATCCAGCGGTACACCGACCTCGAGGACATCGACGGGATCTTCCTGACCCACCTGCACCCGGACCACTGCATGGACCTGTGCGGGCTGCACGTCGCGGTGCGCTGGAAGCCGGGCGGCTGGGGCCGGGGCCGGATCCCGGTCTGGGGACCGGCGGCGACCGCGGACCGGATGGCGACCGCCTACGGCCTGGACCTGGACCCGGGCATGCACGAGGAATTCGACTTCAGCAACTGGTCCGAGCGCAAGCCGGTGACTATGGGCCCGTTTACCGTCACCCCGTTCGCGGTGAACCACCCCGTCGAGGAGGCCTACGCCTTGCGGGTGGAGGTGACCGAGCCGGACAAGGACGGCTCCCCGGTCACACGGGTGCTGAGCTACTCCGGGGACACCGACTCCTGCGCCGGCCTCGAGGACGCCGCCCGCGACGCCGACCTGTTCCTCTGTGAGGCGGCGTTCGAGGAAGGCCGCGACGACGGCATCAAGGACGTCCACCTGACCGGCAAACGTGCCGGCGAAGCCGCCGTGGCCGCCGGAGCGCGTCGCCTGCTGCTGACCCACATCCCGGTCTGGACGTCCCCGACCACCGTGACGGCCGAGGCCAAAGAGGTCTTCGGCCAGCACGTGGCCGTCGCCGTCGCGGGCGTGCACTACACCGTCTGAGCCGCGCCACCCCGGGACCCTCCCTCACCTTCGGCTGGAATGTTGCTGACGCTCCCGCACCTTCGGCAGGAATCCCGCCGATCCTCCCTCACCTGTGGCTGGCAACGCGCCGATCCTCCCGCGACTTTGGCCGGAAACCCGCCGGTGCTCCCTTCAGAGCTGCGGGAGCATTGTGTTTGGGGCGGCAGGAGCTGCGGGGGCGTTGTGGTGGGGGCGGCAGGATCTGCGGGAGGGTTGTGGTGGGGGCGGCAGGATCTGCGGGAGGGTGGCGGAAGAGGCCGCCGCGCCGAGTCGATATGCTGGAAGGCATGACTTCCGAAGCCCTCACTGCCCCCGTCATCCGCGCCGATGGCCGCACCCCCGACCAGCTCCGCCCGATCAGCATCACTCGCGGCTGGTCTAAGCAGGCCGAAGGCTCGGCGCTGATCGAGTTCGGCAACACCCGGGTGCTCTGCACGGCGTCGCTGACCGAGGGCGTGCCGCGCTGGCTCAAAGGCGAGGGCCGGGGCTGGGTCACGGCCGAATACGCCATGCTGCCGCGGGCCACCAACACCCGCTCCGCCCGGGAGTCCGTCAAGGGCAAAATCGGCGGCCGCACACACGAGATCTCCCGGCTGATCGGCCGCTCGCTGCGCTCGATTATCGACACCAAGGCCCTCGGCGAAAACACGATCGTGCTGGACTGCGACGTCCTGCAGGCCGACGGCGGGACCCGCACCGCGGCGATCACCGGCGCTTACGTCGCGCTCGCCGAGGCCATCCGCTTCGCCCGCGAGAACAAACTGATCGCCCGCAACGCCCAGCCGCTGGTGGACACCATCGCGGCCGTCTCGGTGGGCATCATCGACGGCGTGCCGATGCTGGACCTGCCGTATGTGGAGGACGTCCGGGCCGAGACCGATATGAACGTCGTGGTGACGGGCTCGGGCAAGTTCGTTGAGGTCCAGGGCACCGCCGAGGGCGCCCCCTTTGACCGGGACGAGCTCAACAAGCTCCTGGACCTGGCCCTGCTCGGCACCGAGCAGCTCGCCGCCATCCAGCGCGAAACCCTGGCCGAGGCCCCGTGAGCGGCGCCCCCACAGCGGACCGGCAGCCCCGCCCGGTGCTCGTCCTTGCCACACACAACCAGGGCAAGCTGCGGGAGTTGCGGGAGCTGCTGCGCGGGCAGCTGCCCGGGCTCGACGTCGACACACAGGTGGTGGACGCCGGCGCCGTCGGGGCCCCCGACGTCGTCGAAACCGGGGTGACGTTCGCGGAGAACTCGCTGCTCAAGGCCCGGGCGGTGGCGGAGGCGACCGGCCTCGTCGCGATCGCCGACGACTCCGGCCTGGCCGTGGACGTCCTCGGCGGCGCGCCCGGGATCTTCTCCGCCCGTTGGGCCGGACGGCACGGGGACGAGGCCGCGAACCTGCGGCTGCTGCTGGACCAGCTCTCCGACGTGCCGGACGGATACCGCGGCGCTGCCTTTGTCTGCGCCGCGGCGCTGGCAGTGCCCGCACAGCACGGCGGGCAGGCCCGCGAGGTGGTCGAGTACGGCCAGCTGGAAGGCACGCTGCTGCGTGAACCGCGCGGCGCCGGCGGCTTCGGCTACGACCCGGTGCTCCAGCCGAGCGGACTGGACCGCAGCTGCGCCGAACTGAGCGCCGAAGAGAAAAACGCCATCAGCCACCGCGGCCACGCCTTCCGGGCGCTGCTGCCGGCCATCGTCGAGGCGCTGGCGGGCAGGTAGTCCCGGCCGCCGGATCAAAAAAGGATGGCGCCCCGCCTGGGGCGCCATCCTTTTTTCGGGGAGTGAATGCCTTCCCGGACCGAATTTAAGGCGTCTTGCGCTCTTCCTCGGGCTCGTGCTCCTCGATGAACTCCTCGACGACGTCGGTGCCGTACTTCGCCGCCTGGCGCTTGGCGATGAAACCGCGGACCACTTCGATGCCGATCGGGATGACGGAGAGCAGGACGATCGCGATGAAGATGATGTCCAGGTTGTTGCGCACCCACGGCACACTGTCGCCCAGCAGGTAGCCAAGCAGGGTGACGCCGCCGCCCCAGAGCACGGCGCCGATCACGTTGTAGAGGAAGAACTTGCGCTTGCTCATCTGGGCCACGCCGACGATCACCGGCACAAAGGTCCGGATGATGGGGACGAAGCGGGCCAGGATCAGCGCCTTGCCGCCGTGCTTTTCGAAGAACGCGTGGGCGCTCTCCACGTTTTCGCGCTTGAACAGCTTGGAGTCGGGCTTGTTGAAGATGGCGGGACCGGCCTTGGAACCGATCAGGTAGCCGGTCTGGTTGCCGATGATCGCCGAAACGATGATCAGCGCGGCAAACGCCCAGATGTTGAACTTGATGGTGTCCGTCGCGACGAGCAGCCCGGCCGTGAAGAGCATCGAATCGCCCGGCAGGAAGAAGCCGATCAGCAGGCCGGTTTCGGCGAAAATGATGCCGCAGACCAGGAGCACAACCCACGGCGCCAGGGCCGGGTCGGCCAGGAAGACCTGGGGATTGAGCCAGTCGGGCAGGAGCGAGGACAGATGCGGCTGGACCGGTCCGGCGCCCGCGAGCGTGGTCACGGCGGCGTCGTGCAGCGTATAAAGGTTCACCTATCTAGGGTACTTGACGGGTCCGGGCCCGGAGCGGCGCTAAAGTTGGAGCGTGGGTTTGGACTTTACGGCGATCGACTTCGAGACCGCGAACGGCTTCCGCGGCTCGCCGTGCGCCGTGGGCCTGAGCAAGGTGCGCGGCGGCGTCGTCGTGGAGGAAGCCTCCTGGCTGATGCGACCGCCCGCCAACCACGATGCCTTTGACCACCACAACGTCCGGATCCACGGGATCCGGCCCGAGCAGGTGGCCGGCCTGCCCCGCTTCGGTGAGCTCTTCCCGGAGATCGGCGCGTTCATCGGCGATGACGTGCTGGCCGCCCACAACGCCGCGTTCGACCTGGGCGTGATCCGGTCCGGCCTGGAGGTGTCCGGGCTGCCCGGCCCCGCCTATGACTACGTCTGCACCGTGATGCTGTCCCGGCGCTGCTACTCGCTGGTGTCCAACTCACTGCCCTACGCCGCCGCGGAGGCCGGGGTCCCGCTGCTGAACCACCACGACGCCGCCGAGGATGCGCGCGCCTGCGCCGGCATCCTGATCGACATCGCCGCCCGCAACGGCGCCGCCAGCATCGCCGAGCTCTACCTCTCGCTGGGGCTGGCCTTGTCCCGCCAGCCGGCCTTTGACCCGCGCTGCGACCCGCTCTCCAAGGCCACCCGGTCGGCGCTTGGGGCGCTGGCCGCCGGCCAGGGACCGCTCGCGGCCGCCCGCCCGTTCCGGCCGGGCTGGCCGGAGGAGGGGGAGAACCCGGAACCCAATGCCGAGGCCGAACCGGGCCATCCGCTGTTCGGGCAGACCGTGGTGTTCACCGGGGAACTGGCGATTCCGAGACCTGAGGCAAAGCTGCGTTCGGCCGAGCTCGGCGCCCGGCCCGAGAGCCGCGTCACCGCCCGCACCACGGTCCTGGTGGTGGGGGACGGTTTTGTCGCGGCGGACCTGCGCTCGGGCCGGCTGACCGGCAAGGCGCGCCGGGTGCTTGAACTGCATGAACGCGGCCAGCGGATCGAGGTGGTCTCCGAGGGGGAGTTCCTGCAGATGGTGGGCGGCCACGTGGCCGCGGCCAGCTGAGCCGGGGTCACACGGCGCAACAATCATTTCGTCCCGGCCCGGGCCGCTTCTAGCCTTGACTGATGAGCAAACTGATCTCGGCACAGGCCCGCACCGCGGAAAACGGCGCCGCACCGGCCCGCGCCGCACAGGCGCCCGCCGCCGGCCCGCTGGGCGGAGTGGACTGGGGCAAGGTGTTTGCCTTCCCGAATCCGGTGAACGAGTACTCTGCGCGGATCACCGCGGCCCTCGTGGTGCTGCTCTCCCTCGCGACGCTCCTGACCGGTTTCGGCTGGGGGCTGGCGGTGATCGCGGCGGGCTTCTGGCTGCGTGTGCTGTTCGGCCCGCGGATCTCGCCCTTCGGCATCCTCTCGGTCAAGGTCCTGACGCCGTGGCTGGGCAAAAAGCGCCTGGTCCCCGGGCCGCCGAAGCGCTTTGCCCAGGGCATCGGCGCGGCGCTGTCCACCACGGCCGCCGTCCTCCTTGCCGCCGGCATCTCCCCGGCCGCCTGGATCCTGCTCGCGGCCCTGATCGTGGCCGCGTCCCTGGAGGCCTTCGCCGGGTTCTGCCTCGGCTGCGCGATCTTCGGGATGCTGCAGCGCCGCGGACTCATCCCCGAGGATGTCTGCGAAGCCTGCAACAACATTTCGCTTAGGCGCCCGTAACCGCCGCCAGCCGCGCGGCCATGCCGCGGATCACCTCGGGCGCCTCAAGGGCCGTCAGCCAGTCCGCCGGCAGGCACTCCTCGCCGTAGTACGCGCCCAGGATGTTGCCCGCGATCGAGGCGGTGGAATCGCTGTCACCGCTGTGGTTCACGGCCACCGCGATCGCCGCCCGGAAGTGCTCCTCCGGCCCGGCGGCAGCCGCCGTCTCCGTTCCCGGGGCGGTGGCCAGCACCGCGTAAAGGCCGACGGCGAGGGCCTCCTCGGCCACCCAGCCCTCGCCCAGTTCCCGGACGAGCTCCTCGGCGCCCAGTAGCCCGCCGTCGCCGGTTGTGCCAGCGGCAAGGCGGAGGGACGCCTCCAGCCGCTCCAGCAGCGCCGGATCGGGTTCCTCGCCCCGGGGCAGCCGGCCGGCCTGCAGCCGGGACAGCGCGGCGCCGGCTGCCTCGTGCAGGGCGGCGCCGTTGGCCAGGGAATGGATCAGCAGGCTGAACGCGCCGGCGCTCTGCCGGGCGGAGGGGTGCCCGTGGGTCAACGATGCGGCGTCCGCGCTGAGTTTGTAGACGGCGTCGGCGGCGATGTGGGGAATCAGCCCGAACGGCGCCGAACGCATCACCGTGCCGCAGCCCTTGGACTCCGGGTTGACCGGCCGGAACACGGTTCCCATCTCGCCGGTGGCGAGGCCGCTGAGGCAGGCGTTGCCCGGCGCGCGGCGGTGCCGGAGCACCTCGTGGCCGTCGATCCAGCGCGGCGGCTGGAACGGCGCGGAGTCGGGAATCGGCACACCCTGGCTGCCGAGCCAGCGCAGGTAGGCGAGCCAGAGGCAGGCATTGGTGTCCGCCGCCACGCCCGAGTTGGCCCACTCGAGCGCCTCCAGCAGGCCGTCCACCGTATACAGCGTCATCTGCGTGTCGTCAGAGAAGTGACTGCCGCCGTCCAGCGCCGCGAAGTCGCGCAGCCCCTCGGGCCCGAAAGCGGCGCGGATCGCGTCGATCGTGTCGAATTCCACGGCGTAGCCCAGGGAATCGCCCAGCGCGCCGCCCAGCAGGCAGCCGTGGATGCGGGATTCGTGGGAGGGGGCGGGGGCCGCCGCGGGGGTCTCGGCGGCGGGGCTGCCGGGCTCAATACTCATGCCCTCAAATTTACCCCGGGGGACCGTCCGGTCCTCAATGCCCCGTCCGGTCCCGGTAGGGTGCTGTTGGTGTGGCGGACCAAGGCGCCAGCCGCAGGGACTGCGGACTCAACGAGGGGAGAGGGATGCGCGAACCAGCGTGGCGGAAGGCCGGCAGCACGCCTGACTACAGGTTTTCGCTGGCCAATGAGCGGACCTTCCTGGCCTGGATCAGGACCTCGCTGGCGCTGATCGCCGGGGCGCTCGCCATTGACCAGCTTGCCCCGAACATCGCGCCGGGTCCCGTTCGGATCATCATCTGCGTTGTGCTGGCGCTGATCGGGGCGGGGCTGGCGGCGCTTTCCTACCGGCGCTGGGGGCTGATGGAGGCGGCTATGCGGAACAACCGGGAGCTGCCGTTCTCCGGTGTCCTGTTGGTGATGACGGTGGGGGTGGCCGCCGCGGCGTTCATCCTGGCCGGCCTGATCCTGCTGGCCCGGTGAACCCTCCGGCGCACGTCCCGGCGCACCGCGATCCCGGGCTCCAGCCGGAGCGCACCTCCCTGGCCTGGCGGCGCACCCTGCTGGCGCTCGTCGTCGTGGACCTCCTGGTCTGGCGGAGCTGGGTGCGCGCCGGAACTGTCCCGCCGCCCTCCGGGGTCGACCTTACGGGGCTGAGCGCCCTCACGGCGATGGCCGCCACCGCCGTGCTGGCCGGCGTTGTGTTCGTCCGGGGCCGGGAGCTGCGCCGGGGCTCTGCGGCACCCCCGGCGCTCCTGATGCGGTACGCTGCCGCCGCTGTCATCGCGCTGGCCGGGAGCACGGTCGCCGCGCTGGCGCTGGGCCGCTAAGCTCGGACCCAGCCAACGTCCAGACTCCGCTGGCAGACTGCTGGCGGCCCCAGACCCCAAGCGAAGGATTCCGAGAACATGACCATGCCTGTGCCAGCCTCCGGGCCCGACGGCGCGCAGCCGTTCACCGTCCTCGACGACCGGCAGCCCGGCCTCCCCGCCCGGCTCGCCGCCGAGGCGCTCGGGACCCTGTTCGTCGTGGCCGTGGGCCTGGGCGTGCCGCTGTTCGCCGTACCGCAGTACAACCCGATGTCCGCGTCGTTGGCGGCCGGCCTGGCCCTCACCGCGGCCATGCTTGCTTTCGGTTACCTCTCCGGCGGCCACTACAACCCCGCCGTGACGCTGGGGAACCTGATCGCGGGGCGGATCCGGCCGGTCGAGGCCGCCGCCTACCTCGGGGCGCAGTTGGCAGGGGCCCTGCTGGGCGCGCTGACGCTGTTTGGCATCCTGCGCACCGTCCCAAAGCTCAACGGAACCCGCGCGGCCTTCGACACCGTGGCGGCCGGCTTTGACGCACGCTCGGTCATCCAGGCCCCGATGCCCGGCGTGCTGCTGGTCGAGGTTCTCGGCGCCGCGCTGCTTGTGGCGGTCTACCTTGGCACCACCGCGGGGCGCAACCCGGCCAGGGCTGCCGCGCCGTTCGCCGTCGGCCTGAGCATGGCCGTGCTGCTGCAGCTGGGCCAGAGCATCGGGAACGCCCCGTTCAACCCGGCCCGCGCGACGGCGTCCGCGCTGTTCAGCAGCCCCGACGCCCTGGGCCAGCTCTGGCTCTTCTGGGTGGCGCCGCTAGTCGGTGCCGCGGTGGCCGGCCTCGTGTTCCGTGGTTTTGCCCACACCTCCGCGCCGGCAGCTGCCGGTGTTGCGGCACCGGACGAGCGCGGCGCTGTCGCCGACGGCGACGACGTCGGTGACCTTGACGACCCGGCTGACCTTGGGAATCGCGGCGACACGGCGCCTGCCGCCCCGGCCCGAACGCACACTCCGGCCCCGGCGAAGGCCCCGGCCGACGAGGCCCGCGACTTCTTCGACAGGCCCACCCCGTAACGTGCGCCACCTCCGGCGCCGGGCCGCTGCGCAGTAGTGTCGGTGGCAGCCGCTAGCGTAGTGGCATGCGGTTATTGCACACCTCGGACTGGCATTTGGGCCGGTCATTCCACGGCGTCGGGATGCTTGACGCCCAGCGCGCCTTCGTCGACCAGCTCGTCGGCGTCGTCCGCGAACAATCGGTCGACGTCGTCCTGATTGCGGGCGACGTCTACGACCGTGCGCTGCCCGGCGTCGACGTCGTCGGCCTGCTCGACGACGCGCTGGTGCGGCTGAGCGGAGCCGGGGCGAAGGTGGTGCTGACCAGCGGGAACCACGACTCGGCCATCCGGCTCGGCTTTGCGTCCCGGCTGCTCGAACGCGGGGGAGTGCACCTGCGCACCCGGCTCGCCGAACTGGACACGCCGCTGCTCCTGCCACTGGCTGAGGACGCAGGCTCCAATGACGCCGGGTCCAATGACGCAGGCTCCGGGCCCGTGCTCGCCATCTACGGCATCCCCTGGCTGGAGCCGCGGCTGGTCGCCGCGCAGCTGGGCGTCGAGACCGCCAGCCACTTTGAGGTCACCCGCGCCGCCACCGGGCTGATCCGCGCCGATCTCGCGGCCCGGGCCCAGACCCGGACCGTGCATTCCGTGGTGCTGGCCCACACCTTCGCCAGCGGCGGCATCAGCTCGGACAGCGAACGTGACCTCAGCATCGGCGGGGTCGGCGCCGTGCCGCTGGATCTCTTCGACGGCTTCAGTTACACCGCCCTGGGCCACCTGCACGGCCGGCAGACGCTCTCGCCCACGGTCCGCTACTCCGGCTCGCCGCTGGCCTACTCGTTCTCGGAGGCGCAGCACCAGAAGGGCGGTTGGCTGATCGACGTCGACGCCACCGGCGTCACCGCTGTCACCGAGGTGCTCTGGGAAGCCCCGCGCCAGCTCGCCGTGCTGCGCGGCACCCTGGCGGAGCTGCTCGCCGCCGAGGAGTTCGGCTGGGCCGAGGGCGCCTACTGCCAGGTCACACTGACCGACGCGCAGCGCCCGGCCCAGGCGATGGAACAGCTGCGCGCGCGGTTCCCCGACACCCTCGTCCTGGGCTTCGACCCCCAAGGGGGCGAGGCCACCGCCAAGACCAGCTACAGCAGCAGGCTGGCCCAGGCCGGCGACGACCTCTCGATTTGCTGCGGCTTTCTGGAGCACGTCCGGGGCCGGAGCGCCGACGACGCCGAAACGGCCGTCCTGGCCGAAGCGCTCGAAGCCGTCCGACTGGAAGGGGTGTCCCGGTGAGGATCCACCGTCTGGAAATTTCCGCGTTCGGCCCCTTCGCCGGCACCGAGGTCATCGACTTTGACCGGCTCTCGGCGCACGGGCTGTTCCTGCTCAACGGCGCCACCGGGGCCGGGAAAACGAGCGTCCTGGACGCCATCTGCTTCGCCCTCTACGGCTCGGTCCCCGGCGCTCGGCAGGAGGGCAAGCGGCTGCGCAGCGACCATGCCGACGCCGCCGCCGAGCCGCGCGTGACCTGCGAGTTCTCCGCCAAGGGCCGCCACTTCGAAGTTTCGCGGACGCCGGCCTGGAACAAGCCCAGCGCCCGGGGCAAGAACGGGTTCACCGAGCAGAAGGCCAACACCCTGCTGCGCGAGCGGGTGGACGGCACATGGCTGGATAAGTCCGGCCGCAACGACGAGGCGGGGGCGGAGATCACCGCCCTGCTGGGCATGGACCGGGACCAGTTCACCAGGGTGGTGATGCTGCCGCAGGGGGACTTCGCGGCCTTCCTGCGCTCCAAGGCCTCCGACCGGCTGGACCTGCTCCAGAGCCTCTTCGGCACCGAGCGCTTCGAGTCGGTGGAACAGGAACTGGCGCGGCGGGCGGCGGCGGCCCGCGCCGAAGTGGAGAGCCTCAACAACCAGCTGATGCTCCTGCTGGCCCAGGCGGAGACCGAAACGGCGGGCCTCGGCCTCGCGCTGGACGGGGCCCCGGGCCGGGACGACGCCGACGGCCTGCTGGCCTGGCTCGGGGAAGCTGCCGCTGCTGCGGCCGGCGAACGGCAGGCCGCGGCGGCCGACGCCGAACGGCGCGGCGTCGAACTCGCCGCCCGGCTCGAGGGCATGGCGGCGCGCGCCGAGCGGCAGGCCAAACTCGCTGCGGCCCTACAGCGCCGGGCCGACGCTGACGCGGCAGCCCCCGGGCTGCGTGAGGCGGCGGAACGGCTGCAACGGCACCGGAAGGCCGAGGTCCTCGGAGGCCAGCTGCAGGCAGTGGACAGCGCCGAAGCGGCAGAGGAGGGCGCCGAGCTGGCCGCCGCCGCTGCGGCCTCGGAGCTGCGGGCCGCGGCCCTCACCGACCCGGAACTGGCGCCGCTGCAGGGTGCCGTGCCGGAGGTGCCTCCGGGCGACGGCGGGCCGGCCGCCGCTCCGCTCTTCGAGGGCACCGTGCTGCGGAGCGAACTTGGCCGGCTGCGCTCCCTCCGCGCCGTCCTGGAGGAACGGCTGCCGGACGAGGACCGGCTGGCAGCACTGACCACCCGCGGCGCCGAACTGCAGCTCAGCCTGGACCGGCTGCACACGGCACACCGCTCCGGCGCCGCGGCCCTGGACACCCTGCGGGCCGAATCCGCGGCCCTCGTGGCGGCCCTGGGGCCGCTGGAGGAACTGGCCGCGGAAGTCCAGCTGCGGACCAAGGAAGCCGCGGCTGCGGACGAGCTGGTCGCCATCGTGGGCCGCCACGCCGAGGCCGCGGCAAACTGCGCCGGAATCACCGAGCGGCACCGGCTGGCCCGTGACACGTACCAGGACCGCCGGCAGCACTGGCTGGACCTCCGGGAGGAGCGGCTCGCCAACGCCGCGGCGGAACTCGCCGCCCAGCTGCTGCCGGACGAGCCGTGTCCGGTCTGCGGCAGCGCCGAGCACCCGGCACCGGCGCCGGCCGCGGCCTCCGCCCTGGCCATCGCCGAAGCCGAGCAGACCGCGCAGGAGGACGCGGACGCGGCCGAGGCGGTGCTGGCGGCGCTCGAACACGAACTCGGCGATGCCCAGCAGAGCCTGGCCGTGCTGGCCGCGCAGGGCGGTGACACCGCGCCCGGCGTAGCCCGCAGCGACGCCGCCCTGGCCCGGGACCGTGCGGCCGAAGCCACCCGCGCCGCGGCGGAACTCGCCGCCACCCGGGCGCGGCGGGACGAGCTGGACGACGAGATCACGGCCGCGGAGCATGGCCAGACGGAGGCCGCCGCCGGGCTCGCCCAGACCGAAGCCACGCTCAGCGGGGTCCGCGCTCAGGCCGACGAACTTGAGGCGGCACTCGCGGGCCTGCGCTCCGGGCACCCGAGTCTTGGGACGCGCCTGAGCGCGGTCCGCGGCGCCACGGCCCTGCTTGAGCGCGCCGACGCCGCCGCGGGCAGCCTCGAACAGGCCCGGGCGCGGACCGCGGAGGCCCGCGCGCAGCTGGAGCAGGCCCTCCCGGCCGCCGGCTTTGAGTCCGCCGCCGCCGCGCGTTCGGTGCTGCTCCCGGCCCCCGACGCCGCCGGCCTGGAAGCCGCCATTCGCGCCGGGCAGGACGAGGCCGCCCGGCTCGAGGAACTCTTTGCCGGGGAGGAACTCTCCCTGGCCGCCCGCGAACAGGCGGCGGACGGCCCCGTGGACCCGGCCGTTCTCGCCGCGCTCCGCCAGGACACCGCCGCGGCGGCGCGCACCACGCGGGAGTCCGTGCTGGCGGCCGGGCTGGCCGGGAACTCGGTGCGGGCGCTCGGCCGGATTGCCGCCGACTACGCGGAACAAGCCGCTGCCGGCCGGGAGCCCCGGGAACGCGCTGCGCTGTGGACCGCCGTCGCCGAAGCCGCCCGCGGCGGCGGCGACAACACCTACCGCATGAGCCTGAACAGCTACGTCCTGGCCGCCCGGCTCGAACAGGTGGCGGCCGCGGCCTCGGACCGGCTGATCGGCATGAGCGACGGCCGGTACACCCTGCAGCACACCGACGCGCTGGCGGCCCGCCGGCAGAAGTCCGGACTCGGCCTGGAAGTCGTGGACCAGTGGACCGGCCAGCGCCGGGACACCGCCACGCTCTCCGGCGGGGAGTCCTTTATGGCCTCGCTGGCGTTGGCCCTGGGCCTCGCGGACGTGGTGCAGATGGAATCCGGCGGGGTGGACATCGAGACGCTCTTTGTCGACGAGGGCTTCGGCAGCCTGGACGAGCAGTCCCTGGAGCAGGTGATGGACGCCCTGGAGGGGCTCCGCGACGGCGGCCGGGTGGTGGGCCTGGTGAGCCACGTAGCGGAGATGAAACAGCGGATCACCACCCAGCTGCAGGTGGTCAAGGGCCGGAACGGGTCCACGCTGCATATCTCGGACGATGCCCCGGTCTGAGGGGCGCCGGCTCGGGTATAATTGGATGGTTACCGGGTCGCGCGCATCGGGAGGAGGGACGATGCGCACCATCGAACGAACCCGGATAAATGATCCTCTCCACGTCTTCCCAGGCGCCTGCCTCTGCGGCGCCCGCCTCCACTGAGGCAGAATCCACCGGCGCATCACTGGCCCCCCGCGGCGGCCGCTTTGCCCGTCTTCCCCTGCTGGCCGGCCGGAGCTTCATCCCGCTGGGTCTTTTCGCCCGCCTTCCGCTGGCCATGCTCACCGTCGGCGCCCTGACCCTCGTGACCGCTGTTACCGGCTCCTATGCCGTGGGCGGCGCCGCGGCCGGCGCCGTCGGCATCGGGTCGGCACTCGGCGCCCCCACGCTGGGGGCCCTGGCGGACCGGCTGGGCCAGCGCCCGGTCCTCCTTGTTTCGGCCGTCTTCAACACCCTGGCCGTCACCGCCCTGATCCTCGCCGTGTACCTCGTTCCGGCCGGCGGGGACCTGGCAGCCGCAGTGCCGGTGCTCGCCGCCGCCTTTGTGGCCGGCGCCAGCTGCCCGCAGGTCGGCCCGCTGGCCCGGGTCCGCTGGATGGCCCTGAGCTCCAGCCGCGGCGGGTCCGGACACGACCTGGACACCGCCCTGTCCTACGAGAGCACCGCGGACGAGTTGACCTTCGTGCTGGGGCCGGCCCTGGTGGGCATCCTGGCCAGCCTCATCAGCCCCTGGCTGCCGCTCGCCCTCGCCGCCGCGCTGACCCTGACCCTGGTCCCCGCCTTCGCCGTGCACCCGACGCACCGCGCCGTCCCGCGCACCCCTGCGCGGAGCCGGACGGCGTCGGCCGCTGAGCGGAAGCGGCGGACGGAACTGACGGCCGGGCAGCGTGCGGCCGGCTTCGCCGCCGTCGCGCTCCCGGTGCTGGCCATGGTCTGCATGGGAACGTTCTTCGGCGCGACGCAGACGTCCCTGAGTTCCTTCGCGGCCAGCTTCGCGACCGCGGAACTGGCCGGGCTGCTGTACGCGGTGATGGGGCTGAGCTCGGCCGCCGCGGCCCTGTCCGTGGCCTACTGGCCGCGGCGGTTCGGCGTCCACGCCCGCTGGCTTGCCTGCGCCGCCCTGATGGCCGGCCTCGCGGCCCTGCTGCTCCTGCCCTCGACGGCGCCGCCGATGATCCTGGTCCTCCTGGTCCTGGGCGTGCCGGTGGGCCCGCTGATGGTCACCGTGTTCGCTATCGGAGGCCTGGTGGCCCCGGCAGACAAACTCGGCACGGTGATGACGGCGCTGGCCAGCGGCATCGTCGCCGGCACCGCGTTGGGCTCGTCCGTGGCGGGCCGGCTCGCCCAGGACTTCGGCTATTCGGCCGCGTTCCTGGTGCCGGTCTGCGCCGCGGCGGCGCTGTTCCTGCTCGGTGCCGGTGCCGCCGTCGTCCTCCGGCGAGGCACGGCGGCGGCCCGCGCCTGACGCGGAGGCCCAGCAGGGCCACATAGAAGGCGCAGCGGACCATGGCAGGCGCCGGGACCGAGGGGTTTCAGGTCGCGGCGCCGAACTTCGGGGTGTGGACGGCGCCCAGGGTGATGTGAACGGCCTGCTGGTCGGTGTAGAAGTCGATGGACCGGTAGCCGCCCTCGTGGCCGAGGCCCGAGGCCTTGACCCCGCCGAACGGGGTGCGCAGGTCCCGGACGTTGTGGCTGTTGAGCCACACCATGCCCGCCTCGAGGTTCTGCGAGAAGGTGTGCGCCCGCGTCAGGTTGTTCGTCCAGACGTAGCCGGCCAGGCCGTAGCGGGTGTTGTTCGCGAGCGCGAGGGCTTCGTCGTCGGTGTCGAAGGGGGTGATGGCGACGACGGGGCCGAAGATCTCCTCCTGGAAGATCCGGGCGTCCGGGGCGACGTCGGCAAAGACCGTGGGGGCGATGTAGTTGCCGGTGGGCAGGGACTCCGGGCGGCCCCCACCGGCCAGCAGCCGGCCCTCGGACTTGCCGATCTCCACGTAGCGGGAGACCTTCTCGTAGTGCTCCGGGTGGACCAGGGCTCCGACCTCGGTCTTCGGATCATGCGGATCGCCGACGACGATGTTCTTCGCCCGGGCGGCGTACTTCTCACAGAACTCCTCGTACACGGCGCGTTCCACCAGGATCCGGGAGCCGGCGGTGCAGCGTTCGCCGTTGAGCGAGAACACGCCGAACAGGGTCGAGTCGATCGCGGCGTCGAGGTCGGCGTCGGCGAAGATGATCGCCGGGCTCTTGCCGCCAAGTTCCATCGAGAGGCCCTTGAGGTTCTCCGCGGCGTTGCGGAAGATCGTCTTGCCCGTGGTGGTTTCACCGGTGAAGGAGATCAGCGGCACGTCTGGGTGCTTGACCAGGGCGTCCCCGGCCTCCTCGCCCAGGCCGTTGACCAGGTTGAAGACACCGTCGGGCAGGCCGGCGTCCTTGAAGATCTTCGCCCAGAGCGAGGCGGAGAGCGGGGTGAATTCGGCAGGCTTGAGGACCACGGTGTTGCCGGTGGCCAGCGCCGGGGCGAGCTTCCAGGATTCGAGCATAAAGGGCGTGTTCCACGGGGTGATGAGGCCGGCGACGCCGATCGGCTTGCGGTTGACGTAGTTGATCTGGGCGCCGGGGACCTTCATGGCGTCGTCGAACTGGGCCACGATCAGGTCGGCGAAGAAGCGGAAGTTCTCGGCCGCGCGCAGCGCCTGGCCCTTGGCCTGGGTGATCGGCAGGCCGGTGTCGAAGGTTTCGAGCTGCGCGAGGCGGCTCTCCTGGGCCTCGACCGCGTCGGCGATCCTGTTCAGGACGCGGGCGCGTTCGCGCGGTTTCATCCGCGGCCACGGGCCCTCGGTAAAGGCCTTGCGCGCGGCGGCGACGGCGAGGTCGATGTCCTCTTTCTGGCCGGCGGCGGCGGTGGCGTAGGTCTCGTTGGAGACCGGGTCCAGGACGTCGAAGGTCTTGCCGCTGACGGAGTCGACGAATTCGCCGTTGATGTAGTGCCGGATCCGGGCGGGGAGGTCGTCCGGGATGTAGTGCTCGGCCATGGGGATCAATCCTTTGCTTCCGTGGTGAAGTGCTCGGGCGGGGCTTACTTTGCTTGTCAGGGCCTCGGCGGCCGGGGACGGTCCCGGCTCGGCGTCAGCCCAGCTGGGCCTCGATGCGCGCGGCACTCGCGGCCAGGGCGGCCGCAACCTCCGCGGGATCCTGCGCGTCTCGGATGTAGACCACCGCCAGGGCAGCCGGCCGACCGCCAGGTACGCTGACCGGCACGGCCAGCGAGGAAACCCCCGGGATGACTTCGTCGTGGCTGGCCGCGTAGCCGCGGCGGCGGGCCTCGGCGGCCTCGGGGCGGTAGGGAATGCCGGGGGCGAGGCTGTGCCATTCCCGCTCCGAGAGCGCCGACTGGATGGCGATGCCCGGGGCGCCCGCGCTGACCGGGTGCCGGGATCCGGGATGCTGGACCACGGCCGCCCCCGTACGGCGGGGATCGACGGTCACGAGTGTGACGCAGTCTTCGCGGTCCCAGACGGCCACAAAGGCGCTCATGTCCAGGGCGTTGGCCAGCTGGGTGAGCTCGGGGAGGGCCGCGGTCTGCAGGTTGCGGGCCACGCCGCGGGCGAGGACAGCCAGGCCGGGGCCGGGCTGGACCCGCCCGCCGTCGTCGCGGACCAGCAGTGAGTGGTCCTCGAGGGTGCGCAGGATGCGGTAGGCGACCGAGCGGTGGACCCCCATGGCATCTGCGAGCTCGGCGATGGTGAGCGGCTCCGGCGCGTCGGCGAGAATCTCCAGCGCCCGGATGCCTCGGGAGAGCGTCTGGGACGGGGAGGTCTGGGCGCTGCCGGCGGTCAGTGTCATGGGGTCCATCCTAGGGCGGGGCGGGGGGGCGCGGGGGCGGGTGTGCCGCGGCAGTCCCGCGGGTCTCTTGTGCCGGGGCTCACAGTCCAGTAGCGTTCTATATCGGAACTGTGTGTTCGATTATAGAACACAGATTGGGGGCGCACAACGTTTCGGGGCCAGTCGTCCCGGGGTCCGGGGCATCACGATTTGGGGACAAGGCGGCTTTTTTCCCCGGACTGTGTGCCTGATCACATGTTTCATAGTAAGATCACAGATACTAACTGACCGTTCGATCAGTAATTCAAGAGGCATTCAGTTATTCTCTTCGCACCCACCCCGGGCAGCACCTCTGCCCCCAGCAACGGAGTTCCAATGACCGCAACTTCAACCGTCGATTCAGAGGCGGGCCCCAGCAGCAAGCATGAGGAACGCAAGGTCCTCGCCGGGACGCTGGTCGGTACCACGATCGAGTGGTACGACTTCTTCATCTTCGCGCAGCTGACCGCAACGCTGCTCTCCCCGCTTTTCCTGGCGCCGCTGAACGCCTCCAACCCGGGCCTGGCGCAGATCCTGTCCTTCGCGCTGATCGGCATCAGCTTCCTGTTCCGCCCGCTCGGCGCCATCATCGCCGGCCACCTCGGCGACCGCCTGGGCCGCAAGGCGATGCTGGTCTTCACCCTGGTGATGATGGGTGCCGCGACCGCCCTGATCGGCTTGCTGCCGACCTACGCCCAGATCGGCGTCTGGGCCCCCGTCCTGCTGATCCTGCTGCGCATCATCCAGGGCTTTTCCGCCGGCGGTGAATGGGGCGGCGCTGCCCTGATGGCCGTGGAGCACGCTCCGATGAGCAAGCGCGGCCTGTTCGGCGCCTACCCGCAGATCGGCGTTCCGGTGGGCATGATCCTCGCGACGGGCCTGCTGTACTTCCTCAACACGTCCATGTCCAAGGAAGATTTTGCGTCCTGGGGCTGGCGGGTGCCGTTCCTGCTCTCCATCGTGCTGATTGTGGTCGGGTACCTGATCCGCCGCGCCGTGGCCGAGAGCCCGGTCTTCAAGGAAATGCAGGAGCGCAAAGAGGAAAGCAAGGCGCCCCTGGGCGAGCTGGTCCGCAAGCACAAGAAGGCCGTCCTCTACTCGACGATGATCTTCATCGGCAACAACGCCGCCGGTTACCTGCTGATCGCCTTCTTCATCTCCTACGCCACCAAGTCGCTGAAGATGCCCACCCCGCAGATCCTGCTGGCCACCACCCTGGCATCCTTCGGCTGGCTCATCTTCACCCTGGTCGGCGGCTGGCTCTCCGACAAGATCGGCCGGGTCAAGACCTTCCTGATCGGCTACGGCATCGTCTTCGCTTGGATGATCCCGATGTTCGCCCTGATCGACACCAAGGACATCGTGCTCTACGGCGTGGCCCTTTTCGTCCTGACCATCGGCCTGGGCCTGTCCTACGGCCCGATGTCCGCCATGTACGCCGAAATGTTCCCGGCGAACGTGCGCTACTCGGGCATCTCGATCGGCTACGCGTTCGGCGCCATCCTCGGCGGCGCTTTCGCGGCCACCATCGCGGAAGCCCTGCTGCAGGGCACCAAGTGGACCGGCTCGATCGGCATCTACATCATGATCCTCTGCGTGATCTCCGCCGTCGGCGTCGTCCTGGCCAAGGAAACCAAGGGCCGCCCGCTCGGCGTCAGCCGCCACCACTAGGAGCTGCTCCCCAGGGAGGCCACCACAAACACAGAAGAGGCACGGACCGCGGTCCGTGCCTCTTCTGTGTTTGTGACTGTGGGGTTTGTGCCAGTAATTCAGAGTCCCCGCGGCTCAGGCGCCCAGGAACTCGATGGCGCCCTGCTTGAAGGCGCGGCTGGTGATGGCATTGGTGTGGTTCCGGGCCGGCAGGATGAGCTGTTCCACCAGCGCCCCTGCTTTGGCGCCCAGCGCCGCGAGCTCGGGCATGGATTCGGCCCGCTCGTCCTTCTCGCCGGCCACCAGCAGCATCGGCATCGGCGGCACGGCCTCGGCGGGGTCGAACGGCTCGTCCTTGATCGCCTCCACCAGGGACAGCAGGGCAAAAATGTTGTTGCTCGGCAGCAGCTGCGCCATCTTGAGCAGCCCGGCGGTGGACGCGTCCGCGATCGGGGTGCCGTCGGCCAGGTACCGCTGCGCCGCCACGAGGTCGAAGTCCGCCAGCGGGTCCGCCACGTTGGGTCCGCCCAGGACCAGCCGGTGCACCAGCTCGTGCTGGGTGGCGCCGAATTCCCAGGCCAGCCGGGAACCCAGCGAGTAGCCGATGACGTCCAGCCCGCTGGCCGGGTCGCCGTCGCGCAGCGGGCGGGCGCCGGCGTCGAACGCGATCTGCAGCAGGTCCGCCCGGATCCGGCTGGGGGAGTAGGAGTCGCGGTCCTCGGGGGCGCCGCTGCGGCCGTGGCCCGGCAGATCCACCGTAATGACGCGGCGTCCGGCCTCGGTCAGGGCCGTGATCCAGCCGCTGTCCTCCCAGTTGAGCTTGGAGGAGGAGGAGAAGCCGTGCAGCAGCAGCACCGGGCGCAGGCCGGCGTCGTCCTTGGGATCATGCACCCCGACGTACAACTGGGGGTCCGTGCCCTCGACGGTGTGGGAATGCCGTTCGCCGGTGTGTCTGCCGCTCATGGTGTCAGTCCTCATCAAGTACGGCGCTCAGGCGGACCCGGCGCTTCGGTGCCTCTTCCTTCGGGACCGTGCCCACGATGCCGGCGGTGTTGTCCGGCACCTCGAACACGATCAGGGGCTCGCCGACGTTGATCTTGTCGCCGGGCCCGCCGTGGATACGCACTACCTTACCCGCCTGCGGGCTGGGCAATTCAACGGCCGACTTGGTGGTTTCGACCTCCACCAGGGGCTGGTTGCGCTCTACCTGGTCGCCCGGGGCGACCAGCCATTCCAGCAAGGTCGCCTCGATCAGGCCCTCGCCGAGATCCGGCAGCGGGAAGGAAATTTCAGCCACGTTTGTACTCCAATACTCGCTGGATGCCGAAGAGGATCCGGTCAATGTTCGGGATGTATTCGTCCTCAAGATCGCCCGAGGGGTACGGGACGTCGAAGCCGGTGACACGCTCCACGGGGGCGCGCAGCGTGTCGAAGCAGCTCTGCGTGATCAGCTGCGCCACCTCGGCGCCCAGACCGGAGGTCAGCGGCGCCTCATGGACGACGACGGCGCGGCGCGTCTTGCGCACGGACGCGGCCAGTGCGGCGGCGTCGATTGGCTTGAGCCAGCGCAGGTCCAGGACCTCGATGTCGATCCCGTCCTCGGCGGCGAGCTCGGCCACCTGGAGGCAGCGGGCCACCATCGCACCCCACGCCACCAGGGTCAGGTGCCGTCCCTCCCGCATGACCTTCGCTCCGGTGGGGGAGCCGCCGTCGGCGTCGTGCGTGGCGGGGTCCACTTCGCCCTTCTGCCAGTAGCGGGACTTCGGCTCCATAAAGATGACCGGGTCCGGCCGCGTGGCGGCGTACTTGAGCAGGTGGTAGGCCTCATGCGGGGTCGACGGCGAGACCACCTTCAGGCCAGGCACGTGGGCGAAGAGCGCCTCGAGGCTTTCGCCGTGGTGTTCGGGGGCGCGGATGCCGCCGAAGCTGGGCACCCGGAGGGTGATCGGCATCGGCAGGGTGCCGCGGCTGCGGTAGTTCATCCGGGCGATCTGGCAGACGATCTGGTTGATGGCCGGGTACGCGAAGCCGTCGAACTGGACCTCGGGGATGGGGTGGAAGCCGGCCATGGCCAGGCCCACGGACATGCCGAGGATGCCGGATTCCGCCAGCGGGGTGTCGAAGACGCGCTGCTCGCCGTGCTTGGCCTGCAGCCCGTCGGTGATCCGGAAGACCCCGCCGAGCCGGCCGCAGTCCTCGCCGAAGATGACGGCCTTGGGGTTATCCGCGAGGACCTCGTCGAGGGCCCGGTTGAGCGCCTGCTGCATGGACATCACGGTGGTGGCCGCGGGGGCAGTCGCCGCCGGCGAGGTTCGGCTTTCAATGGTCGGGTTAGACATGCTCGGACTCCTCGCGCCAGTTGGCGGCCTGGGCCTGCAGGGCAGGGGTGGTTTCCTGGAAGACCAGGTCAAACATTTCGGTGCCGGGCCGGGAGCCGAGGGCCTGGATGCCGTTGCGGATATGCTCCTCTTCGGCCTTGGCGGCGGCGAGGGCCTCGGCGAAGAAGGCCTCGTCGGCGATCCCGTCGGCGAGCAGCCGCTTGCGCAGGCGCTCCAGCGGATCCTCGCCGGCGCCGTCGCGCTCCTCGTCGAGGGAACGGTAGCGGCCGGGGTCATCGGAAGTGGAGTGCGGGCCACGGCGGTACGTCATCGCCTCGATCAGCACGGGACCGTTGCCGGCCCGGGCGTGCGCGAAGGCGCGGCGGGTGGCCTCGACGACGGCGACGACGTCGTCGCCGTCGATCTGCAGCGCCGGCATGCCGTACCCGGCGGCGCGGGCGGCGACGGAGCCGCCGGCGACCTGGCGTTCGGTGGGCACCGAGATGGCCCAGCCGTTGTTCTGGACGAAGAACACCACGGGCGCCTTCATTACGGCGGCAAAGTTCAGCGCCTCGTGGACGTCACCCTGCGAGGATGCGCCGTCGCCGAAGTAGGTCAGCGCGACGCCGGTGGTTCCGCCGTCGCTGTTCTCGAGGGTCTGGCCGTGGGCCCAGCCGACGGCGTGCAGTACGGACCCGGCCACCACGGCCTGGATCGGGGCAAGCCGGGATTCCAGCGGGTTGTAGAGGCCGCCGTGCCAGGTGGCCTTGTGGGTGGACATGTAGCCCACCATGTCCACGCCCATGGTCCGGGCGACGCCCATCTCGCGGTAGGTGGGGAAGACGAAGTCGCGGGTGGTGTCGACGGCGTAGCCGCTGCCCACCTGGGCCGCCTCCTGGCCGAGTTCCGGGGCGTAGCCGGGGATGATGCCCTGCCGCTGCCAGGCGATGGCCGAGGTGTCGAGGTGCCGGACGGCGACCATCAGGGTGTACAGCTCTCGGAGCTCGGCGGGGGTGAGCGGGCCGGCGTCGCCGCCGGAAACCGCGAGGGGGAGTGTGTCCATGCCTGTGACCCTAGTCACGGGCCCCGAGTTAGGCAATCAGCTCAGGAAATGCTGACCACTCTGTACAAAGCTACCCGCCCCCGGCTCCCCAGGCCTGGCAGTTTGTACAGTCTTTGCGGCGGGTCAGCTCGCTCGGCGGGCGTTGATCCGGGCGCCGATCCAGCAGGCGGCGGCGATACCGGCGATCAACGCCATGGTGCTGAAGAGCTGCTTGCTGCTCTCCGGGCTGCTGAAGCCGACGGCAAAGATCAGGGCCAGGAGCACCAGGCCAAAGATGGTCAGCCCGGGGAAGCCCTTCATCCGCAGCGGCAGCGCGGTGCCGGCGCGGTCGGCCCGGCGCCGGAGGATCAGCTGGGATACGAGCGCCGAGCCCCACACCACGAGGCAGGTCGAGCCCACCAGCTGGAACAGGGCCGGCAGGATCTGTTCTGGGAACAGCAGTTCCAGCACAGCGGCCAGAAAGCCGAACGCCACCGATATGCCGACGGCGATCACCGGAACGCGGGCCGCATTCAGCCGCGACAGGAAGAGCGGGGCTTCGCCGCGCTCGGACAGGGAATAGGCCATCCGGGAGGCGCCGTACAGGTTCGCGTTCAGGGCCGAGAGCAGGGCGACGACGGCGACCAGCGTGATTGCCGCTCCGGCGCCCGGAATGCGGGCCAGATCCAGGACGCCCGCGAACGGGGACTTGAGCGCCGCCGACGTCGAGGGCAGCACAGCCGCGATGACAAAAACGGAGCCGATGTAGAACACCAGGATGCGCCAGACCACGGTGCGGATCGCGTGGCCGACGCTGTGCTCGGGGTTCTCGGTCTCGGCCGCGGCCACGCTGACGATTTCGGTGCCGCCGAAGGCGAAGATCACTACAAACAGGGCGGTGGCGATGCCGCCGAGGCCTGCCGGGGCGAAGTCGGAGGTGATGTTGCGCAGTCCCGGGCTGGCAACGTCCGGCAGCCAGCCGAACAGCAGGGCCGCGCCGATGGCCAGGAACAGCACGATGGCGGTGACCTTGAGGATGGCGAACCAGAACTCGAACTCGCCGAAGTTCTTCACCCCGGCGAGGTTGATGGCAGTGAAGAGTGCCATAAACACCAGCGCCAGCCCCCATACGGGAATCACCGGCCAGACCGTAAAGAGGAGCCCGGCCGCGCCGAGGGCCTCGGCCGCGATGACAACGACAAGTTGCAGCCACCAGAGCCAGCCGACGGTGGCGCCGGCGGTCTTGCCCAGGGCCTTTTCGGCGTAGACGGAGAACGCGCCGCTGTTCGGATTGGCGGCTGCCATCTCGCCGAGCGCCCACATGACCAGGATGATCAGGGTGCCCGCGACGAGGTAGGAGATCAGGACGGCCGGGCCCGCGGCCTGGATCCCGGCTCCGGATCCAAGGAACAGGCCGGCGCCGATGGCGCTGCCGAGCCCCATCATGGTGAGCTGGCGGGGCAACATGGTGTGGCCGAGCTTCAGGGCCGGGCGCTCCGCGGGGGACTTCGTTGTCATGCTGGCGAACCTTCTTACGGTGGTGTTGGCGTCCTTTTGGGACCCTACGAATTTACCGCCCCGGCGGGCGCCCTCGGTGCGGCCCGCGTGAGAGCATGGTTGCAGTTTGTTGATCAACCGGCCCAAATCGCGACGATGTGTGCTGTTGGAACCCGCAGGCAAGGAAACTGAAGTGAACGTCGACCCGCTGGACGCCAAAATTGTCCGATTCTTTACGGACTCTCCGCGCTCCTCCGTCCTGGAGGCGTCCCGGGTGCTCAAGGTCGCCCGTGCCACCGTGCAGTCGCGGCTGGACCGCATGCAGGACAGCGGTGTCATCGGTTCGTGGGTGCCGCAGCCGGACCCGGCCCGTTTCGGCTACCCGGTGGTGGCCTTCTGCTCCCTGACCATCAACCAGGACCTAGGGCACGACGCCGTCGTGGAGGCGCTCGCGCGGATTCCCGAGCTGATCGAGATCCACACCGTGTCCGGCGGATCGGACCTGATGGCCCGCATCGCCGCCCGCTCCAACTCGGACCTGCAGCGGGTGCTGGACGCCATGATCGCCACCCGGACCGTGCTGCGTTCGTCCTCGGTGATCGTGCTCAACACCCATTTCCAGGGCCGCACCCTGCCGCTGCTCGAAGCCGCCGCCCAGGGGGAGTAGGACGTTCCGCCGGCTCTGGGGGCGGCGGCGCACGGAAACATTTTGCGCCCGGCCCCCGGCGTCGTAGAATTAGTTCTAGTCAAGTTGACTATAACTACTCCGGCGGTCGGGCCGGAACCGTCCGGCAGGTCCGCAAAGACCGGGCCGGACCCCGGAACTCGGGGGTCGATCACCGTCTACACCTCTCCAGCCAACGTCTCGGAGCGCCAGCTCGCGCCGCCGTCGCTGGCCATTTCCACGGTGATCTTCGCCCTGCGGCCGAGTGAACGCTCCGGCCGCCCCACGCTCTGGATCCCGCTGGTGCGCCGGATCCGGGAGCCGTTCAAGAACCAGTGGGCCCTGCCCGGCGGGCCGCTGACCCATTCCGAATCGCTGCAGGACGCCGCCTCCCGCAACCTCCGCGAGACCACCGGCCTGGCGCCGAACTATCTCGAACAGCTCTACGCCTTCGGCGGGCTGCACCGCTCGCCCACCCAGCGGGTGGTCTCGATCGTCTACTGGGCGCTCGTCCAGCCCACCGAGGCCGCGCTCGCCGACGAATCCGAGAATGTCCGCTGGTTCCGGGCGGACCGGCTCGGCGACCTGGCCTTCGACCACAACGCGATCATCGACTACGCGCTCTGGCGGCTGCGGAACAAGATGGCCTACGGCTCGATCGCCTACCACCTGCTCGGCGAGTACTTCACCCTCGCGCAGGTCCGGGAGGTCTACGAGGCCGTCCTGGACCGGGAGTTGGATCCGGCCAACTTCCGCCGCCAGATCAAGGCCACCCCGGAAATCGAAGAAACCGACGAATACCTCCAGGGCGGCAAACACCGCCCGCCCCGCCTCTACCGCTTTACCGGCCGGCCCGGCCTCGATCCAGACAACAGGAGCACACCATGAGCAGCGTCAACACGGCGATCCAGCTGATCACGCGCGAGTCGGCCGCCGGACAGGCAACAGCGGCCGCGGCAGCATCCACCTGCAGCCCGGCCCTGGCCCGGGGCCCCTGGGACTTCGACCTCGCCGAGGCCCTCGCCGGTGTCCCGGCGTACGGCCCGGGCGCGTCCGTGGCCGACGTCGCCCCGGCCTCGACGCCCCGGCAGGGACAGCTGCCAGAGGAATACCGCCTGGCCGGCGACGCCGAACTGGACGACCGGATCCGGGCCGCCAAGGCGGCGCTGGGGGACCGGGCCGTTATCCTCGGCCACTTTTACCAGCGCGACGAGGTGATCCAGTACGCCGACTTCGTGGGCGACTCGTTCCAGCTGGCCAACGCGGCCCTGACCCGGCCGGACGCGGAGGCCATCATCTTCTGCGGCGTGCACTTTATGGCCGAAACCGCGGACATCCTCTCCGCGCCGGAGCAAGCCGTGATCCTGCCCAACCTCGCCGCGGGCTGCTCGATGGCGGACATGGCGGACATCGATTCGGTGACGGAGTGCTGGGAGCAGCTGGAGGAGCTGTTCGGCACCGAGCCCGACGCCGACGGCCGGGTCCCGGTCATCCCGGTCACCTACATGAACTCCTCGGCAGCGCTGAAGGGCTTCTGCGGCGAACACGGCGGGATCGTCTGCACCTCCTCCAACGCCGCCACGGTGCTGGAATGGGCGTTCGAGCGCGGCCAGCGGGTGCTGTTCTTCCCGGACCAGCACCTGGGCCGGAACACCGCCAAGGCCATGGGTGTGCCGCTGGCGCAGATGCCGATGTGGAATCCGCGCAAGGAACTCGGCGGCAGCGACGAGGAGACGCTGCAGGACTCCCGGGTGATCCTGTGGCACGGTTTCTGCTCGGTCCACAAGCGCTTCAACGTCGCCCAGATCGAAAAGGCCCGCGCGGACTTCCCCGGTGTGCAGGTGATCGTGCACCCGGAGTGCCCCATGGAGGTGGTGGACGCCGCCGATTCGGCCGGCTCCACGGACTTCATCCGCAAGGCCATCGCCGCCGCCACCGAGCCCACGGTCTTCGCCGTCGGCACCGAGATCAACCTGGTCAACCGGCTGGCCGCCGAGTACCCGCAGCACACCATCTTCTGCCTGGACCCGGTGATCTGCCCCTGCTCCACGATGTACCGCATCCACCCCGGCTACCTGGCCTGGGTGCTGGAGGCCCTGGTCCGCGGCGAGGTGGTTAACCGCATCACGGTGGCGGACGACGTCGCGGCCCCCGCGCGGGTCGCCCTGGAACGCATGCTGGCGGCGCGGCCGTGACCAGGCGGCTTGTCGTCGTCGGCAGCGGGATCGCCGGGCTGTACGCGGCGCTGCTCGCCTCCGAAGCGCCCGGCGCCGAGGTGGTGCTGCTGACCAAGGGCACGCTCGAGGAGAGCAACACCTTCTATGCCCAGGGCGGGATTTCCGCGGTGCTGGCACCGGGGGAGGCCGCGCCCGGCGACTCCGTTGCGGCGCACATTGCCGACACCCTCGCCGCGGGGGCCGGGCTGAATGACCCCAATGCCGTGCGCATCCTCTGCACCGAAGCCGTCCGGGACATCGCCGGGCTGCGGCGCTTCGGCGTGCACTTCGACGCCGGGGCCCACGGCGGACCGGCGCTGGGACTGGAAGCAGCACATTCGGCCGCCCGCGTCCTGCACGCCGGCGGCGACGCGACCGGCGCCTGGATCGCCCGCGGCCTTGTCGCCGCCGTGCTGGACCGCGCCGTCCAGGGCCGGCTCCGGGTGGAGACCGGCGCTTTTGTGACCGCGCTGCTGAGCGGCGGTGGTGACCCTGACGGCTGTTCATCGGGCTCCGTCACCGGCGTCGCCTACCTGGCCGGTGGGCAGCCCCGGGAACTGGACGCCGACGCCGTGCTGCTCGCCACCGGCGGCGCCGGGCGGCTGTTCGCCCGCACCAGCAACCCGTCCGTGGCCACCGCCGACGGCCTCGCGCTGGCCTGGCGCGCCGGCGCCGCCGTGCGCGACCTGGAGTTCTTCCAGTTCCACCCCACCACACTCGCGGCGGCCGAAGTACCCGGCGGGCCGCCCGCGCTGCTTATCTCGGAGGCGGTGCGCGGCGAGGGCGCCGTGCTGCTGGACGCCGCGGGACAACGCTTTATGCCCGACTACCACCCCGACGCCGAACTGGCCCCGCGCGACGTCGTCTCCCGCAGCATCGCCCTCCACCTGGCGGCCACCGGCCGCCCGGCCGACAGCCCGGTGTACCTGGACGCCCGGGGGATCGAAGCCGGCCGCGGGGCCGGCTTCCTGGCCCGGCGCTTCCCGACCATCACCGCCAGGACGCGGGCCGCCGGCTACGACTGGACGCTCGACCCCATGCCGGTGTCCCCGGCCGCGCACTACTGGATGGGCGGGATCGCGACCGACCTCTGGGGCCGCACCTCGGTGCCGGGGCTGTACGCCGCGGGCGAGGTGGCGTGCACCGGCGCCCAGGGCGCCAACCGGCTGGCCAGCAACTCGCTGCTCGAAGGGTTGGTGTTCGGGCGGCGCGCCGTCGAGGACTTCCTGGGCGAAGCGCCGCACAACGGCACTGCTCCGCGTGCTAGCTCGGCCGCGGGCGGCCTCCCTTTGACGCACGCTTCCGCAGTACCCTTGCGCGGCTCCTCCAGGGAAGGAACCGCCGCGGCGGCCCCCGAAGCTGGTATTAAGTCTGGGCCTGGATCCGGGGTGTTTTCTCGGGCGGCTCTGGGGCGGTTGATGACTCGAGCCGCCGGGGTTCTGCGCTCGGCGGCTGACCTCGATGATGCGGCTGCGCAGCTCGCTGCCTGGGCCGCCGTCGTCCGTCCCGGGATTGTAGCGGCCTCGGACGACCCGCGGGAGCACGAGGACCGCAACCTGCTGCTGGCTGCCGGCCTGCTCGTGGCGGCCGCCCGGAACCGGACCGCCTCCGTGGGCGCCCACTACCGGGCCGACACGGACCCGGCTTCCGCCTCCACCCCCTCCATGCAAAGGATTTCCTCATGACCGCAACCACCCAGGACACGCCGGTGTTGTCCGGCGCCGAGCTTGCCGGCACCCTGCCCGCATCCGCCGTCGACGCCGTGCTCCGCGCCGCCCTGCTGGAGGACGCCCCCTGCGGCGACATCACTTCGCAGACCCTCATCCCGGCCCGTGCCCGCGCCACCGCGGTGCTGGCAGCCCGGGTGCCCGGCGTCTTCAGCGGCGGGCAGGTGTTTGCCGCCGCGATGAAGCTGGCGGACCCGGACGCCGCCGTCGAACTGCTCGTTGCGGACGGGGAGGCGTTCGACGCCGGGACGGCGCTGGCACGGGTGAGCGGCAACGCCCGCGGCGTGCTGCTTACCGAACGGGTGGCGCTGAACCTGATCCAGCGGATGAGCGCGATTGCCACCCGGACCGCGGAGTTCGCCGCGCTGGTCACCGGCACCAAGGCACGAATCACCGACACCCGGAAAACGACGCCCGGGCTGCGGGTGCTGGAGCGCTACGCAGTCCGCTGCGGCGGTGGGGCAAACCATCGCTTCAGCCTCTCGGACGCGGTGCTGGCCAAGGACAACCACCTGGCGGTACTGACCGGGGGAGACCCCGGGAAGCTCACCGCCGTGCTGCGCGGCGCCCGCGCCCGGCTGGGGCACACCACCCACTTCGAGGTGGAGGTGGACAGCATGGAACAGATCGAGCCCGTGCTGGCCGCCGGCGTGGACACCATCATGCTGGACAACTTCTCGGTGCAGGACCTCGCCGCCGGCGTTGCGCTCGTTGCGGGGCGGGCCCGGGTCGAGGCCAGCGGCAACGTCAGCCTCGCCACCGTGGCCGGGATCGCCGCCACCGGCGTGGACATCATCTCGGTCGGGGCCCTCACCCACAGCGTCACCGCCCTGGACCTCGGGCTGGATGTCGAGCTCGACGTCGAGCTGGAAACGGCCGGCTGAGGCCCACCGTGATCTTCCTCGACGCCGCCGCCACCACGCCGGTCCGCCGCGAGGTCCTCGAGGCCATGTGGCCCTACCTCAGCGGGGACTTCGGCAACCCGTCAAGCCACCACTCGCTCGGCGACGCCGCCGCCAGGGCGCTCGCGGGAGCCCGGGAGGCCACGGCCCAAGTACTGGGCTGCCGGCCGGGCGAGATCGTCTTCACCTCCGGCGGCACGGAGGCGGACAACCTCGCCCTCAAGGGCATCGCCCTGGCCCGGCGCGCGGCCGATCCGCGCCTTGACCGGGTGGCGATCAGCGCCGTCGAACACCCCGCGGTGGAGGAATCCGCCCGCTACCTCGAACGCGTCCATGGCTTCGCCGTCGACGTGGTCCCGGTGGACCGCTACGGGCAGGTGCGAGAGGAAGCGCTCGCGGCCGTGCTCCGGCCACAAACCGCGCTGGCCAGCGTGATGTACGCCAACAACGAGGTGGGAACGGTCCAGCCCGTGGCTCGCCTGGCCGCGCTGGCCCGGGGGCTCGGCATCCCGTTCCACAGCGACGCCGTGCAGGCCGCCGGCTGGCTGCCCCTGGACGTGCGCGGACTCGGCGTGGACGCGCTGAGCATCTCCGGCCACAAGCTGGGCGCCCCGAAAGGCTGCGGGGCGCTGTATGTGCGCGGCCGCACCCGGCTGGAGCCGCTGATCCACGGCGGCGGGCAGGAGCGCGGCCGCCGCTCCGGCACCGAGAACGTGGCCTGGGCCGTGGCGCTGGCGACGGCACTGGGCCTCGCCGCGGCGTCCGGGCAGGAAGCGTCCGCCCGGGTGGCCGGGCTGCGCGACGACTTCATTGCCGCCGTCCTCTCCGGGGTGCCCGGCGCCGTCCTCACCGGCCATCCGGCGGACCGGCTGCCCTCGGTGGCGTCCTTCTGCTTCCCCGGCACCAGCGGCGAATCGGTGCTGCTGGAGGTGGAGCGGCAGGGGGTGATCTGCTCCAGCGGCTCGGCCTGCGCAGCGGGGTCCGACGAGCCGTCCCCGGTGCTGCTGGCGATGGGGATCGGCGCCGAGGTGGCCCAGACCGCGGTGCGCTTCAGCTTCGATTCCTCCGTGACGGCCGCTCAGCTGCACGAAGCGGCGGCCGCGGTGCGCACCGCCGTCGGCAGCGTCCGTACCCTCGGCGGTTGAATCCGATCGCTTGAATCCCGGCTAGCGGTGCCGGGCGCGGCGGAAAATCCAGTGCCGGAGCATGGTGAACCGCACGGCCGTGGCCAGGAATCCGGAGAGGGTGGTGGTCCAGAGCTCGTCGGCCACGGTCGCGTCCGGGTTGATCCAGTGCAGGATGCCGAGGCTGCCGCCGGTGATCAGCAGCGCGACGACGATCACGATCAGCCCGTTGAGGTGGTCGCGCTTCATCCGGTGCCGCTCGGTGATTTTGAACGTCAGCCGCCGGTTCAGGGCCGTGTTCATCAGCGAGGTGAGGATCAGCGCCGCCGCGTTGGCCGGCTGGGACCCGATCCACGGCCGCAGGAACGCATACAGCGCCAGGGAGGTCACGGTGCAGACGACGCCGACGCCGGTAAAACGCAGGAGCTGCCGGACCACCGGATAGCGGAGCACACCCCGGTGGCGGCGCCGGACCGCCACCGATGGAGCGAAGGAGCCTGATGAAACGGCCTGCGGGTTTGGCTGCGCCTGTTGTAGCTGCGACTCCATCCGGCTAGTACAGCTCGCCGACCGGGATGTCCACGGCCAGGCGGTTCGAGGGCCCGGCCAGGGGGCACGCCCACGCCTCGTTGTACGCGCAGGAGGGGTTGTACGCGAAGTTGAAGTCCAGCACGAACTCGGCGTCGTCCCCGGAACCGGTCACGCCGTGGAAGGCGCCTTTAATGGTGTCCAGCAGGTACCGCCCGGCGCCGTAGCTGCCGCCGGGCTGCCCGGCGGTCGCGTCCCGGAACGGCACGAAGATGCCGCCGCCGTAGCCGTTGAGCTTCCAGACGGCCAGCTGGCCCATCTCGGGGAGGTCGAACGTGCCGAGCCGGACAAAGCGGACCAGGCCGTCGGTGCCGGTCTCGACGTTCATCTCCCGCCCGGCGCCCTCCTTGGTGATGGGGACGTGGAAGCGGTAGATCGGGTCGTAGTGAGCGGTCTTGAGGCCGTCGAAGCTGGCCTTGGCCTCGTCGGTCAGCGGCGAGGCCGGGTGCGTGCCGAACATGCGGTCCCGCTCGTGCCGCCAGTAGGAGTGCGCCTCGGCCGGGCTGTCCGCCGCGATCTTCCGCACGGTGGCGTACAGCGCGAAAGTCCGGAGCCGCCAGTCCGCGATGTCGACGGCGGACATCCGCGCGACGCCGTCCGGCTCGCCGAAGTCCGCTCCATCAAAGTGCTGTTCCGCCATCCCCCCAGCCTAGCCGTGTTTCGTTGCCCGAAATGCGGCGGGCCCTGCGGCCCGGGGCCACGGCCGGGCCGTAGGCTGTCGCGCATGCACACCACCGACCCCGTCGGGTCCGCCCGCCGCGCCGCCGCCTCGCTGGCGGAACTCGTCACGTTCCGCACCGTGTCCTCCCGGGTTCCCGCCGAGGTGGAGACTGCCGAGTTCGAGGCCTTCCTAGCCGCCCTGCCCCCGCTCTACCCGGCGGTCCACGCCGCGCTGGAGGTGGAACGGGTCAACGGGCTGGCCCTGCTGTTCCGCTGGCCCGGCACCGCTGCCGACGCCGGGAGCCGCCCGGCCGTGCTCATGGCGCACTACGACGTCGTCCCGGCCGGGGACGGGCAGGCCTGGACGCATCCGCCGTTCTCCGGCCACAACGACGGCACCCACCTGTGGGGCCGTGGCACCCTGGACGACAAAGGTGCGCTGGTCGCCATCCTGGAGGCCGCTGAGGCCCTGCTCGCTGAGGGCTTTGTCCCGGTTCACGACGTCTACTTCTCCTTCGGTAACAACGAGGAGACCGCTGGGGAGAGCGCCGCGGCCGCCGCCGCGCTGCTCGCCGCCAGGGGAGTGCGGCCCTGGCTCGTGCTGGATGAGGGCGGTGCGGTGGCGGGCGGCGCCTTCCCGGGCGTAAGCCGGCCGGCCGCCGTCGTCGGCGTGGCCGAAAAGGGGATCCTGGACGTGGAGCTGCTCACCCGCGACCCCGGCGGACACGCCTCGACGCCGCCGCGGATGGGGGCGACGGCGCGGCTGGCCCGGGCCATCACCCGGATCGAGCGCAGCCCGTTCCCGCAGAGCCTGCCGGAGGTGACCGCGGAGATGCTGCGGCGCTTCGGTCCTCACGCACCGGCCCCGCTGCGGCTCGCCTTCGCGAACCTGTCGCTGCTCAGGGTCCCCATGACGTGGCTTTTCGGCCGCCTGGGGAATGAAACCAACGCGATGACCCGCACCACGGTGGCCGTCACCACCCTGGAGGGCAGCGCCGGCGCCAATGTGCTCGCCGCGACGGCCAAGGCAAACGCCAACATCCGGATCGCCGTGGGGGACACCGTGGCCGGAACCGTGGAGCGGCTGCGGAAGGTCATCCGGGATCCGAAGGTGGAGCTTCGGGTGGTGGAGGGCAACGATCCCACTCCGGTATCCGACTTTGCGGGAGCCCAGTGGGAGCTGCTGGAGGGCTGCATCGCCGAGACCTTCCCGGAGGCGCTCATCACGCCGTACATCATGATGGGCGGGACGGATTCGCGCCGCTTCACCGGGATCTGCGACGCGGTCTACCGGTTTGCGCCCTTCGCCATGGACGCCGCGGACCGGGGCTCGATCCACGCCGCGGACGAAAAGATCTCGCTCGAGACCCTGGGCCGGGGCGTCCGGTTCTACGAAACGCTGCTCCGGAGACTCTGAACGCCCTTTGGCCCCGGCTACGCTGGCTCCATGACAGGGACGGCTATTTCCCGAGGACTCCGGATCGCCGCGGCGCTGGCGCTCACCGCGTCGGCGCTCGCAGGCTGCAGTGGCGACGGCAAGGGCACACCGGCCTGGACGGCGGGCAGCCCGGGCGGGAGCTCGACGGCGGATCCCTCCGCCGGGGCTACGGCACCGGGGGCGCCGGGCGCCTCGGCGTCGGCGTCGGGTGCCGCCTCCGGCACGGCCTCCGCCGGGGCTTCCGCCGGAGCGACGGCGGCGGCCTGGAAGACCTTCACGGACCCCGGCAAGACCGTGAGTTTCGACCTGCCGCAGGAATGGATTGCGCAGGCGGTCGCCCCGGCGCAGGGCACCCTGCCGGGGGCGCTCAAGATCGAGGTCAAGGACTCGGAAGGCCGGTACCTGGCCACGCTGCAGACCGGGCTGCCGGCCCAGGCGGCCGGCCCCTGCGCGGCCGAGGCCGCGAAACCGTATGTGGTGGTCAGCAGCGTTCCGGTGGAACTGCCTCACCGCGGCGGGGAGGGAACCATCGACCCGCACGTGGTGTTCCGGGTGATCCAGGGTTACAAGTATTTCGGGTCCTACGGCATCACCAACGTGGTTGGCGGCGCCGAAGGCAAGTCCTGCGCCCTGCAGAACGTGGTGCGCGGTCCCGAGGGGAAAGGCGACTACTCCTTCGGGGACCTGGCCGAGCTGAAGGCGTTCGCCCCGGACCAGAAAGTGGCGCCGGCCAAGTCCTTTGACACGCTGGCCCAAGCGGACGCCTACGTCAACGCGGGGTCCGAGTTCGCCAACGTCCAGCGGATGCTAATGTCGCTGAAGATCAAAAACTAGTCCCGCCGCCGGCTTCATTGCGGCCCGGGGCATCTGCCCGCCCGCTGAGACTTCAGCGGCTTCGCTCGCACCCCTCCGGAGATCCATGGAACGCATCGTGACCGCACGCCTGGCCTTCAAGACCGTGGCCGACACCAAGGTCGCAATGGCGGTGGCCGTGGCCCGAAACCCCGGCTACAGCGGCTTCGAGGAATCGCTGTCGGTCACCGCGGGCGGGGAGGATGTGCCCCTGGCCGAACTCTCCGACCACCACGGCGGGCGCTTCCACTACATGGAGTTCGCCGAGCCCACCGAGGTCCTGGTGGAGTACGGCGCCACCGTCACCGGGTCCGCGGAGCCGGAGGAGCCGGGGCTGATGGAGCTCATCCGTTACGTGCGTCCCAGCCGCTACGCCGAATCCGACCGGCTGCTCCCGACGGCGTATGCCGAGTTCGGCGGCCTGCAGGGCGCGGAGCTGCTGCACGCCGTGCGGGACTGGGTCTTCAGCGAACTGCGCTACGTCAGCGGTTCATCGCGGGGGACCGACGGCGCCGTCGAGACGCTTCTGCACCGGCGCGGCGTCTGCCGGGACTTTGCCCACCTGGCGATCTCGCTGCTGCGGTCCAAGAACGTCCCGGCGCGGCTGGCCGCGGTCTACGCGCCCGGGCTGAGCCCGATGGACTTCCACGCCGTGGCCGAAGCCCACGTCGGCGGCGCCTGGCACGTGATCGACCCGACCGGACTGGCGCCCCGGGAGAGCATGCTCCGGATTACCGCCGGCCGGGACTCCTCGGACACGGCCTTCCTGTCCACGGTGGGGGGCAGCCTCTCGCTGAAGGAGCTCAAGGTCACCGCCACCGTCACCGGCGAGCTGCCGGTCGAGGACCCGGCCGCGCTCGTCACCATCCGCTAGCGGGCCTGGACCGAGGTCCGCAGTTTTTCGGTCAGGCGCAGCAGTTCGCGCTGTTCCTCGGCGGTCAGCGCCGGGGCCACGAGGGCGGCGATGTCTCGGACGTGCTCCCGGCCGATCTCCTTCTGCAGGTCCCGCCCGGCGTCGGTGAGCCGGACCAGCACGCCGCGGCCGTCGTCGGGGGCGGGTTTGCGCTCCACCAGCCCCCGCTTTTCCAGCCGCTCCACCAGCCGGCTCAGGCTCGACTGGCTCAAGAGCACATGGTCGTTGAGTTCGTTCTGGCGGAGCCAGCCTGAGGGGCAGCCGGAGAGCGTGAACAGCACGTCGTACTCGTTCAAGGCCAGCGCCTTGAAGGCAGGCCCCGCCTGCAGGCGGCGCATCACCGCCACCTGGGCGCGGAACAGGGACTCCCATGTTTCCGCGGCCAGGCGCACGGGCGAATCGGTTTTGGCGGACATCACGCGTCCAGACGCGTGTTTTCGACCGTGCCGGCGTCGACGGTTCCGGCTGCCACGGCGGCCGCCACGCGCCCGGCGTGGGTGGGCGGTTCGGGGACGTGTGCCGGGGTCTTCTCGGCGTATTCCTTGCGGAGCACGGGCAGGACTTCCTCGCCGAACAGGTCCAACTGCTCCAGCACGGTCTTCAGCGGCAGGCCGGCGTGGTCAATCAGGAACAGCTGGCGCTGGTAGTCGCCGAAGTACTCGCGGAAGGTCAGGGTCTTCTCAATCACTTCCTGAGGGCTGCCGACGGTCAGCGGGGTCTGCGAGGTGAAGTCCTCCAGGGAGGGCCCGTGGCCGTAGACCGGGGCGTTGTCGAAGTACGGGCGGAACTCCTTGACGGCGTCCTGTGAGTTCTTCCGCATAAAGAACTGGCCGCCGAGGCCCACAATCGCCTGGTCGGCCTTGCCGTGGCCGTAGTGTTCGTAGCGTTCGCGGTACAGGCCGATCAGCTGCTGGTAGTGCTCCTTGGGCCAGAAGATGTTGTTGGCGAAGAACCCGTCGCCGTAGTACGCGGCCACCTCGGCGATCTGCGGGGTGCGGATGGAGCCGTGCCAGACAAAGGGGGCGACGCCGTCGAGCGGGCGCGGGGTGGAGGTGAAGTTCTGCAGCGGGGTGCGGTGCTTGCCGGACCAGTTGACCGTGTCCTCGTCCCAGAGCCGGCGCAGCAGGGAGTAGTTCTCAATTGCGAGTTCGATGCCGTCCTGGATGTTCTTGCCGAACCAGGGGTAGACGGGGGCGGTGTTACCGCGGCCCAGGACCAGGTCCACCCTGCCGTCGGCGAGGTGCTGGAGCATTGCGAAGTCCTCGGCGATCTTCACCGGGTCGTTGGTGGTGATCAGCGTCGTGGCGGTGGAAAGGATGATCCGTTCCGTCTGCGCCGCGATGTAGGCCAGCGTGGTGGTGGGGGAGGAGGAGAAGAACGGCCGGTTGTGGTGCTCGCCGATGGCGTAGACATCCATGCCGATCTCTTCGACCTTTTTGGCGATCGCCACCGAGGCCTTGATGCGCTCGTGTTCGGTCGGGGTGCGGCCCGTGGTGGGGTCCGTGGTGATGTCGCTGACGCTGAAGACGCCGATCTGCATGGTGTTCCTTTCCCTGGCCGGAAACTTCCGGTGCTGTTTCCACTATAGCCGATTTAGATGCATTTGCATCTACCGTCCGGTACAACGCCCGCCACGCCGGGATATTCCCTGTCCTCCGGGGAGCCGGCGTCGCCCGGCCCTAGGATGCAATCAATCGGCTGGCCGCCAGGTGTCCAGCCCGCCCGGAAGGTTCCCATGCGCCGCATCGTTGCTTTTCTGTGTCTGGTGGAACTCACCAGCGGAATCCTGCAGGGCTACTACACCCCCATCCTCACCGACATCGCCCGGCACCTGGGGATCCACGACGGCGACGTCAACTGGTTCGAGGCCGCCCAGTTGACGGTCAGCGCCCTGGCCGTGCCCGTGCTGGCGAAGCTGGGCGACCTGTACGGCCACCGCCGGATCCTGCTGGTCTCCACGGCGCTGACCGCCGCCGCGTCCTGGGGTGTGGTGCTCGCGCCGGACTTCTGGACGTTCCTGGCCGCCTGGTCGCTGCAGGGCTTCTACGTGGTCTGGCTCCCGCTGGAGATCGCCCTGGTTTTCAGCCGGGTGCACGGGCTGCCCGACGGCGCCGCCCGCACCCGCCGCGCCGCGGGCATCCTCGTCGGGGCACTGGAATTCGGCGTCATCGCCGGCGCCCTGGCGGCCGGGGCCCTCGTGGAAGTGTTCGCCGGGCAGCTGCAGCTGGTGCTGATGCTTCCGGCGCTGGCCGTGACCGCCTGCTGGTTCGCCATCCGCTTCGGCGTGCCGGAATCGACCGGGCGCGCCAGCGGCCGCGTGGACACCGGCGGCTTCGCGCTGCTCGCCGTCGGGCTGCTGCTGATTACCTCCGGGCTGACGTTCATGCGGCTCAACGGACCCGGTGCCTGGTGGGCCTGGGTGCTGGTCGCGGCCGGGCTGCTGGTCTTTATTCCCTTCGTCCGCGTCCAGCTGCGCCGCGAGGACCCCCTGGTGGATATCCGGATGCTGCGGTCCAAGTCCATGTGGCCCGTGCAGCTGACCGCGGGCCTGTTTGGCGTCTCCGTGCTGGGTGCCCAGGCCCCGCTCTCCACCTTTGCCCGGACCGATCCCGCGCTCCACGGCTACGGGCTGGGGCTGCGTGCGGGCCAGGTTTCGATCATCATCGGTGTTTACGTGCTCGCCCTGCTGGTGGGGGCACTGCTCTACCCCGTGGTAACCCGCCGGCTGACCCCGCGCTGGACCCTCGTGGGCGCGGCGGCGCTTGTGGGCGTCGGCTACCTGCTGTTTTTGCCCCTGCACGGCAGCCTGGCTGAGGCGCTGGTCAACATGGCGGTGGCCGGCGTCGGCTCCGGGGCGCTGGTGGCGGCACTGCCTTCCGCTGCGGCTGCCGCGGCGCCGCTGAACCGGACCGCGATGGCCACAGGGCTGACCAACACCACCAAGACCATCGGGGGCGCCTTCGCTTCCGCGGTCTTCGGCATTGCGCTGCTCAGCCACGTCCTGGGCGACGCCGGTGCTGCCGCGGACGCGGCCCAGACCGCGGCGCCGCTGGCCGGCTACCTCACGGTCTGGGCCATCTGCGGGGTCACAGGACTGGCCGCGGCCGCCGCCCTGGTGCTGGTGCCCCGGCTCGCGTTCTCAGACCCGGCCCCTGCCGCCACTGAAACCCCCGCCACGACGCCCGCTTCCGCCCCCAACTAGTTGGGAGGGCCGGTCGGGTCAGCTGCGGAGCGCCGGGGCCTCGTCCGGTTCGTCGGCGTCGTCCGGCTGGTCCGGCCCGGCGTCTCGGCCGGCGTCCCGGGAGGTCTCGGCACGGGCGTCTGCAGCGGTGCCATCGGCGTCCCGGGAGGTCTCGGCATGGGCGTCCGCAGGGGCGTCCGCGGGGGAGGGCTGGGCGCGGCGGCCGTGGGCGGGTTTGACGGCGTGGGCCTTCTGCAGCGCCTTGCGTTCGCGCCGGCCCTCCACCAGCCGGTAGAGCACCGGGACCAGGACCAGGGTCAGCGCGGTGGAGGAAATGAGGCCGCCGATCACCACAATGGCCAGTGGCTGGGAGATGAAACCGCCGCCGCCGGTCAGTCCCAGCGCCATCGGGGTCAACGCGAAGACCGTGGCCAGCGCGGTCATCAGGATCGGCCGGAGGCGCTGCCGGGCGCCGTGCGTGATCGCGTCCGCCACGCTCATGCCCGGCTCGCCGTTGCGGGGCTGGCGGTACTGGTTGATCAGGTCAATCAGCACGATCGCGTTGGTCACCACAATGCCCACCAGCATCAGCATGCCGATCAGTGACGGCAGCCCCAGCGGCACGCGGGTCACGAGCAGCAGCGCGATGGCGCCGGTAGCCGCGAACGGGACCGAAACCAGCAGGATCAGCGGCTGCACGAGCGACTTGAAGGCGGCCACCATGATCACGTAGACAATCGCGATGGCGGCCAGCAGCGCCAGCCCCAGCTGCCCGAAGGACTCGGCCTGCTGCGTGGTGGCTCCGCCGATCTCCGCAGTTACGCCCGGCGGCAGCTGGACGGTCTTGAGCCGGGCCTGCACCTCGGTGCTGACCGCGCCGAGGTTGCCGCCAGACGGCGTGACGGACACGCGCGCGGTCCGCTGGCCGTTGCTGGCTGTGATGGAGACCGGGACGTCCACCTGTTCCACCGAGGCGATCGAGGACAGCGGCACCGGGCCGCGAGCCGTCGGCAGCGGGAGGTCCCGGACGGCGGCGATGCTGGTGAAGCGGGTGCCCTCGCCGATCCGGACAGGGAAATCGTTGGTCCCGATGCGGACCGTGCCGGCCGGGATCGGGCTGATGGTGGAGGCCAGTACCCCGGCGACCTGCTGTTCGTTCAGGCCGGCCGCGACGGCCTTGGCGCGGTCCACCTTGACCTGGACCACCGGCTGGCTGGCGGCCAGATTGGTGCTGACTTCGGACGAGCCGGGGACGCCGTCCATGGCCTTGACCATGGCGTCGCTGGCGGTGCGGAGGTCCGCGGAGCTGGCGGCCTTGAGCGTGATGTCGACCGTCGACGTCGTGCCGAAGCCGCCCTGCTGGGAGCCGACGGTGATCTTGCCGGCGCCGGAGATCTTGGCGAGTTCGCTGCGGACGGTGTCCTGCAGCTTGCCCTGGTTGGACTTCTCCTCGGTGACGACTGTGAAGCTGGAATTGGCTGCCCCGGTGGACTGCAGCGCGGAGAACCCGGACTGGGCGTTGCCGGTGGTGACCTGGACGTCCTTGACCCCCTCGATGCCCCGCAGCACGGACTCAACCTTGATGGCCGCGGCGCTGCCCTCGGCCAGGCTCGTCCCGGCCGGAAGGGCCTGCCGCACCGTCATGCTGTTTTCGCCGGAGCGGCCCAGCAGGTCGGTGGCCAGCAGCGGGGACATCGCGGCGGTCCCGCCGAGCACCAGGACGGCCGCCACCAGGGTGATCACGGGGTGCCGCTGGGTCTTGGTGAGGATCGGGAGGTAGCCGCGCTGCAGGAAGCTGCGCTGCTCGGCCTCGTGCGCCTTGGCCGCGGTCTCCCGGGCGGTGGCCTCGGACACGGCGGTCCCGGCTGTGTCCGCCGGAGTCCGCAGGAACCAGTACGCCAGCACGGGCACGATCGTCAGCGAGACCAGCAGCGAGGACACCAGAGCAATAGTGACGGTGAGCGCGAAGGGCCGGAAGAGCTCCCCGGCGAGTCCGGCCACGAAGGCGATCGGCAGGAAGACCGCCACCGTGGTGAGGGTGGAGGCGGTGATGGCGCCGGCAACCTCCCGGATGGAGGTGAGGATGGCGGTGATTTTCTGCTCGCCGTAGCTGAGGTGCCGTTTGATGTTCTCGATCACCACGATCGAGTCGTCCACCACCCGGCCGATCGCGATGGTCAGCGCGCCCAGGGTCAGGATGTTCAGCGAGTACCCGGTCGCGGTGAGACCAATGAAGGTGATCAGCAGGGACAACGGGATGGACACGGCCGTGACCAGCGTGGAGCGCACCGAGAGCAGGAACAACAGGATGACGGCGACGGCGAAACCCAGTCCCAGCAGGCCCTCGGTGGTGAGGTCCTTGATGGACTTCTCGATGAACGGGGCCTGGTCGAAGACCGGGGTGAATGCGGCGTTCGAGCCCAGTTCGGCCTCGAGTTGCGGGATGGAATCCTTCACCGCATGCGAGATGCCCACCGTGTCGCCCTCGGGCTTTTTGGTGACCGAGAGGGCCAGGGTTTCCTTGCCGTTGGTCCGGGTGATCGAGGTGCGGGCGTCCTCGGTGATGCTGACATCCGCGACGGAGCCGATCGTGGCGGCGTCGCGGGCGCCGCCCAGCGGCAGGGCCTTGACCGCGTCGAGGGAGTCCACCGGGCTGCCGATCTGCAGCGACAGCGTCTTGCCCTGCTCCTCGATGCTGCCGGCCGGCACCAGCGATCCGTTGTTCTTCAGCGCGTCGGTGATGGCGGCGATGGTGGCGCCGGACGCGGCCATTGCCTCGGGCCGCGGCAGGATCTTGATGTGCTGGGTGGCGCCGCCGGTCACCTCGGCGCCGCGCACGCCGTCGAGCTTCTGCAGCCGCGGCACGCTCAGGCGGGCCAGGTCCGCGTTCAGCTCGCTCAGCGGCTTGTCCGAGGACACCGCGAGGTAAACGATCGGGAAGTCGCTGATGCTGCCGGCGATCGCCTGCGGCTGCACGTCCTTGGGCAGCGCCTGCTTGGCGTTGGAGATGGCGCGGTCGATCTGGTTCCGGGCACGGTCCAGGTTGGAGCCGTAGGTGAACACCAGGGTGATCTGCGAGACGCCGTTGCGTGAGGTCGACGACGTCGACTCCAGACCCTCGACGCCGTTGAGCGCCGTCTCGAGCGGGCCGCTGATCTGCTTGTCCACGACCTCCGGCGAGGCGCCGGGCATCGCGGTGATGACCGTGATCTGCGGGAACTCGATGGACGGGATGAGCTCCTGCTTGAGCGAGGACATCGTGATCACGCCGAAAACAGACGCGAAGACGGTGATCAGCGCGATCAGCGCCCGGTTTCCTAGCGAGAGCTTGGCCAGCCGGAACATCTCATGGTCTCCTGGGGGTTAGCGGACGCTCGCCACGACGGAACGCCTCAATGGGACTCAATGTGCCGCAACCCGGCAGAGTTTCAGCGGGCGGCTGGAACCGGTTCCAGCTGCAGCGCCCGGGCCGTGTCGGCCTCGAGCTGGGCCGCGAGGTCCGGGTTCTCGTTGAGCTTGACGCCGTAGCCGGGCATCATCTCCTTGAGCTTGGACTGCCAGCCCTTGAAGTTCTTCGGGAAGGACCTCTGCAGCAGCTCGATCATGATCGGCACCGCGGTGGACGCTCCCGGGGACGCGCCCAGGAGCGCGCCGATGGTGCCGTCGCGACCGGCGATGACCTCGGTGCCGAACTGCAGCACCCCGCCCTTCTTGGGGTCCTTCTTGATGATCTGGACCCGCTGGCCGGCGGTGATGAGTTCCCAGTCGCCGTCCCTGGCCTCCGGGTAGTACTCCCGCAGGGCCTCCACCTTGGCGCCGTGGCGCTTGGCGACTTCCTTGACCAGGTAGGCGGTGAGGTCCATGTTGTCCTTTGCCACGGCCAGCATCGGGATGATGTTGGAGGGGCGGATGGACAGCGGCAGGTCCAGGTAGGAGCCGTTCTTGAGGAAGTTGGTGGAGAAGCCGGCGTAGGGTCCGAAGAGCAGGGAGCGCTTGCCGTTGACGAACCGGGTGTCCAGGTGCGGCACCGACATGGGCGGGGCGCCCACCGAGGCCTGGCCGTAGACCTTGGCGCTGTGCTGGGCGGCGAGGGTCTCGTCGGTGCAGCGGAAGAACTGGCCGGAGACCGGGAAGCCGCCGAAGCCCTTGCTCTCGGGGATGCCCGAGGCCTGCAGCAGGTGCAGGGCGCCGCCGCCGGCGCCGACGAAGACGAACTTCGCGTGGATGGAGCCGTGTTCGCCGGAGCGGGGGTGCTTGAGCGCGAGGTCCCAGCCGCCGTCGGAGGCCCGCTTGATGCCGGTGACGTCGTGGCCGTAGTTGATTTCGACGCCGTTGTTGCCGAGGTAGCCGGTCAGCTCCCGGGTCAGGGCGCCAAAGTCGACGTCGGTACCTTCCGCGGCGCGGGTGGCGGCGATGTGCTGCTTCGGGTCGCGGCCCTTGACGATCAGCGGCGCCCACTTGGCGATCTGGTCGTGGTCCTCGGAGAACTCCATGGAACGGAACAGCGGGTTCGGCTTGAGGGCCTCGTAGCGGGTCCGCAGGAACTTGGCGTTGGCGTCGCCCACCACGAAGCTCATGTGCGGGACGGTGTTAATGAAGCCCTTGGGGGAGCCGATCATGCCGTTCGTGACCAGGTGGGACCAGAACTGGCGGGAGAGCTGGAACTGCTCGTTAATGTGCAGGGCCTTGGCCGGGTCCACCGAGCCGTCTTTGGCTGCGGGGGAGTAGTTGAGCTCACACAGGGCGGCGTGCCCGGTGCCGGCGTTGTTCCAGGGATCGGAGCTTTCCAGGCCCGGCTGGTCCAGGCGCTCGAACAGCGAAATGGTCCAGTTCGGCTCCAGCTGCTTGAGGAAGGCGCCCAGCGTGGCGCTCATGATGCCGCCGCCAATCAGGACGACGTCGGCATGGTGGGTCTTGGAAATGAAAGTCACATCAGTCTCCGATAGCAGCGGCTCTGGCTGTCACAGAATATCCCTGCACCGCCCACTAACTGAAATTGGGTGCCTCCGTCAAGGCTTTAGCACGACCTTCGTGAAAACTTCGTTCAGCACCGGCGAGGCCGGGTACTTCAGGACCCGGTCCGAGAGCGCCAGCGCCGAGATCGGGAACGCGATCGGCACGGCCGGGACCGTCGCGGCGATCTGGGCGTTGATGGTCTGGTACTGCTCGGTGCGTTCCTTGCCCTCGGGCAGGCCCCGGGCCCGGGAGATCTTCGAGAAGACCTGCGGGTCCTGATAGCCGAACTCGCCGGTGTTCTCGCCGAACAGCGGGCCCACGAAGTTGTCCGGGTCGGCGTAGGACCCGTTCCAGCCCAGCAGGTGCAGGGCGTGGTCCCCGGGGGAGGTGACTTTCTGGAGGTAGCCGTCGGACCAGTCCACCGGAACCGGTTTGATGTTCAGTCCGACGGCGGTGAGCTGGCGGCTGATCTCGGCGTAGACCTTTTCCGGCGTCGGCAGGTACGGCCGGGCGACATTGAGCGGGTAGTAGAACTTCAGTTCCTCGCCCTTGTACCCGCCCTCGGCCAGGAGCTCCTTGGCCTTGGCCGGGTCGTGTCCCAGTGAGGGGGCGTTGTTGTTGAAACCGCTCAGTTTCGGCGGCACAAACTGCGAGGCCGCCGCCGTGTTGTCGATGAAGAACTTGCGGATCAGGGTGTCCTTATCCAGGGCCATCTCGATCGCCTGCCGGACTTTCAGGTTCTGCAGCACGGGCACTTCCTGGTTCATGCCCAGGTACATGACCGAGAACGGGTCGCGCTGGATGATCTGCTTGCCGCGCTTGACCAGCTGGTCGAAATTTCCCACGGTGACGGAATCGTAGGCGTCGATCTTGCCGTCCAGCAGCGCCTGCAGCCGGGTCTGGGGGTGGTCGTAGCTGATGAAGTTGATGGTTCCGATCTGGCCCTTGTCGCCCCAGTAGTCCTTGTTGCTGGTCAGGGTGACCGTGTTGTTGTCCCAGGAACCGAAAACGTAGGGCCCGGTGCCCACCGGGTGCAGGGCATAGGCGGACACGGCCTGCCCTTCACGGCTCTGGGTCAGGGAATCGGCGGACTGTGCGGCGAGGGCTTTCGGCGAGGACATCGCAAAAGCAGGCAGCGTCAGCGCCTGGAGGAAGCCCGTGAACGGCTGGGTGAGGTCGATCCGGACACTGTCCGCCGCCAGCGCGGTGCAGCTCTTGTAGATGGACAGCGAGGCCTGGTCGGCGTGGGCCTTGAACACACCCTTAAAGGTGCTGCCGGTTGCCTGCTTCCGGAGGGCCTCGGGGAAGTTGAACCAGCGGTTGAAATTGATGCACACCGCGGCCGCGTCGAAGGCCGTGCCGTCCTGGAACTTCACGTTCCCGCGGAGCTTGAAAGTGTAGGCGCGGCCCTCGTTGCTGTCGCTCCACTCCGTGGCGAGCAGGGGGGTGGGCTTGCCGCTGGTCTGGTCCACGCCGATCAGCCCTTCGAGCACCTGGCGGGTGATGCGGTAGGAGTCGACGTCGGACACAAGGGCCGGGTCCAGGCCCAGCGGACGCGAGGCGGTGCCAAAGCTGAACGTGGCGGTGGGGGCGGCGTCGGAGACGCTGGCGGTGGACGACGACGCCGGCGCCGGCGCCGGGGTTCCGGTGCAGGCTGCGAGCGGGGCCAGCAACAGGGCTGCACTGAGGCCGGCAGCGATGCGGCGCAACGTCCTGCTGGGGCCTGCCGTGGTCGGCGCGGGACTGCTGGGCACTGAAGGAATCACCTCTGGGAACTGTAAGGCCGCCGGCTGCGGAACAGCCCCAGTCTAGTAGACCGGGCTGCGGAATCCCCCCGGGACAGGCGAAGGCCCGCACCGGGCGGTGCGGGCCTTCGTTTCTCCTCGTGGCGGCCGGGGAGTCAGTCCGGCGCCGGGACAGGAGGGATCGGGGTTGCCTACTTGGGCATCAGGACGGAGTCAACCATGTAGACCGTGGCGTTGGCGGTCTTGACGCCGCCGCAGACGACGTTGGCGCCGTCAACCTTGAGCGCGTCCTTGGTGCCGGAGACGGTGACGGACCCGCCCTGGACCGTCTTGTGGGTGCCGACGATCTGGTCCGGGCTGATCTTGCCGGGCACAACGTGGTAGGTCAGGATCTTGCTCAGCAGGGCGTCGTCGGTCTTGAGCGTTTCGATGGTGGCGGCGTCGATCTTCTTGAACGCGTCATCGGTCGGGGCGAAGACGGTGAATTCGCTGCCGTTCAGGGTGTCCACCAGGTTGACCTTGGGGTTGAGCTTGCCGGAGACAGCGGCGGTCAAGGTGGTCAGGATCGGGTTGTTGGAGGCGGCCACGGCAACCGGATCCAGGGCCATGCCGGAGACGGAGCCCGCACCGCTGGGAACCTGGGCCGCGTAGGCGGCACAGCCGGAACCGACCAGGTCGGCGGCCGGGTCCATCGCCGCGGCCGAGGAACTCATCGACGGCGACGGCGCCATGCTCGACGCGGCCGGCGTGGAGGCCGGAGCCGAGGAGGAGCTGGAACCGGTGCTGGATCCGCCGCAGGCAGTGAGGCTGAGCATGGCTGCGGCAGCGATACCTGCAACGGCGAAAGTCGTGCGCTTGATGGTCTGCATTTCGAATCTCCTTTGTTGTGCCGATTTCATTGCCAGCAACGAACGTCTTTGCCGCTGTGGCCCTTATCCGACTGGTGGGCACCTACCCTTGGTTGGTGTCTCACTGAGTATTCGGGCGCTCGGCACAAAGGGATGGGTGGGATTCGAAATTCTTTTCCGGCGGGTCAGTTCCCGCCGGAGCGGCCGTGGGCCAGCCCGGTGGGGAAGCCCACGAGGACGGGTTCGGGCGCACCGCAGCACCCTCCGGAGATTTCCGCTCCAAAATTCGCGGTGGTGGCGGCCGGGACGTCGCAGCTGGTGCCGATGTCCGAGGAGCAGACGCCGGTCTCGGGCAGCTCGAGCTGGACGGTGTCGGCGGCCTCACGGTCTCCGGCGAGAGCGGCGGCAACCGAGCGGACCTGTTCGTAGCCGGTGGCCAGCAGGAAGGTGGGTGCCCGGCCGTAGGACTTCATGCCGACAATGTAGAAGTCCTGCTCCGGGTGGGCCAGCATCTTGGCGCCGTGCGGTTCGACGGTGCCGCAGGAGTGGAATTCGGGGTCGATCAGGGGGCCAAGTTCCCGAGGCGCTTCGACGCCGGGATCGAGTTCCAGCCGGAGTTCCCGGAGCATGTCCAGGTTCGGTCGGAAGCCGGTGGCCGGTACCACGACGTCGGCCTCGAGGGTGCGGCCGTCGGTGGCGGTCAGCGTGACGGCGCCGCCCTCCGCGGCGGCGAGGGACGCGATCCCGAAGCCGGTGTGCAGTTCCACGGTGCCGCTCTTCACCAGGGCGCGGAGCCGGCTGCCGAGCTGGCCGCGGGCGGCGAGGCCGTCGGCGTCGCCTCCGCCATAGACCTTGGCTGCCGAAGCGCCGCGGATGGCCCACACGATCTTTGTCCCGGGCACCTCGGCTGCGAGTTCGGAGAGGTTGATCAGGGTGTTGGCAGCGGAGTGGCCAGCGCCGACCACGACGGCGGTGCGCGCGGCAAATGCGGCACGGTCCCGGCCCAGGACGTCCGGCAGCGGGGAAGAGACGTACGCCGCAGCAGCGGTTTCGCCGGCAGCGGGAAGCCCGGAGGTTCCGAGCGGGTTGCGGGTGGACCACGTCCCGGAGGCGTCGATGACAGCGGCGGCCTGGTAGTCACGGACTTCGCCGTCGGCGTGCTCGACCCGGACCACGAAGGGAGTGGTGTCACGGTTCCGGCTGTGGGTCTTGTCCATCCCCAGGCGCGTTACCGCGACGACGCGGGCGCCGGTGTGCAGGCGGGACGCGACCGCGGGCAGGGAAGCGAGCGGGGTGAGGTACTGGTCGATGAGCTCGCCGCCGGTGGGCAGTGCCGTCGGCTCAGGAGCTTCCCAACCGGTAGCGGCGAGCAGGCGGAGGGCGGCGGCGTCGGTGTTGTACTGCCATGGCGAGAACAGCCGGATGTGGCGCCACTGCTCGACCGCGGTGCCTGCCGTCGGACCGGCCTCAAGGATGAGCGGCTCAAGGCCGCGTTCGACCAGGTGCGCTGCCGCGGCGAGGCCGACGGGACCCGCGCCGATGACAGCGACGGGAAGGGCTGTGGTTACAGCCATGGTGTCCTCTGTTTCTTCCGGTGGTGCTCTAAGAGCGGGTGGTGGCGGTTACTTGGCGGCCGGGGTGAGGGAAGCGATGAGGTCCTCGATGCGGGACTTGATCTCGTCGCGGATAGGTCGGACGGCGGCGACTCCCTGGCCGGCCGGGTCCTCGAGTTCCCAGTCCTCGTAGCGCTTGCCCGGGAAGATCGGGCAGGTGTCGCCGCAGCCCATGGTGATGACGACGTCGGACTCCTTGACCGCCTCGGTGGTCAAGACCTTCGGGATCTCGGCGGACATGTCGATGCCGAGTTCGGCCATGGCCTCGACGGCGGCCGGGTTGACCTTGTCCGCAGGCTGGGAGCCCGCGGAGCGGACCTCGATCGCACCGTTGGACAGGGTGGTCAGGAAAGCGGCGGCCATCTGTGAGCGGCCGGCGTTGTGGACGCAGACGAAAAGGACGGAGGACTTCTTGGCGGTTTCGATGCTCATGGTGTTTCTCCTGGAATCAGTGGGTTTGGTCGGTTTGTGATGAGGTCGTCGTCCCCGCACCCTACGAACAAGACATCGATGTTTGTCGATGAATGAAGCATCAGACAATAAATCGATATTTGTCAATATTTACGGGGCTCGGGTTTTAAGCCGCGTGCAGGCGGGGTGCCAGGTCGCTGATGCGGCGGGCGATGTCGGCGAAGGCGCCCTCGAAGGCGTCCGCCGTGTTCAATCGCAGCGGATCCGGAACGGACCAATGGATCCCGCCCAGGCCCGGGATTTCTTCGTGGGCGTTGTCGCACACGGTCACGACGAAGTCTTCATCGTGTGCCACCTGATCCAGCAGGCGCGGGGGGAGATCCGAGAGGGCGACACCGTGGCGGCGGGCAACGTCAACGGCGCCCGGGGCGATGCGGTCCGCGGGGTGCGTACCGGCGGAGGTCGAGGGGATGTCGCTGACGTGGCTCCAGAGGGCGGCGGCCAGCTGGGACCTGGCGCTGTTCCGGGTGCAGACGAAGAGGACGCGGCGGACTCCGTGTTCAGCCCTGGGCATCAGGCCTTCCAACGCTCCGGGGGCAAGTTTGATGTAGCTGCGGCGCTTATCTGCTTCGGAACGGTGGCGGGTCGTCAGGCCCGCGCTTTCCAGTGTGCGCAGATGGTGGGACAGCAGGTTGGACGGCATCCCGAGTTCGGCCTGCAGTTCCGTCGGGGAAAGGTCTCCCAGGGTCAGCAGGTCCACGATGTGCAGCCGCGCAGGGTCCGCAAGGGCGGCGTGCCTGGCGACCCGCGTCCGAAAAACTTCAGCTGGGTCAGTATTCATTGATTCAATTTTGACTGAGTAAATATCGTGAGTCAAGCTGTGGGTATGACTTCTCAACAACCGCCGCTGTGGCGCCGTGCCGTCGCCGAACTGCTTGGCACCAGTTTGCTCGTGATGATCGTTGTCGGTTCCGGGATCGCCGCGGAGCGGCTCTCGCCAAACGACGTCGGCCTGCAGCTGCTCCAGAACAGCACCGCCACGGTATTGGGACTGACGGTCCTGATCGTGGTCCTTGGGCCCGTCAGCGGCGCCCACTTCAACCCCGTGGTCTCCCTCGCCGATTGGATCCTGGGCAGGCGCCGTGGCACGGGCCTGACCCTGCAGGATCTGGGCACGTACATCGTTGCGCAGACCGTGGGTGCAATCAGCGGCAGCGTCGTGGCGAACGCCATGTTTGACGTGGGCACTTCCATCTCGGTCAAGGACCGGGCCACCACCGGGCATCTGCTCGGCGAGGTCGTCGCCACTGCCGGTCTCGTCCTGCTGATCTTCGCCCTCGCCGCCACCAAGCGCGGCGTCCTCGCCGCTCCGGCCGTGGGCGCCTATATTGGGGCCGCTTACTGGTTTACGTCGTCGACGTCGTTCGCGAACCCGGCCGTGACGGTGGGCCGCATCTTCAGTGACACCTTCGCGGGCATTGCCCCGGCCTCCGTGCCCGGCTTCGTGATGGCGCAGCTGGTCGGGGCGGCCGTGGGCCTTGGCCTGCTCCTCATGCTGTTCCCCTCCGCGGCCCGCTCCGCGGACGGCGCCGTCGTCCCGCACGAGGAATCGCCCGTCAAGGCATGACATCGGCAGCCCTCCGAGTGCCTATATTGATGATTGTCAATGTCGCGGCATAATGGTCCTATGAACGTGATGCCTGTCATCGAAGCCACGGAAGAATCCTGCTGCGCCCCGGCGGGCATGCCGGCCCTTGGCCCGGAGGAGGCGAAGCGGACAGCGCAGGTCTTCAAGGCCCTCGCCGATCCAAACCGGATTCGGCTGCTCTCGATCGTCAAAGGGGCCGACGGCGGCGAGGCCTGCGTCCGCGACCTCACTGAGCCGCTGGACCTGGGCCAGCCCACCGTCTCCCATCACCTGAAGATCCTGGTGGACGCAGGCTTGCTGCACCGGGAGAAGCGCGGCACCTGGGCCTACTACTCGCTCGTCCCAGGCGCCCTCGAGCAGACGGCCGGCCTCCTGGCGTCCCTGTGAGCCAGAGCCCGGTGTCCGACGTCGTCGTCCGGCCGATGCGGGAATCCGATTGGCCCGGGGTGTGTCGGATCTATGCGGAGGACATCGCTACGGGCCAGGCCACGTTCGAGGTCGAGCCGCCCGATTGGAGCCGTTTCGACGCTGCGCGGCTTGCCAACCACCGGTTGGTGGCGCAGGCGCCCGACGTCGGGATTCTCGGCTGGGCGGCGGCCTCCGCAGTCTCCGGCGGCGGGAAAGAATCGCACGGATGGCCCACGGTCCTGCGGCAGGCCGTTGGAGGGGCACTGTCCTGATCGAGCGGCGCTCGCAGGTCCTTTAGTTCTTGCGGTGCCAGCACGGCGTCGTCCAAGGTGGTCCTGTCAGCTGTCGACGCGACAGCAACTAAGGAGGGCGCCATGAATGCCGAGACCCCCACCACCGAGGCCCGGCTGCTCGCAATGCTGGAGAACATCAGGACGGCGGCGGCCAACACGCGCCAGACGATGGATTCATCGGGCGACGAGAACTGGGTGCAGGACGGCGAGTCGGATGCCGAGTACTTGCGGTCGATCCAGCGGGACACGGTCGCCAGGCTGGACGCCACTGCCCGGGAGGTCGAAGCGCTGCTGGCCGAACGCCGGGATTTCTGAACGGGTCACACAGCCCGGGCCGCACGCGGTGCTGGGGCTGGAGTACACGTCACGCGGGCCGGGAACTCAGTGCTGTCAGGGCCGACAACGTCCGTAGGAACGGCGTCCGCGGGTGTGCGGCGGCGATCAAGTTGTTGCTGGGGCCCGCTCCAACGAAAGAACCCCGGTCCGAAGACCGGGGTTCCAGTGTGCGCAAGGGGGGACTTGAACCCCCACGCCCGAAGGCACAGGAACCTAAATCCTGCGTGTCTGCCAATTTCACCACTCGCGCGCGGCGCCGTCGTCCGCAGGTCCCGCAGGACCCCGACGGCGGATGCCAGACATCATTCTACATTCGGCTCACCCGTGCGGTGCCCGCGGAAATGGGGGGGGCGCCGGCTAGGCGTCGAGTTTCAGGTCCCGGCGCAGCTTGGCGACGTGGCCGGTGGCGCGCACGTTGTACTGGGCCAGCATGACCCTGCCGTCGGGGCCGACCACCACGGTGGAACGGATGAGCCCGTCGTAGGTGCGGCCGTAGTTCTTTTTCTCGCCCCACGCTGCATACGCCTCGGCTACCGCATGGTCCGGATCCGAGAGCAGCGGGAAGCTGAGTCCCTCGGCCGCGGCGAAATCGGCAAGCTTCTCCACGGGGTCGGGGGAGATGCCCACCACCTCGTAGCCTGCCCCTTGGAGGGCGGGGAGCGAGTCGCGGAAGTCGCAGGCCTGCTTGGTGCACCCGGGTGTGGCGGCCGCGGGGTAGAAGTAGACAACCGTGTTCTTGCCGCGGAAGTCCCGCAGGCCGACGTCGTGTCCGGCCGCGTCCTGCAGTCGGAAATCGGGCGCGTCGTCCCCGGGGACGAGTCGTTCAGGCATGTTCTTCTCCTTGACAAAATTGCGGATTTCCAGCCTAGTGAGCGCGGGGGCGGGCGGCCAATCCTACAGTCGTTATACTCTTTGGTATGCCTGATATGGATCGCTGGCCCACTGGCCGCCTACTGTCCACGGCAGCACGCCTTGTAGAACACGCCTGGAACGAGAAGCTCGGGGCCATCGGCCTTACCCACGCCGGGGTGATTGCGATGGAAGTGCTCTCCGCCCAAGGACCCATGACCCAAGCGCAACTGGCGCAGCTCGTCCGGGTCCAAGCCCAGACCATGGGCAAGACCTTGAGCCGGCTCGAAGCCCACGGCCACATCTCGCGGGAGCGCAGCGCCTCCGACCGGCGCAGCCATGTGGTCACGCTGACCGACCGCGGCCGCGAAGCCGTTGCCGCCGCCGCGGACATGGAGCGCTCCGTGCTTGCCGCCGCGTCGATCGACCCCGATTCCCTCCGGCACGAACTGCAGTCCGTGGTCCGAGAATTGGCGAACCGGATCACCACGACGGAGGCAACAGCCCTCGTGATCGCGGATCCGGCGGTCCCTGTCGAGGCGAACCACGTCAATTAGGACGGCGCGACTGGGGGAGCCATGCGCCGTCGCATAGTCACCATCACGGTGACCGCTGCCCTCTGTGTGGGCTGGTATTTCTTCATTGCGCTGGGCCACAACGCCACCACCATGCGGCACGGCTCCACGACAGCCCTCTTCGTAGCCAGCGCCCGGGGTGCGGTGGGCGTCGCGCCGCCGATGCTGGCGCGGCGGCGCGAGGTGCGTCCTGCCGGGCACACCTGACCGTGTCATGACCCGTGGGCGAAGGCCGCCTCGCATAAGGTTTTCCTATGGAAACGGCGCCGCCACCCGAACTGGACGGGCAGACCTCGATCAACGAGCTGCTTGATGAGCCCGTCGGGGCCGCCCCGCTCCAGCTCGCGCTTCCCATCCATTTCCAACTGGCGGCGGCCGGCCAGCGCTAGGCGAGGTTACGGCCTGTTGGCCGGGGCTGCCGGACGAAATCGTGCTGAAATCCCGCGGCCCGCTCGGCGCGGAACGTAGGATAGCTAGGATGAGAACGCGTAGGAGTGCCATAGCCGGCACGGCCCTGACCGCCCTCGCCCTCGCCGCCCTTGCTGTCGCCGCACCTGCCGCCGCGGAGCCGTGCGGGCCGGTGGTGGTGGATCCCCTGGGCCTGTGCCAGTCGCCGTCCACCCCGAGCCCAAAGCCGTCCAACACCCCCAAGCCGTCGCGGACGGCCCCGCCCGCGCCGTCGGCGCCTCCGGCGGCGCCCGCTCCTGCGGTTCCCCCTGCGCCCGCGCCCAGCGCGCCGGAGACCTCCCCGGCTTCCGCCGTCGCCCCGGCCTCGCCGGCCGGGCCCGCCACTCCTTCGGCAGACCTTCCCACCCCGTCCGCCACCGGCACGACGACGGCGACCCCGTCCGTCTCGACCTTTCCCGCCGTGCAGACGGCCGACGCCGCCGCCGGTCCCCGGGCCGCCGGGGCCGAGACCAGCGCCGGCGCCGTCCTGCTCGCCCTCGGCGGGCTGCTCATGACAACCTCCGCGGCCCTGGGACTCAGCCGCCGCCGCGACCGCCTGCCCTGAGCCGAGGCCGACCCCCGGCGCGCGGGCTGAGTCAGGGCAAACAATTCCGGGCAACGCAAAAACCCCGCCCTGTTCGCTTTTCAGCGAACCAGGACGGGGTTTTCTCTGTGGTGCACCCCCCGGGACTCGAACCCGGAACCCATTGATTAAGAGTCAATTGCTCTGCCAGTTGAGCTAGAGGTGCAGCTGTTGTTTTCGTTCCCCTCGGGCTTTTTATTTCCCGCGGTGTTCTCCGCAACGACATGAAACTCTACACGAGTTTTAGTGCAGTGTGAAATCGGGATGTGCACGCCGGGGTGAGGCTACCCGCCAAGGCTCAAAACCAGCGCAAAATCGGGGTTTTGGCCGTTGCTGAGGACCCAGAGCCGGCCGTCCGGCGCCAGGGAAACTTCGCGGATCCGGCCGTACTCTCCTGTGAAATAGGCCACAGGGTCCCCGGCAAATTCGCCCCGTAGCGGGACGGCCCAGAGCCGCTGGCCCCGGAGTGCCCCGAGGTAGGCCGTGTCGCCGACGATTTCAAGGCCGCTCGGGGAGGACGACGCCGTCGAAGGCCACACCACCTTGGCATCCAGGAACCCCTCGTGGTGCGGGGCGCCGGTTACCTCGGGCCAGCCATAGTTGCCGCCGGGGACGATGAGGTTCAGCTCGTCGTCCACGTCCGGGCCGAATTCGCTCGCCCAGAGCCGTCCTGCGCTGTCCCAGTCGAGGCCCTGGACGTTGCGGTGCCCCAGGCTGTAGACGGGATTGTCGCCGAAGGGGTTTCCCGGGGCGGCTCTCCCTTCGGGGGTAAGGCGGAGGATCTTGCCGCCCAGTGCGTTCCGGTCCTGTGGCTGGCCGCGGCGTTGGGAGTCGCCGGTGCCGACGTAGAGATAGCCGTCCGGGCCGAAGCGGATCCGGCCGCCGTTGTGCGTGGAGGCCTTGGGGATCCCGGTGAAGATGACTTCGGCGGCGCCGAGTCCCAGCCGCGCCCCGCTGCCCTCGAGCCGGAAACGCGCGATCCGGTTGTCGCCCTGGGCGGTGAAGTAGGCGTACAGGTACCGGTCAGCCGCGAAGGCGGGGGATATTGCCAGCCCCAGCAGACCGCCTTCGCCGCCGGGGACGACGTCGGGCACCTTGCCCACCGCCGTGGCCGGGCCGCTGCCGCCCGGCGGCACGGACTTCAGCAGGGCACTGTCCCGCTCGGAGATGAGGGCGGTGCCATCCGGCAGGAAAACCGTCGACCAGGGCAGCGTCAACCCGGCGTCGACGCGGCCGGCAACCTGCGGCGTCCCTGGAGCGGCCGAGCTGGTGGCGGGGCTGCCCGCGGGCTGGCTCGTGGCGGCCTGGCCGCCGGGAGCCGGCGGAGCGGTGGGGCTGCCGGTGCAGCCGGCCGTCGCGAGCAGCAGAGCAGCCGCCGCCAGGGCGGCGCGCAGTGTCGACGGCCGGGGCACCGCTAGGTCCGGGAGCGGCGCGGCGGCCGGAAGCCTGCCGCTTCGGCGTGGGCCGCGGAAAGGAACCAGACCTCAGCCCGGGTTTCTTCATAGGAGGGGCTGGTCTCGTCGTGGTAGATCATCGAGGAGGCATTTCCTTTGACGGTGAAGCCGTCGGGCCCGCTGCCGTCCGGGGCCGGCATCGCCGAACCCTCGCCGTAGGGCTGTTCCGCCGCCAGATGCCCTGCCGGCGCCGCAGTGTGGCTCGCGAAGCCCTCGGCGGCCGCTGCCGAGGAGGCAGCCTGCATGGTCTCTGCCTCGGCGACGTCGGCGGCCTCGGCGGCCGCCGATTCCGCCCCGGGAAGGGTGGGAGCATGCGGTTCGGTGTACTCGGGGTGGTGCACGGGGGTGTGCCCGGCCGGCTGCTCCCGCCCGGCGACGCCGGCCGCCATGTCCCCGGCCGCCATGTCCCCGGCCGCCATGTCCCCGGGGCGGCTGCCGGCGGCGGTGTGTCCGGTGTGGGCGTGGTCGTGGTGGGTGGCGGGGTGCGCCTCAGCCGGCGCAGTTTCCGACCATTGGGTCTCCCAGTCCGCACTCTCCGCGCCGGTCTCCTGCGCGGGCGCAGCCGCCGCGGGCGCACTAGCCGCCGGCGCGTCCGCCGTGGGCGCACCAGCCGAGGGAGCGCTTGCCAGGGCGGTGTCGTCGGCGTCGTCGTCGGCGGTGCTCGGCGGCTCCGGCTCGGCGTTGCTGAAGCCTGCGGCGGACGGCATCCCGGTAGTGGCCGCCGCGGCTGCCGACGCGGCGGCCGTCCCGCCAGACAGGGCGCCGTCGTGGCGCTCCCTGTCCGGAGCAGCGTGCGGTGCGGCGGCGGATCCGGCCCCCGTGGACGTCGAGGTTCCGGTCCGGCTGCGGGAACCGTTGCGGTTCAGCTGCCACCACACGACGCCGACAATCACCGCGATGACGATGAGCCAGATAATCCAATCCATGGCCGAATCCTTCTGTCGAGGCGGCAGGGTTGCCGTTGCTTGACGTTACGTCCGGCCCAACGCGGCTGTCCAGCATTCAGGACCCGCCGCGTGTAGCCTCGCTCCATGGACTTCAAGCGACTGCGGATCCTTCGCGAACTGGCGGACCGCGGCACGGTGGGGGCCACCGCCGATGCCTTGCGGGTGACGCCGTCAGCCGTCTCGCAGCAGCTCAAGACCCTGCAGGAGGAGCTCGGCGTCGTCCTCGTGGAGAAGTCAGGCAGGGGAGTGCGGCTGACCGAGGCGGGCCTGGCCATGGCCGGGGCGGCGGCGGACGTGGCCACAGCCATGGCCCGCGCCGAAGCCACCATCGACACCTACCGGCTCGGCTGGCAGACCCGGATCAAGGCGGCGTTCTTTCCCAGCGCCGCGGAGATGTTCCTGCCCGGCCTCCTGCACCGGGTGAAGGAGATTGAGGGGCTCCGCTTTGAGGCGCACTTCGAGGACCCCGGCGTTGCCGGCTTTGCCGCCCTGGCCGCCGACTATGACATCGTCCTGGCGCACAGCGTCGACGGGCCCGACGTGTTCGCCCGCCAAGGCCTCCAGGTCATCCCCCTATTGGACGAGCCGCTCGATGTGGCGGTGCCGACGGGCCACGCCCTGGCCGGCAAGGCGACGCTCAGCGCCGACGACGTCATCGGGTTTCCGTGGATGGGGGTGCCCGAGGGTTTCCCCTTTGACACCGTGCTGCGACAGATCGAAACCCAGGCCGATTCCCCTGCCCTGCGGGCGCAGCTCTTCCCGGACCTCCGCGTCCTGGAGGCGCTGGTCAGCGCCGGGCACGGGCTCAGCCTGCTGCCGCGCTACACCGCCCTGAAGAACCAGGGCAAAGGTTTTGTGCTCCGCCCGCTCCGCGGCGTCAAGGCCAGCCGCAGCATCGTGGCCCTGGCCCGCCCCGAAGCGGCCGCCCGGACCACCATCCGGGAGGTGCTCTCGATGCTCAAGGCGGAGGCCCGGGCCGTCGCCGAAGCCCCGGAACTGCGTGATGCGGCCCACAGCGGCTGAATCCCACCCTGGCCCGACCGGCCGTCCAGTCCACACAGTGAGACAAGCGTCCACCATTCGGGCGAAATATTCCCGCTTTTGCGCTTAATGAGCCATTCCGGCTCGTTGCCGCCGATGCCGGAGCCCTAGACTTTCACCCATGAGTGAGGACACCCAAACAGCGACAGCCACCACACCGGACATCAAACCCCGCAGCCGGGTCGTCACCGATGGAATCCACGCCGCGCCCGCGCGCGGGATGTTCCGGGCGGTCGGCATGGGCGACGACGACTTCGCCAAGCCCCAGATCGGCGTGGCGAGTTCCTGGAACGAAATCACTCCCTGCAACCTCTCCCTGAACCGGCTGGCCCAGGGCGCCAAGGAAGGCGTGCACGCCGGCGGCGGGTTCCCGATGCAGTTCGGCACGATCTCCGTGTCCGACGGCATCTCCATGGGCCACGAGGGCATGCACTTCTCCCTGGTCTCCCGCGAGGTCATCGCAGACTCGGTTGAAACCGTCATGCAGGCCGAGCGCATCGATGGCTCCGTGCTGCTGGCCGGCTGTGACAAGTCCCTGCCCGGCATGCTGATGGCGGCCGCCCGGCTGGACCTTGCGAGCGTCTTCCTCTACGCCGGCTCGATCATGCCCGGCTGGGTCAAGCTGGAGGACGGTTCCGAAAAGGAAGTCACCCTGATTGACGCCTTCGAAGCCGTGGGCGCCTGTGCCGCGGGCAAAATGAGCATGGAGGACCTGACCCGCATCGAGAAGGCGATCTGCCCGGGCGAAGGCGCCTGCGGCGGCATGTACACCGCCAACACCATGGCCTGCATCGGCGAGGCGCTGGGCATGTCCCTACCCGGCTCGGCCGCGCCGCCCTCGGCCGACCGGCGCCGCGACGACTTCGCCCGCAAGTCCGGCGAGGCGGTCGTGAACCTGCTGCGCAAGGGCATCACCGCCCGCGACATCATGACCAAAAAGGCCTTCGAAAACGCGATCGCCGTGACCATGGCCTTCGGTGGCTCCACCAACGCCGTCCTGCACCTGCTCGCCATCGCCCGCGAGGCCGAGGTCGAACTGACGCTGGATGACTTCAACCGCATCGGCGACCGGATCCCGCACCTCGGCGACCTCAAGCCGTTCGGCCGTTACGTGATGACCGACGTCGACAAGATCGGCGGCGTGCCGGTCATCATGCGCGCACTGCTCGACGCCGGGCTGCTGCACGGCGACTGCCTCACCGTCACCGGCAAGACCGTTGCCGAGAACCTCGCCGCGATCAACCCGCCGGACCTGGACGGCAAGATCCTCCGCGCGATGGACAATCCGATCCACAAGACCGGCGGCATCACCATCCTGCACGGCACGATGGCCCCGGAGGGCGCCGTCGTGAAGAGCGCCGGCTTCGACGCCGACGTCTTCGAGGGCACCGCCCGCGTCTTCGAGCGCGAACAAGGCGCCCTGGACGCCCTGGACAAGGGTCAGATCAAGGCCGGCGACGTCGTCGTGATCCGCTACGAGGGACCCAAGGGCGGCCCGGGCATGCGCGAGATGCTCGCCATCACCGGCGCCATCAAGGGTGCCGGCCTCGGCAAGGACGTGCTGCTGCTGACCGACGGCCGCTTCTCCGGCGGGACGACGGGTCTCTGCATCGGCCACGTCGCCCCGGAAGCGGTCGACGGCGGCCCGATCGCGTTCGTCAAGGACGGCGACCGGATCCGGGTCGACATCGCGGCCCGCAGCTTTGACCTCCTGGTCGACGAGGCCGAGCTCGAGGCCCGCAAGGTGGGCTGGGAGCCGCTGCCGGCCAAGTTCACCAAGGGTGTGCTCGCCAAGTACGCCAAGCTCGTCCACAGCGCCTCCACCGGCGCCTACTGCGGGTAATACCTTCCCCAAGGACACGGCGCGAGCGCCGTGCCCTTGGGGCCCCTCGGTATTCCCCTTATTAAGCCCTGCCGCCTAAGGCGGTCAGGTCACCGGGGGAATTGGGGAAGAGTTCAAAAAGTGGACGCCGTTGTCCACATCGTGAGACAGGGCCCGGCCTCGTTGACAGCTGTCTCACGCAGAGGGAAAACTGAACGCATGACCGCAATCGTCACCACCGGCCGCGTTGCATGCGAGAGTGCTGCAGGTGTATCCGTCGTCCTTACCAAGCGCGTGGCTCCATAGCCTCCACTGGTAACGAACCGTCACGCGCAAACCCCTCGAAGAGCCGCCAAGGCTGAGGGGTTTTTTTATTACCCGCAGTTCCACGATCACAGAAGATCCACCAAAGGAAGAGTCCGATGAGCAAAGGATCGCCGATCAGCCCCTCGCTGATGGCCACAAAGTCCGCTGGAGCCCCCAAGGCTCCGGACCGCGTCGAACGCCCGGCCGACGCCGGCGTCGAGCATGCTGCTGCCTCTCCCGTCCTTGGGCCGAACAACGTCGTACCCCCGACGGTGATGACCGGCTCACAAGCAATCGTCCGCGCGCTCGAAGAACTCGGCGTCGAGGATATTTTCGGTTTGCCCGGTGGCGCGATCCTGCCCACCTATGACCCCTTGATGGCCTCCAAAATGAACCACATTCTGGTCCGTCACGAACAGGGAGCCGGCCACGCAGCGCAAGGCTATGCCATGGTCACCGGACGGGTCGGCGTCTGTATCGCCACCTCGGGCCCCGGTGCCACCAACCTCGTTACCGCCATCATGGACGCCCATATGGACTCCGTGCCGATGGTGGCCATCACCGGCCAGGTCTCCAGCGGTGTCATCGGCACCGACGCTTTCCAGGAGGCGGACATCGTCGGCATCACCATGCCGATCACCAAGCACTCCTTCCTGGTCACCGACCCCAACGACATCCCGCACGTGATGGCCGAGGCGTTCCACCTGGCCTCGACCGGCCGGCCGGGCCCCGTCCTCGTGGACGTGGCCAAGGATGCCCAGCAGGGCCAGATGACATTCTCCTGGCCGCCCAAAATCGACCTCCCCGGCTACCGGCCGGTGCTCCGCGGCCACAGCAAGCAGGTCCGTGAGGCCGCCCGCCTGATCGCGGCCGCCAGCAAGCCGGTGCTCTACGTCGGCGGCGGTGTGGTCAAGGCCCACGCGTCCGCCGAACTCCGGGAACTGGCCGAGCTTTCCGGCGCCCCGGTGGTCACCACGCTGATGGCCCGGGGTGTCTTCCCGGACTCGCACCCGCAGCACGTGGGCATGCCCGGCATGCACGGCACGGTGTCCGCCGTGACCGCGCTGCAGCAGTCGGACCTGCTGATCACCCTCGGCGCGCGCTTCGATGACCGGGTCACCGGCATCCTGAAGTCCTTCGCCCCGAACGCCAAGGTCATCCATGCGGACATCGATCCGGCGGAAATCTCCAAGAACCGCACCGCGGACGTGCCGATCGTGGGTTCGGTCAAGGAGATCATCCCGGAGCTCAGCGAGGCCCTGCGCCTGCAGTTCGAAACCTCTGGCACCCCGGACCTGGCCAACTGGTGGGCCTTCCTGAACAACCTCAAGGAGACCTACCCCCTCGGCTGGACCGAACCCGAGGACGGCCTCAGCGCCCCGCAGCGCGTGATCGAGCGGATCGGCGCCCTCACCGGCCCCGAGGGCGTCTACGTCGCCGGCGTCGGCCAGCACCAGATGTGGGCCTCCCAGTTCATCAAGTACGAGCGCCCGCACGCCTGGCTGAACTCCGGCGGCGCCGGCACCATGGGCTACGCCGTGCCGGCCGCCATGGGCGCCAAGGTGGGGGAGCCGGACCGGGTGGTCTGGGCGATCGACGGCGACGGCTGCTTCCAGATGACCAACCAGGAACTGGCCACCTGCGCGATCAACAAGATCCCGATCAAGGTCGCGGTGATCAACAACTCCTCCCTGGGCATGGTGCGCCAGTGGCAGACCCTCTTCTACGAGGGCCGCTACTCCAACACCGACCTCAACACCGGCCACGACACCGTCAGGATCCCGGACTTCGTCAAGCTGGCAGACGCCTACGGCTGCGCCGCGTTCCGCTGCGAACGCGACGAGGACATCGACGCCACCATCCAGAAGGCACTGGAGATCAACGACCGCCCGGTGGTCATCGACTTTGTCGTGAGCCCGAACTCCATGGTGTGGCCGATGGTCCCCGCCGGAGTCAGCAACGACCAGATCCAGGTTGCCCGCAACATGACCCCGGACTGGGAAGAAGAGGACTGAACATGACCCGCCACACACTCTCCGTTCTGGTCGAAGACAAGCCCGGTGTGCTGACCCGCGTGGCCAGCCTCTTCGCCCGGCGCGCCTTTAACATCAACTCCCTGGCCGTCGGACCCACCGAGGTTCCGGGCATCTCCCGCATGACGGTTGTCGTCGACGCCGACGGCGAGCTGATCGAACAGGTCACCAAGCAGCTGAACAAGCTGATCAACGTGATCAAGATCGTCGAACTTACCCCCGAATCCTCCGTGCAGCGCGACCACATCCTGGTCAAGGTGCGTGCGGATGCCGCAACCCGGCTGCAGGTCACCCAGGCAGCCGACCTCTTCCGCGCTTCAGTTGTCGACGTCTCCACAGAGTCGGTCGTCATCGAAGCCACGGGCCACCCGGACAAGCTCACGGCACTTCTTTCCGTGCTGGAGCCCTTCGGTGTCCGCGAAATCGTGCAGTCCGGCACCCTGGCCGTCGGCCGCGGTTCCCGCTCCATGAGCGACCGGGCACTCCGCTCCGCCTAGCGGCGCGCCGTGCCCCGCGGCACCACCGTTCCACCAACGAATTTTCCCAGCCAACACCAAAGAATCCATTCAAAGGAGACACCCCAGTGACTGAAATGTTCTACGACGACGACGCCGACCTGTCGATCATCCAGGGCCGCACCGTCGCCGTCATCGGTTACGGCTCCCAGGGCCACGCCCACGCCCTCAGCCTGCGCGATTCCGGTGTTGACGTCCGCGTCGGCCTGAAGGAAGACTCCAAGTCCCGCGCCAAGGCCGAGGCCGAGGGCCTGCGCGTGCTCAACGTCGCCGACGCCGTCGCCGAAGCCGACCTGATCATGGTCCTCACCCCGGACCAGGTCCAGCGCCACGTCTACGCCGAGGACATCGCACCGAACCTGCAGTCCGGCGACGCCCTGTTCTTCGGACACGGCTTCAACATCCGCTACGGCTACATCAAGCCGCCGGCCGACGTCGACGTTGCTCTGGTCGCCCCCAAGGGACCGGGCCACATCGTGCGCCGCGAATTCGAAGCCGGCCGCGGCGTTCCGGACCTGATCGCCGTCGAGCAGAACCCGTCCGGCAAGGCCAAGGAACTGGCCCTGTCCTACGCCAAGGCGATCGGCGGCACCCGCGCCGGTGTCATCGAGACCACCTTCACCGAAGAGACCGAGACCGACCTCTTCGGCGAGCAGGCCGTTCTGTGCGGCGGCGCCTCGCAGCTGATCATGTACGGCTTCGAGACCCTCACCGAGGCCGGCTACAAGCCCGAGGTGGCCTACTTCGAGGTGCTGCACGAGCTCAAGCTGATCGTTGACCTGATGGTCGAGGGCGGCATCGCCAAGCAGCGCTGGAGCGTCTCGGACACCGCGGAATACGGCGACTACGTCTCCGGCCCCCGTGTCATCACCCCCGAGGTGAAGGAAAACATGAAGGCCGTCCTGAAGGACATCCAGGACGGCACCTTCGCCAAGCGCTTCATCGACGACCAGGACGCCGGAGCCCCCGAGTTCAAGGCCCTCCGCAAGAAGGGCGAGGACCACCCGATCGAGGCCACCGGCCGCGAACTGCGCAAGCTCTTCTCCTGGATCAAGAACGAAGACGACTACACCGAAGGATCAGTAGCCCGCTAAGGCAACTGGCCGGCAGGGGGAGCCGGACACCATTACTGGGGTCCGGCTTCCCTGCGTTGAGCATTACCGAGCATCACCCACGTTTCACCAAAATCCCCACCTGAATTACAAGAGAGCTAAAGAGGTCACCGGTGACAAGCACCAAACCTGTCGTACTCCTCGCTGAGGAACTTTCGCCCGCCACAGTCGAGGCCCTCGGCCCGGACTTTGAAATCCGCCAGACCGACGGCGCCGACCGTTCCCAGCTGCTCTCCGCGATCGCCGACGTCGACGCGATCCTGATCCGCTCCGCCACCCAGGTCGACGCCGAGGCGATCGCCGCCGCGAAGAACCTCAAGGTGATCGCCCGTGCCGGCGTGGGCCTGGACAACGTGGACATCAAGGCCGCCACCCAGGCCGGCGTCATGGTGGTCAACGCCCCGACGTCGAACATCGTCTCCGCCGCCGAACTCACGGTTGGCCACATCCTCAGCCTCGCCCGCCACATCCCGCAGGCCTCCGCCGCGCTCAAGGACGGCGAGTGGAAGCGTTCCAAGTACACCGGTACCGAGCTGTTCGAGAAGAAGATCGGCATCATCGGCCTCGGCCGGATCGGCGCCCTCGTCGCGGCCCGGCTGAAGGGCTTCGACACCAAGATCCTCGCCTACGACCCCTACATCACCTCGGCCCGCGCCGCCCAGCTCGGCGTGCAGCTGGTGACCCTGGACGAGCTGCTGGCGCAGTCGGACTTCATCACCATCCACATGCCCAAGACGCCCGAGACCGTCGGCATGCTCGGCGAGGACGCCTTCAAGAAGATGAAGCGCACCGCCTACGTCGTCAACGTCGCCCGCGGCGGCCTGGTGGACGAGGAGGCGCTCTACGCCGCGCTGGAGTCCGGCGAGATCGCCGGTGCCGGCGTGGACGTCTTCGTCAAGGAACCCAGCACCGACCTGCCGTTCTTCAAGCTCGACAACGTTGTGGTCACCCCGCACCTGGGAGCCTCCACCGACGAGGCCCAGGAAAAGGCCGGCGTCTCCGTGGCCAAGTCCGTCCGCCAGGCCCTGGCCGGCGAACTGGTCCCCGACGCCGTCAACGTCGCCGGCGGTGTGATCGCCCCGGACGTGCGCCCCGGCATCCCGCTGATCGAGAAACTGGGCCGGATCTTCACCGCCATGACCCACGCCTCGCTCACGCAGTTCGACGTCGAGGTGGCCGGCGAGATCTCCTCGCTGGACGTCAAGGTCCTCGAACTGGCCGCGCTCAAGGGCATCTTCGCCGACGTCGTGACCGAGCAGGTCTCCTACGTCAACGCCCCCGTGATCGCCGAGCAGCGCGGCATCAACGTCCGGCTCATCACCACCCCGGACACGGAGTCCTACCGCAACGTCCTGACCCTGCGCGGTGCCCTGAGCGACGGCACCCAGATCTCGGTGGCCGGAACCCTGACCGGACCCAAGCAGGTCCAGAAATTGGTCGGGATCAACGGCTTCGAGGTCGAAATCCCGATCAGCGAACACCTCGTGGTGGTGGCCTACTCGGACCGCCCGGGCGTTATCGGCACCATCGGCCACATCCTCGGCATGAACAACATCAACATCGCGGGCATGCAGGTGGCGCGGCAGACGGAGGGCGGCCAGGTGCTGGCACTCCTGACCATCGACAGCTCCGTGCCGCAGCAGGTCCTGGACGCGATCAAGGCCGGAATCGGCGCCGAAATGGTCCGCGAAGTCGACCTCGAGGACTAAAGCCCCACGTCGGACGCCTGCGGCGGCAAAACCGCCGCGGGCGGCCACGAAGAAGCGGCCGGTCTGCGTACAATGGCTAGGTCCGAATTTCGGATCTGGCCGGCAGACCGGCCTTTACTTTTGCACACCCGGCCGGGGACGCCGTTATTTTCCAGCGCGGAAATGAACAGTGGTGTGCGCACGCAATCCAGCTTTCAGGAGCCCAATGAACGCCGTCCAGAGGTTCATCAGAAGCAGAGTGCTTTTGCTGACCGCGTCCATTTTGATCGTGGCCATGTGCCTTTCCGTCCTGGTGCAGGGCCAGTCGCAGGCCGCGCTGAACCGCACCGTCGACCAGAACTCCCGCGGGCTCTACGACGTCCTTGTCCAGGCCAAGGCCGACGACAACGCCGGCCTGATGCAGCCCGAGATCGCCACCGGCCAGGGCGGCGTCAGCTTCGAGCAGCTGGACGCCATCCGCAAGCTGGCCGGCACCTCCGTGGCCGCACCGATCAGCCTGGTCTCCCGCGTCTCGCAGAACCTTGAGTCCCCGCGCCTGGATGCCACCGACTACCTCGGCTACAGCGCGGGCCTGGCCGGCACCGCCGGGGACCCCAGCGCCACCGATCCGTCCAAGTGGCCCGCCGCGGAGTCCGTGCTGAGCGACACCGCCAAGAAATACCGCCTCACCGCCAGCGCCGTGAGCTCCGACGGCAAGTCCGAGCAGACCCTGTTCAAGACCACCGCCGAGGGATCCCTGGGCAAGGCCAAGCTCGTCGAAGAGCAGGTGGCCGGCGGCAAGAACGTCCGGATCGCAGGCCCGGCGGGGGAGACCGGCATCAAGTTTCCGGCCCCGGCCGGCGGCTCCGAGCACAACCTCTTCAACCTCTCCGTCTCCCTGCCCATGGCGCCGCAGGTGACCGAGTCCGTCGTCGCCGTCGACCCGGTCGCCGAACGTGCACTCCTGGGCGGCGCCGGGGACTTCCTCGCGCCGCTGGAGAAGGCACCCCCGGCCGATGCCCGCAACGCCGGTGCGATCGGCCGCCACTTCGAGAGCCTCTTCACCAACGGCATCAGCATGGAACAGCTCAAGCAAGGCCCCGACTTCCTCGGCGTCAAGCTCAAGTACTGGGCTCCGCTGATGTCCCAGTACCAGCAGGCCAAGCGGGCCGGCCAGCTGACCGCCGACTCGCAGGCGATTCCGCTGATCGTGCGTTCAGGCACCTCCCTGGATCTGAAGTACTCGGTCAAGATCGAGGAAATCGACGCCGCCGGCAACGTGATCAAGGACGTCGGCACCGCGACCCGGTCGCTGGACAAGGACTACCTGCCGTTCGTGTCCAAGTCGCCGTTCGCCCTCGCCTGGCCCGGCTCCAAGGACCTGACCCAGCTGATGGGCGACACCGGCAGCTTTGGCCAGGGCCTCTACAACCCCGCCACCTGGAGCACCGACTTTGCCGCAGCGCCCAAGTACAAGGACGGCGAAACCGCCGGCAACGGCGCCGTGGACAAGTCCGCGGTCCCGGGCGATTGGATCACCGTCAACCGGCTGCCCGAGAAGGGCGCCAACGGCGCCCCGGTCGACCAGACCCAGCGCACGCCCGTTGACGAGCGCGCCTACCGCGACAATCTCGCGACCGGCAAGAAGCCCGCCACGCCGCTCGCCATGGTCTACGGAACCTTCGATCCGGCCAAGGTCCAGGAGGCCGCCGGTGACGTCAACCGCCTGCCCCTCGGCGGCTACGACCCGACGCCGATGACCCTGAGCAAGGACGCCGCCGGCAACGACGCCGGGCAGGCCGTGCTCAAGCCCTCGCTCAGCGGGACCGGACTGGTCAGCCAGTCGGCCGGCGCCATCACCGACTACTACGGACTGGCCGCCGCCCGCGGCTACGAGAAGAACGCCTCCGTGATCGACGCCGTGCGCGTCCGCGCCAAGGTGGACGGCAGCTGGAAGCAGGCGCAGCCGGAGGTCGAAAAACTCGCCAACGAGATCCGCGACATGGGCCTGCAGGCGACAGTGGTTGCCGGCTCCGCCCGCGAAGACGCCAACATCTTCGTGCCCGGCTACTCCAAGGACGACGCCGGGAAGGAGTCGCCGCTGGGCACCGTGCAGCAGTCGTGGGTCCGCCAGGACGCCGCCGACGCCGTTTCCGGCTCGCTGACCGGCACCAACCTCACGCTGCTCTTCCTGACCCTGTGCGGAGCGGCGCTGCTCACCGGCGCCTCGACCGTCAGCTACGTCCGCAAGCGCCGCCGCGAGGCAGGCACCCTGCGGGCCATGGGCTGGACGCAGCGCAAGATCCGGTCCTGGGTGCTGGCCGAATTCGGCGTCGGCGCTGCCCTGCTCACCGTCGCCGGGATCGCACTGAGCCTGATCAGCTGGAACGTCGCCACCGCGATCGTCTCAGCGTCGGTGCTGGTCCTGTACTCCGGTGCCGCCTTCTTCGCCGCGCAGCAGCTGCGCCACCGCGAGGTCATCGACCAGGAGCCGCAGCACGATGAGCGCCTGATCCCGGTGGACTCGCCGCTGACCTTCGCCAGCCGGCAGCTGAGCACCAACAAGTTCAACACCGGTTCCCTGGCCGTCGCCGTCGGCGTCTTCGGTGCCGCCGTGGGCGGGCTCGCCGCACTGCTGATCGACATCCCCCGGGCCGCCGGCGCCAGCGCCCTGAGCGGACTGGCCGCCGCCAGCATCGCCCTGCCGAGCATTGTGCTGGGTGTGTCCGGGGTGGCCGTGGGGCTGCTGCTGACCATGGTCACCGGCCGCTTCGAACTGGGTGCCAAACGCCAGTACCTGGGCACGCTGCAGGCCATGGGCTGGAACCCGGACATGCTGGGCCAGGTCCGCTTCTTCGAAAACGCCATGGTGGGGACCATCGCACTGCCGCTGGGTGTCCTGGGCGCCCTCGGCATCAGCCTGCTCCTCGCTCCCTACGCCGCCATCTGGGCCGGAATCGCCGGACTCGTCGCGGTACTTTGCTGGATTCCAATTGCAACGAAAGTGGTCCAATGACTAACGAGCTGAACCTGACCAGGGCGGCCCGCAACCGGATGCCGGAGAGCACCGGGAACGGCGGCCACCAGACCCGAGCCAACACGATCGTGAAGGCATCGGACCACGCCACGCCCCTGGAACTGAGCAACATCACCATCCACTACGGCGGAGGCAAGGGCGGCGCCGAGCCGGTCAACGTGGTCGATGACTTCAACATGACGCTGCACGCCGGCGAAATGCACTGCGTCGCCGGCCGCTCCGGCTCCGGCAAGACCAGCATCCTGACCGTCGGCGCGGGCCTGACCCTGCCGACGTCGGGCCGGGTGTTCTGGGAAGGCGACTCGCTCGAGACCATGGGCGACGACGAGATCGCCGACCGCCGTCGTGCCCTCATCGGCTACGTCGACCAGGGCGGCGCCCTAATCGACGGGATGAGCGCGCTCGAGAACGTCCTGCTGCCGGCCGTGCCGGACGGCGAGGTCGAACAGCGCCGGGACATGGCCAAGGACCTGCTGGACCTCGTCGGCCTGGGCCGGCGCATGCGGCACCGGCCCGCGCAGCTCTCCGGCGGTGAGCGCCAGCGCGTCGCGATCGCCCGCGCCCTCATCCTGGGCACCCGCGTGCTCGTCGTGGACGAGCCCACCGCAAGCCTGGACCGCACCTCGGCCAACCGCATCATCAGCATCCTCAAGGACACGACGTCGGACGGCATCGCCGTGCTGGTGGCGTCACATGACCACGAGCTTGTCCGCCAGAGCGATACCCTGACCGAACTGATCTAGGTTAATAACGTGACGCCTTCCGAAAAAACCCCGTACTACATCACCACGGCCATCAGCTACCCCAACGGTGTGCCGCACATCGGCCACGCCTACGAGGTCATCGCTACCGACGCGATGGCGCGGTTTAAGCGGCTGGACGGCTACGACGTCTTCTTTATGACCGGCACGGACGAGCACGGCCTGAAGATGCAGCAGACGGCGGAGAAGGAAGGCATTCCGGTCAAGGAACTTGCCGATCGCAATTCGACGGCCTTCCGCCAGATGAGCGATGACCTGGGCATCTCCCTGAACCGCTTCATCCGCACCACGGACCCGGACCACTACGAGGCTGCCAAGGCGCTCTGGCAGCGGATGGAAGCCAACGGCGACATCTACCTCTCCAAGTACGCCGGCTGGTACTCGGTCCGGGACGAACGCTACTTCGTCGAGGACGAGACCGAGGTCCGCGACGACGGGCTCCGGTACGCCTCCGAGACCGGTACCGAAGTGACGTGGACTGAGGAGGAGAGCTACTTCTTCAAGCTTTCCGCCTACCAGGACCGGCTGCTGGCGCTCTACGCCGACCACCCGGAGTTCGGGGCGCCGCACAGCCGCTTCAATGAGGTCATCAGCTTCGTCAAGGGCGGGCTCGAGGACCTGTCGATCAGCCGGACGTCCTTCAAGTGGGGTGTCCCGGTGCCGGGCAACCCGGACCATGTGATGTACGTCTGGGTGGACGCGCTGACCAACTACCTGACCGGCGTCGGCTTCCCGGACACCGAGTCGGAGAGCTTCCGGAAGTACTGGCCTGCGGATGTCCATGTGATCGGGAAGGACATCTCGCGGTTCCACGCCGTCTACTGGCCGGCGTTCCTGATGTCCGCCGGGCTGGACCTGCCCAAGCGCGTGATGATCCACGGCCACCTGCACAACCAGGGCATCAAGATGTCCAAGTCGCTGGGCAATGTGGTGGCGCCCGCGGACTGGGTGGCGCAGTACGGCCTGGACCAGGTCCGTTTCTTCCTGCTCCGCGAGGTGCCCTTCGGCGCGGACGGCAACTACAGCCACGACGCGATTGTTGGCCGGATGAATTCGGACCTGGCGAACAACTTCGGCAACTTGGCGCAGCGTTCGCTGTCCATGGTGGCGAAGAACTGCGAGGGTGCCGTCCCCGTTCCGGGCGGGTTCAGCGCCGAAGACGCCGCGCTGCTGGGCCAGGCCAAGGGCCTGCTGGGCATCGCCCGCGCAGCATTCGAAAAGCAGGAGTTCAGCCGCGCGCTCGAGGCGATCTGGAACGTGCTCGGCGACACCAACGCCTACTTTGCCGAGCAGGCCCCGTGGGTGCTGCGCAAGACCGACGTCGAACGCATGAACACGGTCCTGTACGTGACCCTCGAGGTACTCCGGACCGTCGCGATCCTGGCGCAGCCGGTGATGCCCGCGGCTGCCGGAGCCATTCTCGACAGCCTGGGCCAGCCCGAGGGCGAGGCCCGCGATTTCGCCGCCCTGGAGACGCCGATCGAGGCCGGAACCGCACTGCCGGCGCCGTCGCCGGTGTTCCCCAAGTACGAGGAACCGGCGGAGGCCTGAGCCCGGCCGGAGGATGTCCGGCTCCACTGCAACGAGGTGGCACTTCACGGCAATGTTTTCCAAAACATTGCCGTGAAGTGCCACCTCGCGGCCGTTAACGGGGCGGTGGAGTTACTGGCAGGTAGTCAGCGGCTCCGGAACTGAGTACAGCCCGGGACAAGGGCGTAAGCGCCGTACCGATACTCGGGTACCAGTTACTCGGGACTGGGCCGCAGGCGCGAAATAGCCTGAAAAAGCAAGCGAACTGACGACAAATGCTGGGGAGTAACTGTCATCACACACTTCGCTCGTTGAGGTCTCACATAAATTTGCCGGGTCTCCAAGACGGTTACTCCGCGCTCGCGTCAGCTCTGACACCTGAGTTGGACGGAGGGGCCGAAGATGAAGAGAACCATTACAACGCTGGGGGTCGTGGGGCTGGGCGTCATGGGGGCCGCCGTCTCCGCAAACGCGGCGCCGCCGCATAAGATCACCATTTGCCACGCGACCAGTGCTGCTAGCAACCCCTACGTTGTCCAGACGGTCGACCTCGGCTCTCTCAAGGCGCACGCCGATGACACCCGGGACATTGTGCCGGTGAACTCGGGAGTCATATACCCCCACGGCCAGAACCTGTCGGAGGCGAACCTCGCCCTGCTGGCCAACAAGTGCGTTCCGACCACGGTCGTAGTTCCGCCGGGGGATTCGGGAGGCGGGACGGGCGACCCTGGTGGTGACACTGGTGGCAACCAGAACGGCGACCAGGGTGGCGGCACCGGCGGCGACCAGGGCGGTGACCAGAACGGCGACCAGGGTGGCGGCACCGGCGGCGACCAGGGTGGCGACCAGGGCGGTGACCAGAACGGCGACCAGGGTGGCGGCACTGGTGGTGACCAGGGTGGCGGCACTGGTGGTGACCAGGGTGGCGACCAAGGCGGTGACCAGAACGGCGACTCGGGTGGTGACCAGAACGGCGACCAGGGCGGTGACCAGAACGGCGACTCGGGTGGTGACCCGAACGGCGACCAGGGCGGTGACCACAGCGGCGACTCGGGCGGTGACCACAACGGCGACCACGGCGGTGACCAGAGCGGCGACTCGGGTGGCGACCAAGGCGACGGTACGGGCACCGATACGGGAGCCGCACCGGAGACGTCGACGGTGGTGACGCCGCCCGTCGCCGTGCGTCAGCCGGCTGCCGCACCTCACGCTTCACCTGCGCCCCGCCAAGCCGGCGCCGGTGTGCCAGCCGCCAAGCCGGCCAAGGTCAACGTGGGCTACAACGTCCAGACCGCTGTGGGCTCGCAGGCCCCCGACGGCGTCCCGGCCTGGCTGTTGGGCCTGACCGGCCTGTTCGCGGCAGGATCCGGGGCGGTGCTGTGGCGGGGCGGACAGCGCGCCCGGAAGGTCACCGGCTAGGAAATCCGTTATCCGGGGCGGGTGCTGCGCAGGCGGCACCCGCCCCGATCCTTAAGGTTCCGCAGCTTGCCTCCCAGCAGGAGAAACCATGGCCAGCCACCGCAAGACGCCCCGGTTCCGGGCAGCCGGCAACCGCGGGCTGCTGCTGAGCGCAAGGGACATCCTCGTCCTGGCGGTCTGCGCCCTCGGTATAGTGGCCGCCTGGCTCACCTACGGCGCAGGCGTCATCCCCGACGCCGGAGCTGCCGCCGTCGGGCGGGATTCGGGAACTTCAACCCCGGCGCCCCCGCACCAGCAGTCCGGCGGGCCGGCCGCGAAGGCTCCGGTCGTACTCCCGGCAGGGGCAGCCGCGGCAGGAAAGTCCGCTGCACCCGCAGTGCCGGTTCTGCCCGCCGCCTCCGTCCCGCTCCGGATCTCGTTTCCCGCGGCAGGCATGGACGTTGCGGTGCACCCGCTGGAACCTGGCCGGGATGATACGGAGAGCCGGAGCATCGTACCGCCGGAAACCAAGGACGGGTACTGGCTGGCACCTTTTGGAACCCCCGGCGCGGGCTCGACGAACACCACCTACATCGTCGGCCACAGCTGGCTGGACCAGGATGCCCCGTTCAACCACCTGAGCACACAGGCCGCCCCCGGGGACGTGCTGACGGTGACCACGGCTACGGGCGTCCTCCGCTACCGGGTGGATTCGGTCACCACCTACTCCAAAGCGACACTCAAGGACAGCGGCGTATGGGAAGCCGTGGCCAACCGGCTGGTCCTGATCAGCTGCTACACGGAGGACCCGTGGGGCCGGAACGTGGTGGTGGTCGCCTCGCCGCTGAAGGGAAGCTGAGCAAGTGTTCGAATAATGAGACGGATTGACCAGCATGCGGATGGCTTGGCTACGCTGAAATCATGAGCGCATCCACCATTGATCTGGCCGTCATTCCCGGCGACGGCATTGGCCCCGAGGTCACCGCCGAAGCCCTGAAGGTCCTCGAGAAGGCCGCCGCCGCCGAGGGCATCGTGCTGCAGCAGACGCACTACGAGCTCGGGGCCGCGCACTGGCTGGCCACGGGGGAGACCCTGCCCGAGCACACGCTGGCCGACCTGCGCACCCGCGACGCCATCTTGTTCGGCGCGGTGGGCGCCGCCCCCGATGACACCCGCATCCCCTCCGGCATCATCGAACGCGAACTGCTGCTCAAACTGCGCTTCAGCCTGGACCACTACGTCAACCTGCGGCCCTCGAAACTCTATGCCGGCGTCGGCAGCCCGCTGGCGAACCCCGGCGAAGTCGACTTCATTGTGGTCCGCGAGGGCACCGAAGGACCCTACGTGGGCAACGGCGGCACCCTGCGCGCCGGCACGCCGCATGAGGTGGCGACCGAGGTCTCGCTGAACACCGCCCACGGCGTGGAGCGCGTGGTGCGGGACGCCTTCCGCCGCGCCAACGACCGGCCCCGCAAGAAGCTGACGCTGGTGCACAAGCACAACGTCCTGGTCTTCGCCGGGCACCTCTGGAAGCGGACCGTGGAGGCCGTGGCCCCGGAGTTCCCGGAGGTCAGCCACGACTACCTGCACGTCGATGCGGCCACGATCTTTATGGTGACCGACCCTTCGCGCTTCGACGTCATCGTCACTGACAACCTCTTTGGCGACATCCTCACGGACCTCGCCGCCGCCGTCACCGGCGGCATCGGCCTGGCCGCGTCGGGCAACATCAACATGGACCGCACCGCGCCGTCAATGTTCGAACCGGTCCACGGCTCGGCCCCGGACATCGCCGGCCAGCAGAAGGCGGACCCCAGCGCCGCCATCCTCTCCGCCGCGCTCCTGCTGGACCACCTGGGCCACGCCGCGGCCGCCCGGAAGGTCGAAGCGGCCGTCGCGGCCGACGTCGAGGCCCGTGACGGCAGCTTCCGCAGCACCGCCGCGATCGGCGACGCCATCGCAGCCGCCCTCTAGGAGCCACCCCCTGGACGCCACCACGGGCGGCCGTGGCAACGGGCGTAAGCTTGTTTTCGAATCACCAACATGCTGCCGTGGTCCGAGGATGAACCACGTTCACACACCAGGCAGCCGACCGTGGAGGAACCATGACCCAGACTGCCCATGGCGTCGAATTCACCCAGCGGCTCTCGGCGACCCCGAAGTCCGCGCAAGAGCGTGAAGCCATCCTGGCCAACCCGGGATTCGGCGACTATTTCACCGACCACACCGCGATTGTCGACTACAGCGTTGATGCCGAGGGCAAGGGCGGCTGGCACGACGCGCGGATCGAGCCCTACGGTCCCATCATGCTGGATCCCTCCGCGGCCGTCCTGCACTACGGCCAGGAAATCTTCGAAGGCCTCAAGGCCTACCGCCACGCCGACGGCTCCATCTGGACGTTCCGGCCCGAGGCCAACGCGGCCCGCCTGAACAAGTCAGCGCGCCGGCTCGCCCTCCCGGAACTGCCGGAGGAATACTTCCTGGCGGCGATCCGCGAACTCGTCTCCGTGGACCGGGACTGGGTCCCCTCCGGCGACGGCGAAGCCCTCTACCTGCGCCCCTTTATGATCGCCACCGAGGCGTTCCTGGGTGTCCGGGCAGCCCGCGAGGTCTCCTTCCGCGTGATCGCCTCCCCGGCCGGCAATTACTTTGGCGGCGAGCTGAAGCCGGTATCGATCTGGATCTCCCGCGAATACGCCCGCGCGGGCCGCGGCGGAACCGGCGCGGCCAAGTGCGGCGGCAACTACGCCGCCTCGCTGATCGCCCAGCAGGAGGCCGAGGCCCACGGCTGCAAGCAGGTCCTGTTCCTGGACCAGTTCAACGACAACGCTGTCGAGGAACTCGGCGGAATGAACGTCTTCTTCGTAATGAAGGACGGCTCGCTGGTCACCCCGGCGCTCTCCGGCACCATCCTGGAGGGCGTCACCCGCTCCTCCGTGATCCAGGTGGCCCGGGACATGGGCCGCGAAGTGACCGAACGCAAGATCACCCTCGATGAGTGGCGCGACGGCGTCGCGACCGGCGAGATCGCCGAGGTCTTCGCCTGCGGTACCGCCGCCGTGATCACCCCGATCGGCATCCTCAAAGACGCCACCGAATTCATCGGTTCCGAGGACGCCACGGCGGGGGAGACCACCATGGCCATCCGCGAACAGCTCCTCGGCATCCAGACCGGCACCGTCGAGGACACCCATGGCTGGCTGACCCGCCTCGCCTAGTCCGCGCTGACCCCCGCCGTCCAAGAGGACGGTCCAGTACGACGGCGGCCCGCACCCTCCGGTGCCGGCCGCCGTCGTCGTCGGCGAACACTGCGGGGGTCCGGAAGTCCCTGTTCCCGTGCCGGGCGCGAGGGCAGAATATCGCCATGACTGGGCTGGTGCAGGTGCTGGGCATTGTCTTCGGGATTGTGCTGATCGCCGTCGGGATCCTGGAAACCTTTTTTCTACCGCGACCAGCGCTTCTACCGGCTGTTTCTGATCAAGCCGGACGACGTGCCGGCCGTCCGGATGTGGACCTTCAACCTCGGCTTCTACAACATGATTTGGGGCATCGGCGCAATCATTGGAGCGCTCCTGCTGACGGGGACCGAGCCCGCGGCCGGGCGGGCGCTGCTGCTCTTCACCGCTGCGGGCCATGTGATCCTCGGCGTTATCCTGGTCCTCTCCGAGCGGCGGCTCTGGGCCAGCGCCATCGCCGAGGCACTGCTGCCGGCAGTCATTGTTGTCCTTCTGCTCCGATGAAGGCCCCGCGGTGGGAAGATGGAAGGGTGATTCCCGACGATGCCCGCGCCCTGGTCCGCAGCACCGAGCTGACGCGCTTCCGCCTGGCCCCGAACCCCGGCCCGATGAGCCTGCACGGTACCAACTCCTACGTGGTCGCCGCCCCGGGCTCGCCCAACGTCGTCGTCGTGGATCCCGGACCCCTGGACGAGGAGCACCTGCGCGAGCTGACCGAATACGGGGCCGTGGAACTGATCCTCATCACGCACCGCCATGCCGACCACACCGCGGCCGCCGCACGGTTCTCCGAGCTCACGGGTGCGCCGGTGCGCGCCGCGGATCCCGCGCACTGCCACGGGGCAGAGCCGCTCCGGGAGGGTGAGGTGCTGCACGCCGCGGGGGTGGAAATCCGGGTGCTCGCGACGCCGGGCCACACCTCCGATTCGGTCTGCTTCCACCTGCCGCAGGACGGCGCGCACGGAGCCGTCCTCACCGGCGACACCATCTTAGGTCTAGGCACCACCGTCCTGGACTACCCGGACGGCACACTGGGCGACTACCTCGACTCGCTGGACCGGCTGGAGAGCCTCGGCCCGGCCACGGTCCTGCCCGCCCACGGGCCCATGCTGCCTGCGCTGGACAGCATCGTGCGCGCCTACCGGGACCACCGGCAGGACCGCCTCGCCCAGATCCGCGCCGCCCTCGCTGAGCTCGGCGCGGAAGCCGGCGTGCAGGACGTGGCGAACGCCGTCTACGCCGCCGTCGACCCCGCCGTCCGGCCGGCAGCGGAGCTGTCCGTCGCGGCGCAGTTGGAGTACCTGCGCGGGCGGTAGGCTTGGAACCATGCGTATCGCCCGGTTTGTAGTCGATTCTGATCCCATGTACGGCATTGTTGAGGGCCAGCCCGGCAGTGAGGAAATCACTGTCATCAACGGTGACCCCTTCTTCCACGGTGTGGAACGTACCGCCGTCAAGCACAAGCTGGAGGATGTCCGCCTCCTCGCGCCGATCATCCCGCGCAGCAAGGTCATCGGCGTCGGCCGCAACTTCGTGGAGCACGCCCACGAACTCGGCAACGAGGTGCCCGCGCAGCCGCTGCTCTTCCTCAAGCCCAACACCTCGGTGATCGGCCCCAACGATCCGATCATCCTGCCGGAATTTTCCGAGGAGGTCTCCTTCGAGGCCGAGCTGTGTGTTGTGATCGGCCGGATCTGCAAGGACGTCCCCGAGGAACGCGTCGACGACGTCGTCTTCGGCTACACCTGCGGCAATGACCTCACCGCCCGGGACGTGCAGAAGACCGACCTGCAGTGGGCCCGAGCCAAGGGCTTCGACACCTCGGCGCCGCTCGGCCCCTGGATCGAGACCGAGCTGGACACCGAGGACCTGCAGATCCAGGGCCGGCTCAACGGCGAACTCCGCCAGGACGGCAGCACCAGCCAGATGATCCGCGGCGTCCGCGAGCTCGTGTCCATCGTCTCGCAGGCGTTCACCCTGCTCCCGGGCGACGTCATCATGACCGGCACCCCGGCCGGCGTCGGCCTGGTCCAGGCCGGTGACCGCTTCGAGGTCGAAATCGAGGGCATCGGACGCCTCTCCAACCCGGTGGTCCGCCGCTAGGGCAATGCCTAGGGCGCGGTAAAGTTGGTACCACTATGACTACTCCCACCGCGCCCGACGCCGTCTCCAGCACTGCCACCACGGAACTGACCCGTGAAGCCACCCGTGAAGTCACCGCCGAAACCCCGGTCCGGGTCCGGTTCTGCCCGTCACCGACCGGCACCCCGCACGTCGGCCTGATCCGCACGGCGCTCTTCAACTGGGCCCACGCCAAGCACACCAAGGGCACCTTCGTCTTCCGCATCGAAGACACCGACGCCGCGCGTGACTCGGAGGAGAGCTACCAGCAGCTGCTCGAGGCCCTCAAGTGGCTCGGCATCAGCTGGGAAGAAGGCGTCGAAGTGGGCGGCCCGCACGAGCCCTACCGCCAGTCGCAGCGCCTGGACCTCTACAAGGACGTCGTGGCCAAGCTCCTGGAGGCCGGCTACGCCTACGAGTGCTACTCCTCCCCGGAGGAGGTCGAGGCCCGCCACCGCGCCGCCGGCCGCGACCCCAAGCTCGGCTACGACAACTTCGACCGCGAGCTCACCGATGAGCAGCTGGCCGCCTTCAAGGCCGAGGGCCGCAAGCCGGTGCTGCGCGTGCGGATGCCGGACGAGGACGTCACCTTCACCGACATGGTCCGCGGCGAGATCACCTTCAAGGCAGGCAGCATTCCCGACTACGTGATCGTCCGCGCCGACGGCTCGCCGCTCTACACCCTGGTCAACCCGGTCGACGATGCGCTGATGGGCATCACCCACGTGCTGCGCGGCGAGGACCTGCTGTCCTCCACGCCACGCCAGGTGGTGCTCATCCGGGCGCTCATGGACATCGGCGTCGCCAGCTACCTGCCGGTGTTCGGCCACTTGCCCTACGTGATGGGCGAGGGCAACAAAAAGCTCTCCAAGCGTGACCCGCAGTCCAACCTCTTCCTGCTCCGCGACCGCGGCTTCATCCCCGAGGGCCTGCTGAACTACCTGTCCCTGCTTGGGTGGAGCCTCTCCGCCGACGAGGACATCTTCACCGTGGACCAGCTGATCGAGCACTTCGACGTCAACGACGTGCTGGCCAACCCGGCCCGCTTCGACATCAAAAAAGCCGAGGCGATCAACGGCACGCACATCCGCATGCTCGACGCCGAGGACTTCCGCGGCCGGCTGGTGCCCTACCTGCAGGCCGCCGGCCTGGTGGGGGAGAGTTTCACCGCCCGCGAGGAGGAGATCCTCGCGGAGGCGGCGCCGCTGATCCAGGAGCGCATCTCGCTCCTCGGCGAAGCCCCGGAGATGCTGGCGTTCCTGTTCAAGGCCGACGACGCGATCGACGTCGCCGACGACGCCCGCAAGGGCCTGCCGGAAAACCTCACCGAAGTCCTCGACGCCGCCCTGGCTGCCTTGGAGCCCCTCGCGGACTGGACCGCCGAGACCATCCAGGCTGCCCTGAAGGAGGCCCTCGTCGAAGGTCTCGGTGTGAAGCCGCGGCTGGCCTTCGGGCCCGTCCGCACGGCCGTCTCGGGCCGCCGGATCTCCCCGCCGCTGTTCGAATCCATGGTCATCCTGGGCAAGGATTCGTCCCTGGCCCGGCTGCGCGCTTTCCGCGGCTGATGAGCGGCGGGGCTGGCTCCGGCGTCCTTGCGGCGGGGCTCGACGGCATCCGCGGGGTGCTGTTCGACATCGACGACACCCTGGTTGACCTCGAGTTCGCGATGACGACGGCGCTGCGCGACGTCAGCGAGCACCTCCTGCCGGGCCTCGACGAGGCCGGCTGGGAACGCTTTGGGCGGATTTTCACGCGCGAGACGACCCACTTCTACGACCGCTACCTGGCCGGCGAGCTGAGCTTCAACGAACAGCGCCTGCTGCGCGGCCGCGCCGCTCTGGGGCACTTCGGCGTGGAACTGGAGGAGGGCGAACAGGCCCACCACTGGGTCAGCTCCTACGCCAGCCTCCAGCACAGCTACGTCCGCGCCTTCGATGACGTGGCACCGCTGCTGGACGCCCTCGACGCCGCCGGCGTCCCCTACGGCGCCGTGAGCAACAATGTGCACGACTACCAGCGCGTGAAGCTGGACGCCGCCGGGCTGCGCCGCATCGGCATCCTGGTCGGCACGGACACGGTCGGCGTGCCCAAGCCGGATCCGGCGATCTACCTTGAAGGCGTGCGCCGGCTCGGCACCGGCCCCGGCGAAACGCTCTATGTCGGGGACAACAGGCTGCTCGACGCGGAAGGTTCGACGGCGGCCGGCCTGCTGGGCGTCTGGCTGAACCGCGGCGGCGAACCGGCCCCGGGCTTCGCCGGCCGCGAGGTCTCCTCGCTGCTGGACCTGCTGGCCTGACGCTGCAGCATCCGAGCCCACTCACAAGAAACGGCCCTGGCGGCGGAGGTGACTCCGCCGGCAGGGCCGTTTGTGGGTCGGCTAGGCCGTTTTCTCTGCCAGCCGGCGGTTCCGCAGGGCCAGGAACGCCCCGACGGCGCCAAGGCCCAGCAGTGCCACGAGACCCAGGGCCACCGCGGCGTCGGCCTTGACCATGTTCGACGGCGAGACTGCCGCCGCGCTGGAGTACAGCGTGCCGGTGCCGGCGGCAATCTTGGCGTTGCCGTCGGCCAGCTTCTCGGCGCCGGTGGACAGCTGTGATGAGCCCGAGGCCAGCTTGGTGTTGCCCTCCGAGAGCTTCGACGCGCCGGAGGCCAGGGCCGTGGAGCCGTTCAGCAGTCCCGGGTTGGCCGGATCGGCGGGATCACCCTTGATGCCGGTGTTCAGGGCTTGGGTGCCGTCGGCGAGCCGGGAGCTGCCGTCGGTCATCTTGGCGGTGGCCTTGAGCAGGCCGGGGTGCTCGGGGTCGCCGGGGACGCCGTCCATGCCGACCCGGATCTTGGCGGTGCCCTCGGCGAGCAGCGCGGTGCCCATGACCACACCCGGGCTGTTGGGGTCGCGGCTGTTCAGCTTGCCCGCCAGGGTGGCGAACCCGGCTGTGAGCTTGCCCGTGCCGGCGTGGAGCTGGCCGGCGCCGGCGTTGAGCTTGGCGGCCCCGGCCTGGAGCTGGGAAGCCCCGGCATCCAGCCGCTGGGCGCCGGCAAGGATCTTGGCGATCTTGTCCTTGACCACTGCAAGCGGGACGGCACCCTGGATGGGATCGTTGGCTGCCGCGTAGAGCTGCTCCATGGCCTGGGCGAGCGCAGCGGTGCCGGTGCCGGCAGCGGGGTCGTTGTTCGCCCCGCGGTAACCCTTCAACTGGTCGGTGCCGGCAGCCAGCTGGCCCGTGCCCGCCTCCAGTTGACCGGCGCCGGCGTTGAGCTGGGTGGCGCCGTCGGCCAGGTTGTTCTCGGCGTTGCCCGCGGCGGTGGGGGTGAGGGCAGCGGAGAGCTGCACGGCCCCCGCGGCGAGCTTCTGGGCGCCGTCGTCCACCTTGTACACGCCGGGGGCGAGCTTGTTATTGACGTCCGTTTCGATCTTTACCGCGCCCGTGGCCAGCGCACTGGCGCCCTCCTGGAGCCGGTCCGCGCCCGGGGCCAGTTTCCCGGCGATGCCGGCGTGGATCTTCTCGGCCCCTTCCGAGAGTTTGCCGGCGCCGGCGTCGGCCTGGCCCGCGCCGGTGGCGAGTTTGCCGGCGCCGTCCTTCAGTTGCTGGGCACCGGCGGCGGCCTGCCCGGCGCCGTCGTTGAGCTTGGCGGATCCGTCCGTGATCCTTCCGGTGACCAGGGTGTAGAACCCCAGCAGCGCTATCAGCAGCAGGGCCAGGACGGCGATGGCAATCTGTTGCGCTCGGGTGCGGGTCGGGGCGGTGGCGGCACGACTCTGTGACACAGGTTGTTCCTCTCGACGATCTCGCCGGCAACGGCTCTGCTGCCGGCCCCCCAAATTGTGATGCAGCTAACATCCGGAAATGGACGTTGTTCCGCCCTCAACTGGGTGGGGGAGGAGTTGTTACTCGTTGGTAACTTACCGAGCGTAAACTTGGCGGCGCCGGATTGGCAAGGGTTTTCCGGGAGAAACCGGCAAAACCCGGTCCCCGCAAGGGGCGGTGGGGCCGCTAAGGCTGGCGGGGAGAGCCCGATTTGTGCCGGACAGAAGTCTCGGGTAAAGTAATTACTCGTGCTGAGGCGCTGGGAGTGCGGGTTTGGACCTGCGAAACCGGCCCGAAAGTTCCATTGGGATATGGTGTAATTGGCAACACTACGGTTTCTGGTACCGTCATTCTAGGTTCGAGTCCTGGTATCCCAGCTCTGAAAAAACCGCGGATTTCCGCGGCGGATCAGGGGTTCCGAGCCGGCCACGCCGATTTGGAACACGTGCCGGGTTTATGAAATACTGACTTGGCTTGAACGGCAGAAATGCTGTTTGGAAAGTGCTTGGCCCCATCGTATAGCGGCCTAGTACGCTGCCCTCTCACGGCGGTAACGCGGGTTCGAATCCCGCTGGGGTCACCATCAAAACGGTCCCGGGCATCAGCCCGGGACCGTTTTTGTTTTCCGCCACCGCGCCCCGGGCGCACCGCGCGCGCCGGCGCCGGGCGGTCCAGCTGGCATGATGATGCTGTGAGCTCCATGGAAAGCGCCGGCCCGGCCGGGCAACAGTCACAAGCCGCACGCCAGGGCGCCGCCGTCGAACTGCTCGAGGCAGTGCGGGGGGAGCTGTCCGCGGTGTCGCTGCCGCTGGCCCTGCCCGGCGCCGAGGCCGCCCGGCTGGACATCCGCCAGGCACTGGCCCAGCTGGATGACTACATCCTGCCCCGCTACCGCAGCCTCGACGCCCCGTTGCTCGCCGTCGTCGGAGGGTCCACCGGGGCGGGCAAATCCACGCTCGTCAACGGGCTCGTGGGGCATGCGGTCACCCGGGCCGGAGCGATCCGGCCCACCACCCGGCAGCCCATCCTGCTGCACCACCCCGGTGACGCCGCCTGGTTCGAGGACCAGCGGGTGCTGCCGAACCTGAGCCGGATCCGCGGCACCGTGGTCGCCGCGCCGCTGCCCGCCAACCAGGCCGGCCCCACCCCGGACGGCGCCGCCATCACCTCGCTGGTCCTCGCCGCCGACCCGGCCGTGCCGGCCGGCATCGCGCTGCTGGATGCCCCCGACGTCGACTCCATCTCCGATGACAACCGCCGGCTCGCGGGCCAGCTGCTCGCCGCTGCGGACCTGTGGGTTTTCGTCACCACCGCCAACCGCTACGCCGACGCCGTGCCCTGGCGCCTCCTGCTCGACGCCGCCTCGCGCGACATCATGGTGGCCGTGGTGCTCGACCGGGTGCCCCAGGCCGCCGAAGAAGAGGTCAGCGCCGATCTCCGTTCCATGCTCGGCCGCGAGGGCCTGGGCTCCGCCCGGCTGTTTGTGATTCCCGAGGTGGCCCTGGATGCCATGGGCATGCTGCCCGCCGTCGCCGTCGCCCCGCTGCGGAACTGGCTCCGGGAACTCGCCGCCGACGCCGCCGGCCGAGCGGCGATCGCCCGGCGGACGCTCAACGGCACGGTCAAGGCCCTCGGCGGGCGCGTGGGTGCCGTAGCGGAAGCCGTACGCGCCCAGCACCGCGCGGCTGAGCTGCTGGGCAGCGATGCCAGCAACGCCTACGAAGAGGCGGTGGGCAGGATCCTCGATGCCACCAAGGACGGCGCCCTGCTCCGCGGCGAAGTCCTGGCCCGGTGGCAGGACTTCGTAGGCACCGGCGAATTCTTCCGGGTCATGGAGCAGAACATCGGCCGCCTGCGGGACCGGATGGGTGCGTTCTTCCGCGGTGAGCCCACCCCGGCCGTTCGCGTGGAGACAGCCATCGAAACCGGGCTGCAGGCGGTGATCTTGGACGAGGCAGCCAACGCCGCCGAAGAGGCTGACCAGCGCTGGCGCTCGGACCCGGCCGGCCGGCAGCTGCTCGGCACCGACGACCTCTCGGGCACCAGCGAAGGCTTTTCCGACGCCGTCGCCGCCGAGATCCGGGCCTGGCAGGGCAGCCTGATGGAGCTGATCCGCACCGAGGGCCAGGGCAAGCGCAGCCAGGCGCGCTGGCTCTCCTTCGGCATCAACGGCCTGGGCGCGGCCCTGATGATCGTCGTCTTCTCCATGACCGCGGGCCTGACCGGCCTCGAGATCGGCGTGGCGGGCGGCGCCGCCGTCGTCGGCCAGCGGGTGCTCGAGGCCGTCTTTGGCGAAGACGCCGTGCGCCGCCTCGCCAAGACCGCACGCGAGGACCTGCAGGCCCGCTGCCGGCGCCTCCTCCGGGCCGAAAGCCGGCGCTTCCTGGACCGGCTGGACGCCTCCGGCGCGGTTCCGCCGGCAGCCCTCGCGGAGCAGGCAGAAGCCCTTGGCAAGCTGGCAGGCACGGCATGAACCGCCACGGCGCCGCCCGCGAGGCCTCGCAGCTGCACCGCCGGCTGGAAGCCCTGGACGAGGCCCGGCAACTGGCCGCGGGCGCCCTGCCCGAAGAGACGCTGGACGAGGTGCTCGAGGTCCTGGAACGGGCGAGTTCCCGACGCTCGCTCTCGGCGGAGCACACCGTGGTGGGCTTCTTCGGCGCGACCGGGAGCGGCAAGTCATCGCTCTTCAACGCCGTCAGCGGGGCCGAGATCGCCACGGCGGCCGCCCGGCGCCCCACAACCTCCGAACCCCTCGCCGGCATCTGGGGCGCGGACGGCAGCGAAGCACTGCTGGACTGGCTCGAGGTCCGCAACCGGCACCACGCCGACGCCGTGCCCGGATTCGCCGATGAGACCACCGGGCTGATCCTGCTCGACCTGCCCGACTTCGACTCGACCCGCTCGGAAAACCGGGAGATCGTCCAGCGCATGGTGGGGCTCGTGGACGTGCTGGTCTGGGTGCTGGACCCGCAGAAATACGCCGACGCCGCGGTGCATAACGACTTCCTCACCCCGCTCGCCTCCCACGCGGCCGTCATGCTGGTGGTGCTCAACCAGGTGGACCGGCTGCCCGATCACGAGATCCGTCCGGTGCTGGAGTCGCTCAAGGCCATCCTGGCGCGGGACGGGCTGGGCAAGGTCCAGGTGCTGGGCGCCTCGGCTTTGGTCGGCACCGGCGTGGACAAGGTCCGGGCCGCGATCCGGCAGGTCGCCATGCAGCGGCTGGCGCTCTCGCAGCGGCTCGCGGCGGACGTGGACCGGGCCGCGGAACGGCTCACCGAGGCCTCAGGCGCCGGCGAAGCCGCCGGCGTGAAGGCCGGCACCCGGGACCGGCTGGCCCGCGAGCTGGCCGTGGCCGCGAACGTGCCGCTGGTGGTCGACGCCGTGGCGCGCTCCTACCGGCAGGAGGCCACCCGCCGCACCGGCTGGCCCGTCACCCGCTGGCTGGTCCGGTTCCGGCCGGACCCGCTGCGGCGGCTGAACCTGCGCCGGGAGGGGGAGCGGCCGGAGCTGAACCGGACTTCGCTGCCGCCCGCCGGAGCCCCGGAGCGGGCCCGCACCGACGCCGCCGTGCGGCAGTTTGCCGACGCCGCGTCCGACGGCGCCCCCGGGCCCTGGCGGGCGGTCATCCGCGGGGCTGCCCGGGAAGGAAGGGAGCGGCTCCCCGACGCCCTGGACCAGGCCATTGCCGGCACGGACCTCAAGGCAGGCCGCGGCTCGTGGTGGTGGACCGCCTTCAATGTCGTCCAGTGGCTGGGCCTGCTCACCGCTCTCGGCGGTCTCGGCTGGCTTGGGGTACTGGCGGCCCTGGCGTACTTCCAGCTGCCGGTGCCGGAAGTTCCGCGGGTTCAGGGCTGGCCCGTCCCGACCGTGCTGGTGGCAGGGGGCGTGCTGCTGGGCATCGTGCTGGCCGTCGCGGCAAGATTCATTGCCGGCGCCGCGGCGCGTGCCCGCGCGGCGGCGGCCGGCAGACGGCTGCGAGGCTCCGTTGCCGCCGTCGCGGAGGATCTGGTGGTGGACCCGGTGGAGCTGGAAGTCAGCCGCCTCCGGTCCTTCAACGCCGCACTGAAGTCCGCCGCGGGCTGAGGGGCGCCGCGGCTAGCGTGCGCCCGGTGAGCCGGCGGCGTCGCGGACCTTGATCATGGTCCGCAGGTTCCGGGTGGTGGTGCTGGCCTTGTAGCGGGCCTTGGCGGAGAGCTTGCTGAACGGGCTCTCGAGGGTGCCGCCGGCCGGGGCGAGCCAGGCCACGGCTTCCGGTGCCAGCCGGGTCAACTCCACCGAGTCCAGTGCCCTGCCGGCGTCGTACAGTTCGGTAAGGATGTCCGGATCCGAGGACAGTGTGACGTAGCTGTGTGTGGCCTTGTCATCCGCGGGGTAGGGGCAGGCCTCCACCAGGGCGGCCACCTGGGCGGCGGTCAGCACCACCACCCAGGCGTCGTAACCGAAGGTCTCCCGCAGGCAGGCCTCGAACTCGGTTTTCACCCTGGCGGCGGGAAGTTCGCTCGAGAGCACCACGTTGCCGCTGGCCAGCAGCGTTGCCACGGCGGAGAACGGCCGTGATTTCAGGGCCGCCTTGAGGTCGGCCATCTTGATGTTGATGCCGCCCACGTTGACCCCGCGCAGGAAGACCGCATAGCTGTTCATGGGCACAGCCTAGCGCTGCGGCTCAACGGCGGCGCGTCAGTCGTTGGTCTTGCGCAGCGCCTCGGTCAGGACGCGCGCCGCGTTGCAGACCACCTCGGCGTGAAGGCGGCCCGGCTGGCGGGTCAGGCGTTCGATCGGGCCGGAGATGGAGACGGCGGCGATCACCCGGCCGGAGGGCCCGCGGACGGGCGCTGACACGGAGGCGACCCCGGGTTCACGCTCGCCGAGGCTCTGGGCCCAGCCCCGGCGTCGTACCCCGGCCAGGACGGTGGGCGTGAAGCGGGCAGCCTGGAGGCCCTCGAGCAGGCGGTCGTGGTCCTCCCAGGCCAGCAGCACCTGGGCGGCGGAACCGGCCTTCATGGACAGCTGGGTGCCCACCGGGATGGTGTCCCGCAGGCCGATGGGGCGTTCGGCGGACGCCACGCAGACGCGCCAGTCGCCCTGGCGGCGGAAGATCTGGGCGCTTTCGCCAGTGGCGTCGCGCAGCTGCATCAGGACCGGTCCGGCGGTGGCGATCAGCCGGTCCTCACCGGCAGCCGAGGCAAGTTCCACCAGCCGGCTGCCGAGGACAAAACGGCCCTGGATATCGCGGCTGACGAGGCGGTGGTGGACCAGCGCCAGGGCCAGGCGGTGCACGGTGGGCCGGGCCAGCCCGGTCGCGGCCACGAGCTGCGCCAGGGTGGTGGGTCCGGCCTCGAGTGCGTCAAGCACATGGGCCGCTTTATCGATGACACCGACGCCACTAGAATTGTCCATGTAATGATATTGCCGTCTCAATATCTGAGATGCAAATCATTGCGCTGGCGCATCCGGCGGTTGGGCTGATTCAGTGGAGAGCATCAACCCGCGGGAGCGGGACCACGCGCGGCGGCGAAGATAGACACGCGGCGAAGAGGCAGTGAAGGGAGCAGGCCGTGGCAAAGACATTGGCCGAGAAAGTCTGGGACGCACATGTGGTGCGCAAGGGGGACGGCGAAGGCGCCAACGCCCAGCCGGACCTCCTTTTCATCGACCTCCACCTGGTGCATGAGGTGACCTCCCCGCAGGCCTTCGAGGGACTGCGGCTCGCCGGCCGCAAGCTGCGCCGGCCGGACCTCACCATCGCCACGGAGGACCACAACACTCCCACGCTGGCCATCGACAAGCCAATCGCGGACCTGACCAGCCGGACCCAGATCGAGACCCTCCGCAACAACTGCAAGGAGTTCGGCGTCCGCCTGCACTCCCTCGGCGACGCCGAGCAGGGGATCGTGCACGTTGTCGGCCCGCAGCTGGGCCTCACCCAGCCGGGCATGACCGTGGTCTGCGGCGACTCGCACACCTCCACGCACGGCGCCTTCGGTGCGCTCGCGATGGGCATCGGCACCTCCGAGGTGGAGCACGTGATGGCCACCCAGACACTCTCGCTGAAGCCGTTTAAGACCATGGCCATCAATGTCGAGGGCACCCTGCGCCCCGGCGTGTCGGCCAAGGACATCATCCTGGCCGTGATTGCCAAGATCGGCACCGGCGGCGGCCAGGGCTACGTCCTCGAGTACCGCGGCTCCGCGATCCGGGCGCTCTCCATGGAGGCCCGGATGACCATCTGCAACATGTCCATCGAGGCCGGCGCCCGGGCCGGCCTGGTCGCCCCGGACCAGACCACCTACGACTACATGCACGGCCGCCCGCACGCACCCCAGGGCGCGGACTGGGACGCCGCCGTCGAATACTGGAACACGCTGCGCACCGACGACGACGCGACGTTCGACGCCGAGGTGGACCTCGACGCCGACACCCTGGAACCGTTTGTGACGTGGGGGACCAACCCCGGCCAGGGCGTGTCGCTGTCCGCCAGCGTCCCCTCGCCGGCGGACTTCGGCGACGAGAATGCCAAAGCCGCCGCGGAACGGGCGCTGCAGTACATGGGCCTCGAGCCCGGCACGCCGATGAAGGACATCCGGGTGGACACCGTGTTCCTCGGCTCCTGCACCAACTCCCGGATGGAGGACCTGCGGGCCGCCGCGGACATCATCCGCGGCCGCACCAAGGACCCGAACGTCCGGATGCTGGTGGTCCCCGGCTCCGCCCGCGTCCGGCTCGAGGCCGAGGCCGAGGGCCTGGACAAGGTCTTCACGGACTTCGGCGCCGAATGGCGGTTCGCCGGCTGCTCGATGTGCCTGGGCATGAACCCGGACCAGCTGGAGGTGGGGGAGCGCTGCGCCTCCACGTCCAACCGCAACTTCGAGGGCCGGCAGGGCAAGGGCGGCCGCACCCACCTCGTCTCGCCCGTGGTGGCGGCGGCGACGGCGGTGCGCGGGACGCTGAGTTCGCCGTCGGACCTGGAATCCGAGCCCGCCTCGGCCGGCCGCCGCGCCGGCGCCGCGTAGCGCCCGCCCGCACCGGTCCCCACCGCCAACGAAGGATCCGCCATGGAAAAGTTCACCACCCACACCGGCATCGGTGTCCCGCTGCGCCAGAGCAACGTCGACACCGACCAGATCATCCCCGCCGTCTACCTCAAGCGCATCACCCGGACGGGGTTCGAGGACGCGCTGTTCTCCGCCTGGCGCAAGGACCCGGCCTTCATCCTGAACCAGGACCCGTTCAGCGCCGGTTCCGTGCTGGTCGCCGGACCGGACTTCGGCACCGGGTCCTCCCGCGAGCACGCCGTCTGGGCGCTGAAGGACTACGGCTTCAAGGCCGTGCTGTCCTCGCGCTTCGCGGACATTTTCCGGGGCAACTCGGGCAAGCAGGGCCTGCTGGCCGCCGAGCTCGCGCAGGACGATATTGAACTGATCTGGAAGGTGCTGGAAAACGCCCCGGGCACCGAGGTCACGGTGGATCTTGTCTCCAAGACGGTGCAGTGCGGCAACGTGGTCGCGCCGTTCGAGATTGACGACTACACGCGCTGGCGCCTGCTCGAAGGCCTGGACGACATCGGCCTGACCCTCCAGCATGAGGAGGACATCACCGCTTACGAGGCCACCCGGCCGGCCTTCAAGCCCACCACACTCCCGGCAAAGCTCTCCTAGCCCCGCCTGCACGTACCAGAGTGCCGCCATCGAGTCGAAAGGCGCGACGGCGGCACTCTTTGCTTCGACGGGGGCCGATGGCGGAGCCAGGAGCGCAGTTGCGGCCGTGGGGCAACGCCCGTTCCCGGAAGCGGCGGGGCGGTGGAGTAGTAGGAGTGGCCGGTTGGCGTTGTGAGTTGGAGGGTGTGCCGGCTTCCCGGGCGGGTCTGGGCGTTCCAGCCGGGGGTTTCTTTGGTGTGGTTGCAGGCTTCGCAGAGTCCGGCGCCGTTGTTGCGGCTGGTGGTGCCGCCGTTGTGCCAGGGGACGATGTGGTCCAGGTGGCGGATGGGGGCGTCGCAGTAGGGGGTGCGGCAGGTGTGGTCCCGGGTTTGGACGAAGCGGCGCAGTCCGGGCGGGAAGAGCCGGGCACGGGAGTCCATGGCGACGAGTTCGCCGGTCGCCGGTGCGGTGTAGAGCCGGCGGAGCCAAACCCTCATCGCCTCGTTCCGGTTCCCGTTCTGCTCGAGGTCCGGGCCGGCGAGTGTCCGGGCCCACCCGGCGGGGACGATGCCGTAGCCGGGGAGCCGCGCGGGTTCGCTGTCGCCCTGGAACAGCGTTCGGTCGGTCATAACGAGCTGGATTTCGATGCCGCTGACCCCGCCGGCCTTGCCGGTGGTGCGTTCGACGAGGGTATCGGCCATGAGCTGGCCGCGGGGGCGGGTGTCCCCGTCGGAGCGCAGGGCGTCCGCGGCCCTGGTGAGTACCGCATGAATGGCGACGCCCGCGGCGACGGGCAGCAGGGCCGTGAGGTAGCACATGGTGTCCGGTGCCGGGCGGAGGCTGACGTGGCGCTCGGCGGCGGCGTGTGCGGCGCGCTGGGTGGCGGACCGCGGGTCCCGCCGGTACGCGGCGGCACGGGCCGCAGCGACAACCGCGCGGTCGCCGGCCCCGCTGAACGTTCCGGCGTCGGGCGCCAGTTCCTCGTCCACGGCGGCGCGGTCCGTTGCGGTCAGGCAGGCGGTCTCCCGCACCAGGAGCGTGGCGCGCCATTCGTTGAGCTGCCCGGTTTCGAGGGCGGCGAGGGTGTGCGGCATCTCGGTGACCAAAGCTTTGGCCAACCCCAGCAACCGGCCGCCTTTGGCGGGGGATTCGCGCCGGGCAAGGGCAATCTGCGCGCCGACGCCGGCGCCGAGCTGCTCGGCCGGGACGCCGGCAAGGGCCTGTTCGCGGCGCCGACGCAAGTCAAAGTCAACAGCATGCCTGGCCTGGCGGGCGGCTAGGGCGGACTTCAGGTCCTCCAGCTCGCGTGTTTCGTCGATGAGGCCCGCGGCAGTGGCCGGAGCGGGGAGGGCGGCCACGATCCGCGCAAGGTCCGCGACCGTCACTCCTGCCGTTAGAGCCACGTTGGGCCCTTGCTTGCCGTCCATGGAACCAAGTCAATCAGGCACCTGTGACAATTTAGGGTGGCCGGCCGCGGACTTGGCCCCGGCAGCATGTGCCGTCGGATCTTCTACGGCTTGGAGGTGCCATTGCTCTGGACGACGTAGAAGATCGCCCCCGACGGTCACTCCATCGCAACGGTTGGCTTGCGCGGATGCAATCGGCGTTCCGGTATCGGTTCGCCGGCGTCTGCCGACCACACGGGCCCGGGAGAAGTCGGGCATTTACAATCGACTCCATGGGGAGCAGTCGTCCCGGACGGGCGACCACCGGCAGCCAGAGGAGCAGTTATGAAAATCATGACCGTGGCGTGGACAGCGGCTGCGACGGCGGCTACCGCGGCGGCTGGGGGAGTGGCTACCGATCCCGACGGCGGATGGTACCTGGGGCTGCACAAACCTGACTGGCAACCGCCTGCCATCGCATTTCCCGTGGTGTGGACCGCTCTTTACGCGGACCTGGCCGTGAGCTCCGCCGTCGCGCTGGACAGCGGTGCCGGGACAGACGCCGGAAGCACGATGAGGCAGCAGGAAATAGCCGCCTATCGGTCCGCCTTGGCGGTAAACCTCGTGCTCAATGCGTCGTGGAGCTGGCTTTTCTGGCGGGCCCGCCGGCCGTGGTTGGCCGCGGCCGAATGCGCCGTACTGACTGCGAGCAGCACAGATCTGGTGCGGCGGACTTACAAACTCAACCACCGCGCCGGGGTGGCCCTTGCCCCTTATGCCGCGTGGTGCGCTTTCGCCACCGCATTGTCGGCCGCGGTGGCGAGGCTGAACGGCGGAACAACGGCGAATTGAGCCTCAGGGAACGGACGATCCACGACGCCTGCCCCCGCGCCGTATTTCAGATCGGTAACGCTAGCTCCTATGCTTAGCTGGAGCCTTTGTAAGGATTTGGGGGCGAGTAGTCGTGAGGAAACTGGTAAATGAGTAGTGTTCTGACAATCCGCGGAGGCGTCCCGCTGACCGGCCGCGTCACCGTCCGCGGGGCCAAGAATCTTGTCCCCAAGGCGATGGTTGCTGCCCTGCTGGGCAACGAGCCGTCCGTGTTGCGCAACGTCCCTGAAATCAAGGACGTTGAGGTTGTCACCAGCCTGCTCCAGCTCCACGGTGTCACGGTGGACAAGGACCCCGTCACCGGGGACCTCACGCTGGACCCGACGAACGCCAAGACGGCCTCGCACACGGCCATCGACGCCCACGCCGGCGACTCGCGCATCCCGATTCTGCTCTGCGGACCGCTGATCCATGCCATCGGCGAGGCCTTCATCCCGGACCTCGGCGGCTGCAAGATCGGCGACCGCCCGATCGACTACCACCTGAATGTGCTGCGCCAGTTCGGCGCCGTCGTCGAGAAGCGCCCGGGCGGGATCCACATCTCCGCACCCAACGGGCTCAAGGGCGCCAAGATCGCGCTGCCCTATCCGTCTGTCGGGGCAACCGAGCAGGTCCTGCTCAGCGCCACCCGCGCCGAGGGCATCACCGAGCTCTCCGGCGCGGCCACCGAGCCCGAAATCGTCGACCTCATCGCCGTGCTGCAGAAGATGGGCGCGATCATCAGCGTCCAGACCGACCGCACCATCCGGATCGAAGGCGTCCAGGACCTGGGCGGCTACAACCACCGGGCCCTGTCCGACCGCAACGAATCCGCCTCCTGGGCCTCTGCCGCCCTCGTGACCCGCGGCGACATCTTCGTCGAAGGCGCCACCCAGCGCGACATGATGACGTTCCTGAACACCTACCGCAAGGTCGGCGGCGGCATGGACATCGGCGACGACGGCATCCGCTTCTACCACCCCGGCGGCAAGCTCAGCCCGCTCGTGCTCGAAACCGACGTGCACCCCGGGTTCATGACCGACTGGCAGCAGCCGCTCATTGTGGCCCTGACCCAGGCGGAGGGCGTGTCGATTGTGCACGAAACCGTCTACGAGAACCGCTTCGGCTTCACCGACGCCCTAGTCCGGATGGGCGCAAACATCCAGGTACACCGCGAATGCCTCGGCAGTGTCCCGTGCCGCTTCGGCCAGCGGAACTTCCTGCACTCGGCCGTCATCTCCGGCCCCACGCAGCTCAAGGGCACTGACATTGATGTGCCGGACCTGCGCGGCGGCTTCAGCCACCTGATCGCGGCCCTGGCAGCCACCGGCACCTCCCGGGTCACCGGCATCGACATCATTAACCGCGGCTACGAGCGTTTCACCGAGAAGCTCGCCGGCCTCGGTGCCGATTTCGACATCACTTCGGCCCGGTAGAGGGACAAAGTGAAGGAAACGGCCAAGAGCCACATCACCTTTGTCATTGTGGCCGGAATCGTCCGGCCGATCATGAACCTGCTGATGAACAAGAAGTGGGAGGGGCTGGAAAAGCTCCCCGCCGGCGGGTTTATAGCCGCGCCCAACCACTGCACCGAAATCGATCCGCTGGTGATCGGGCACATGCTCTACAACCAGAAGCGGATGCCGCACTTCCTGGCCAAGGGCAGCCTCTTCAAGGTCCCGGTGCTCGGCTCGGTGCTGCGGAACACCAAGCAGATCCCGGTGGAACGCTCGACGGCGGGCGCCAACCGCTCCCTGCAGGTCGCCAGGGAAGTGGTGGACGAGGGCGGCGCGATCATCATCTACCCCGAGGGAACGCTCACCCGCGACCCCGAGCTCTGGCCGATGAAGGGCCACACCGGCGCGGCGAGGATGGCGCTGGAAAGTGGCATCCCGGTCGTTCCGATGGCGCACTGGGGGGCGCATGAGGTGTTCCCGCGCTACGCCAAGCGGTTCTACGTCTTCCCGCGGAAGACCTCGCGTGTGCTGGTGGGCGACCCGGTGGACCTCAGCGCGTTCGCGGGCCGGCCGCTGGACAAGGCGACGCTGACCGAGGCGACCAACGTCATTATGGACGCCATCACCGAACTGCTGGCCAGCCTGCGCGGCGGACAGCCGCCGCTGGTGCGCTGGGACCCCTCGGCGCACAACCAGTCCACCCACGGGCGTTTCGTCGAGCGTGGCGGCAAGCCAGGCACTTACGCTGACGCCGGCGCCCCCACGGATACCGGCACCGCAACGGATACCGGCACCGCGACGGACGGTATCCAGTGACGGCTGCGCCCCGCGGCACGGACGCCGCCGGCTCGGCCCTGAGCGTCGCCGTGCTCGGCGCCGGCTCCTGGGGGACCACCTTCGCCAAGATCCTCGCCGACGCGGCCACCGCGTCCGGCGTGGACCGCAGCATCCGGCTCTGGGGCCGGCGCGCCGCCGTCGTGGACCAGATCAACACCGAGCACCGGAACGAGCAGTACCTCAAAGGCATTGCCCTGCCGGCCAGCATCACCGCCTCCCCCGACGTGGCCGAGGTGCTCGACGGCGCCGACCTGGTGGTCCTGGCCGTCCCCGCCCAGACCCTGCGGCCCCAGCTGCGCGAGTGGAAGCACCTGATCGGGCCCGGCGCCCTCGTGGTCTCCCTGATGAAGGGCCTGGAGCTGCACTCGGACGCCCGGATGAGCGAAGTCATTTGTGAGGAACTGGGCATTCCCGCCGAGCGCGTAGCGGTGGTCTCCGGTCCCAACCTGGCCATGGAAATCGCCCGTGAGGAGCCGACGGCCTCCGTCGTGGCCTGCTCCGATGCCGCGGCGGCCGGCTGGGTGGCCCGCAGCTGCACGGCCCCCTACTTCCGCCCGTACACGACGGCAGACGTGGTCGGCGTCGAAATCGGCGGCATCGTCAAGAACATCATCGCCCTCGCCGTCGGCATCTGCGAAGGCAAGCAGATGGGCGACAACACCAAGGCCTCCGTGATCACCCGCGGCCTCGCCGAGACCTCCCGCCTGACCTTGGCGCTGGGCGGCGAAGCCCGGACCATGGCCGGCCTGGCGGGCCTGGGGGACCTCGTCGCCACCTGCTCCTCGGCGCTGTCGCGGAACCACACCGCAGGGCGGCTGCTCGGCACCGGACTGAGCCTGGACCAGGTCACCGCCGAGATGACGCAGACGGCCGAAGGCATCAAATCGGCGCAGGCCGTGCACGAACTGGCCGGCAAGCTGGGCGTCGAGATGCCCATCACCGCCGCCGTCGTCGCGGTACTGGCCGGAAAACTGTCCGTAGACCAACTGGGGCCGCTGCTGCTGTCCCGGGACCTGAAATCCGAAGGCGATTACTAACAGTGTCGGAAAAGATTGTGACTACAGAGGCCCAGCCAGGCCGCAAGCCGCGGGTCGCGGTGCTCTTCGGCGGCCGCTCCAGCGAACACGCGGTCAGCTGCGTCACCGCGGCCGGGGTTCTCGGCGCCATCGACCAGGACAAGTACGAGGTGATCCCGATCGGGATCGCCAAGACCGGCCAGTGGGTGCTTGCCTCCGGCGACACCCGGGCTTGGTCCCTGTCCGCGTCCTCACTGCCGGAGGTTGCGCCGTCGGAGCAGACCGTGACGCTGGCCGAGATCGGCGGCGAACACCAGCTGATCGTCGCCGCGCCCAACCAGGTCCCGCAGGAACTGGGGTCAGTGGACGTGGTCTTCCCGCTGCTGCACGGGCCGTTCGGTGAGGACGGCACCATCCAGGGGCTGCTGGAACTCTCTGACACCCGCTACGTCGGCGCCGGTGTCCTGGCGTCCGCCGTCGGCATGGACAAGCACTACATGAAGGTGGTCTTCGAGGCCGCCGGACTGCGCGTGGGACCCTACATCGCGGTGACGGACCGGCAATGGCTCACCGATCCGGAGCTTGTACGCAAACGCGTGGACGCCCTCGGCTTCCCGGTGTTCGTCAAGCCAGCACGGGCCGGCTCCTCGATGGGCATTTCCAAGGTGGACTCGCTCGAAGACCTGGACGCCGCCATCGAAGCGGCCCGGGAACACGACCCCAAACTTGTCATTGAGGCGGGCATCATCGGGCGGGAGATCGAGTGCGCCGTGCTCGAGGGCCGCGGGACCGACGCGCCGCGCACCTCCATGCCGGGCGAAATCTCGGTGGCCGGCGGCGGCCACGACTTCTACGACTTCAACGCCAAATACGTCGAGGACGACGCCGCCGCGCTCAGCTGCCCGGCCGACCTCCCCGACGAGGCCATCGCACGGGTCCGCGAACTCGCGGCGGTCGCGTTCGACGCCGTGGGCGCCGAGGGCCTGAGCCGGGTGGACTTCTTCTACACACCCGAGGGCGAGCTGGTCATCAACGAGATCAACACCATGCCCGGATTCACGCCCAAGAGCATGTACCCGCAGATGTGGAAGGCGTCCGGGCTGGGCTACGCGGAGCTGATCGACGAGCTGATCCACCTGGCGCTGAACCGCAAGACCGGCCTGCGCTGACCCCACCGGCGCGGGCCCACCTATTTGCCGGTCGGCAGGTTCTGCAGGTCGGCCTGGCCCACGCAGTTCCGCGTCGCTTTCACCTTGGCAGCGGCGTTGGCCAGCTCGGCCAGGACCGTCGCCGAGCTGATCTTGTCCGGATCCATCAGGATCTCCGTGGCTGGTTCACGCCCGAAGGTGGTCAGGGTCCACACCGGATTGCCTTCCTTGATCACCCAGTCGACTCCGTTGACGCTGACGCAACGGTCCGTGGTGGGGCCGGGGACGTTCACACCGCAACGCAGCACCACGAGGGACGGATCGCCCCAGGCGGCCGTCGCCTGGCTGTTGGTTTTGCGCAGCTTCGCCTCACCGATGCTGTCCGGCAGCGCCAGCATCATCGGGGCACAGGCGGCGTTCGCCGCATCCTTGGCGGGCGCGACGTCGACGGCGGGGGAGCAGGCACTGAGCAGGAGCCCGGCGGCGGCAGCGGCGGCGAGAAGGCGAAGCGGACGGAGCGGGCCGTGCGGGCGGAGCGGGGGCATCCCTCCAGCCTATCCCGGGCCGGGGTCCGGCCGGACGCTGCCCGGCGCCGCCGCGGCCGAGCTATGGCCCGGCTACGGCTCCAGCAGGCCGAGCAGGTAGGACCCGTAACCGCTCTTCACAAGCGGCTCGGCCCGTGCACGCAGTTCGTCGTCGCTGAGGAATCCCTGGCGCCACGAGATCTCCTCGGGCGCCCCGATGATCAGCCCCTGCCGTTTCTGGACCGTCCGAACAAAGTTCGAGGCGTCATTGAGATCGTCGAAAGTCCCGGTGTCCAGCCAAGCGGTGCCGCGGGGCAGAATTTCGACGTGCAGCTTGTCCAGTCCCAAATAGGCGTTATTGACATCCGTGATTTCCAGCTCGCCGCGATGAGACGGTTTGAGGCCGCGGGCAATGTCCACCACGTCGTTGTCGTAGAAATACAGCCCTGGCACCGCGTAATTGCTCTTCGGGATTTCGGGTTTTTCTTCCAGTGTCAGCACCCGGCCCTCGCCGTCGAACTCGACCACGCCATAGGCTGCCGGATTCTGGACCCAGTAGCCGAAGACGGAGCCGCCGTCCACGGCCGCGTGTCGGGCAAGTTGGGTTCCCATGCCGGGACCGTAGAAGATGTTGTCGCCCAGGACCAGTGCCACTGCATCAACCCCAATGTGCTCCTCCCCGAGTATGAAAGCCTGCGCGAGGCCGTCGGGCGAGGGCTGCTGCCGATAGCTGAGCGAGATCCCGAACTGGGAGCCGTCCCCGAGCAGGCGTTGGAACGGGCCCGCGTCCTGGGGCGTGGTGATGATCAAAATATCCCGGATGCCCGCCAGGATCAGCGTGGACAGCGGGTAGTAGATCATGGGCTTGTCGTAGACCGGGACCAGTTGTTTGCTGATCCCGAACGTAATCGGATGCAAGCGCGATCCGGTTCCCCCGGCCAAAATGATTCCCCGCATGGGCACATCATTGAGGTTTATCGGAGTTACCGCAACAGGTAGGGTCTTGGAATATGCAGCGACTACTGATTACCGGTGGTGCAGGTTTCATCGGTGCTAACTTCGTCCGCCATGTCCTGGCGCACACCGGCGATCACGTCACGGTGCTCGACAAACTCACTTATGCCGGGAACCGGAAGTCACTGGAAGGGCTGCCGGAGGAGCGGTTCCGCTTTGTGCACGGTGACATTTGCGACGCGGCCCTGGTGGATGCGCTGGTGGCGGGGGCCGACGTCGTGGTCCACTACGCCGCCGAGTCGCACAACGACAACTCACTGCACGATCCGCGTCCCTTCCTGGACACCAACGTCGTCGGCACGTACACCCTGATCGAGGCTGCGCGAAGGCACGGAACGCGCTTCCACCACATTTCCACCGACGAGGTCTACGGCGACCTTGAACTCGACGATCCCGGGCGGTTCACCGAGTCCACCCCGTATAACCCGTCCAGCCCGTATTCCTCAACCAAGGCCGCCTCGGACCTGCTGGTGCGCGCCTGGGTGCGGTCCTTCGGCCTGCAGGCGACCATCAGCAACTGCTCCAACAACTTCGGTCCCTATCAGCACGTGGAGAAGTTCATCCCGCGCCAGATCACCAACGTCCTCGACGGAATCCGGCCCAAGCTGTACGGCCGGGGCGAGAACGTCCGGGACTGGATCCACGCTAACGACCACTCCTCCGCTGTCCTGGCCATCATCGTCGGGGGCCGGATCGGAGAGACGTACCTGATCGGCGCCGACGGCGAACGGAGCAACCGGGACGTCGTGGAGCTGATCCTCAAGCAGTTGGGCCAGGCCGCGGACGCCTACGACCTGGTGGTTGACCGGCCCGGCCACGACCTGCGCTACGCGATCGACTCGTCCAAGCTCCGCGCCGAGCTCGGCTGGGAGCCGCGGTTCTCCAACTTCGAGGCCGGGCTCGAGGACACCATCGACTGGTACCGGAACAACGAGGACTGGTGGCGCCCGCAGAAGGCCGCAACCGAAGCCAGATACGCGGAACAGGGCCAATAAGCCATGCCGATCGAATTCGGGAAGCAGCTCACAGCCCACCCCACCCCGATTCCCGGCGTCGTGCTCTATGACCTTCCGGTGCACGGGGACAGCCGGGGCTGGTTCAAGGAGAACTGGCAGCGCGAAAAAATGCTCGCCGTGGGCCTGCCAGACTTCCACCCGGTGCAGAACAACATCTCGTTCAACGCGAAAGCCGGGACCACCCGCGGGATCCACGCCGAGCCGTGGGACAAATTCATTTCCGTCGCGACGGGCAGGGTTTTCGGCGCCTGGGTGGACCTGCGCGAGGGCCCCACCTTCGGGGTGGTCTTCACCGCGGTCCTGGATCCTAGCCGTGCCATCTTCATCCCCCGCGGCGTAGGCAACGCCTTCCAGGCCCTCGAAGACAACACCGCCTACACCTACCTGGTCAATGACCACTGGTCCGCCGACGCACAGCAGCGGTACACCTTCCTCAACCTCGCCGACGAAACGGCGGCCATCACCTGGCCGGTGCCACTGGAACAGGCCGAACTCTCGGAGCAGGACAGGGCGCACCCCCGGCTCGCGGACGTGGTTCCGATGCCGCCAAAAAAAACCCTCGTCCTCGGTGCCGACGGCCAGCTGGGCAGGGCACTGCGGGCCCTTTACGACGGCGACCGTTCCGTTGAGTTCGCCGGCCGCGCCGAGTTCGACCTGGGCAGCGAGGATTCCTTCGCAGCACGGAACTGGCGGGACTACTCCACGGTCATCAACGCCGCAGCTTACACCGCCGTGGACGACGCCGAGACGCCCGCGGGGCGGGCCGCTGCGTGGCAGATCAATGTCACCGCCGTCACCCGGCTGGCCCGCGCCGCCGTTGAGCACGGCCTCACGCTGGTCCACGTATCCTCGGACTACGTTTTCGACGGCAGCCGGGAGGTCCACGGTGAGGATGAACCGCCGTCGCCGCTGGGCGTGTACGGCCAGACCAAAGCCGCCGCCGACGCCGTCGTGGGCGTGGTGCCCCGCCACTACATCGTGCGAACCAGCTGGGTGGTGGGCGAGGGGAACAACTTTGTCCGCACTATGGCAGTCCTGGCGGCCCGCGGTATCAAACCCGCCGTCGTCAATGACCAGACCGGCCGGCTGAGCTTCACCGCGGACCTCGCCGCCGGCATCCGGCACCTGCTCGACACCGCGGCGCCCTACGGCACCTACAACCTCAGCAACGGCGGAGATCCCCGCAGCTGGGCGGACATCGCCGGAGAGATCTACGAGCTCAGCGGCAGTCCCGCCTCCGCCGTGCAAGGGGTCAGCACGGCCGAATACTTCGCCGGCAGGACCGCGGCCCCGCGCCCGGCGAACAGCACTCTGGACCTGGCCAAGCTGGCATCCCGAGGGTTTCACCCGCCCGCGGCCGAAGCCAGGCTGAGGGAATACCTGGCCGGCGCCGGCTGAAGCGCCCGGCAGCCCAACGGCCCCTGTCAGCCCCGCACGGTAGCGTAGGGCTGTGCCTGAAACGCTGACCCCACCGACCCCGCCATCGCCGTTGACCGTGGCCGAGCTCTCCGAATCGGAACTCCTCGCCCGGATCTTCCCGCGACTCCACGGCGGGGACCCCACCCCGGGCACCGGCACCCTGCTCCTGGGCCCCGGAGACGACGCCGCGATCGTGGCGGCCCCCGACGGCCGGGCAGTGGTCAGCATCGACACCCAGGTGGTGGACCAGGATTTCAGGCTCGAGTGGAACAACGGCTACCGGACCACCGGCTACGACGTCGGCTGGAAAGCAGCCGCCCAGAACCTCAGCGACATCAACGCCATGGGCGCCCGTGCCACCTCGATGGTGGTGAGCCTGACCATGCCGCCCGAAACCCCCGTGGGCTGGGTGGAGGACTTCGCCGACGGGCTGAGCGCCGGCATCCGCGAACTGGGCGCCCCCGACTGCGCCGTGGCGGGCGGGGACCTGGGCCGCGGACGCGAACTGGCCGTCAGCGTCGCCATCCTGGGCACCCTCGACGGACAGGCCCCGGTGCTGCGCTCCGGTGCCCGGCCGGGGGACACCCTGGCGCTCGCCGGCAGCGTCGGACGGGCCGCCGCCGGATTGGCCCTGCTGGAATCGGCCACCCCGGTGCAGGCGCTGAACCGGGAACAGCGCGCCCTGATGGCCACCCAGTGCCGCCCTGTGCCGCCGCTCGCAGCCGGTCCGCTGGCCCGGGAAGCCGGCGCCACCGCCCTGATGGACATCTCCGACGGCCTGGTCCGGGACGGGGTGCGGATGGCCGCCGCCAGCCACGCCGTGCTCAACCTGGACCCCGCGGTGCTGAAGGAGCTCGCGGCGCCGCTGGAGCCGGCCGCCGCCCTGCTGGGCGCGGACCCGCTGGACTGGGTGCTCGGCGGCGGCGAGGACCACGGCCTGCTGGCTGCCTTCCCGGCGGGCGTTCAGCTGCCTCCCGGTTTCACTGCGATAGGCTCGGTAGAAGCCCCTGCACCAACGGACAGCACGGGCGTGACAATAGCGGGCCGGCCCGCTGACACTGTGGGATGGGATCACTTTGCAGACTAAAATTGCCGCCAACGCGCAAGCGATGAAGCGGTGGTTGGGCAAGGCGGAAACAACGCTTGGGAACCACAGCGACCGCCTGAACGCCATCAATATCTTCCCCGTCGCCGACGGCGACACCGGAACCAACCTCTACCTCACGGTGCGCGCCGCCGCCCGGGCCCTCCACGACGTTGCCACCGACACTGCCGCCCTGCCCCAGCTCAGCGCCGACACCCCGGTGCACGCGGTGGGCGCGCCGGATCCGGCCCAGAACGACGTCGGCGCCGTCCTGGCGCGGGCCGGCCAGGCCGCGATCGAGCAGGCGCGCGGCAACTCCGGCACACTGTTCGCCGTCTTCCTCTGTGCCGCGGCCGAACCCCTGGCCGGGCACACCCGGCTCAGCTCGCCGCTGCTGGCCGCCGCGCTCAACCGCGCCCAGATCCGGGCCTGGTCCGCGCTGAGCGACCCGGTCCCGGGCACCATGCTCTCCGTGATGGAGGCCGCCGCCCGCGCCGCCGCCGCCGTCGACGCCGAGCACGACGGCGACGACAGCAACCACACCCTCGGCCTGGCCCTCGACGCCGCCGTCGAGGCCGCCCTGGCCGCCGTGGTGCACACCGAGGACCAGCTCGAGGCCCTGCACACCGCCCATGTGGTGGACGCCGGCGGCGTCGGGATGCTCCTGGTGCTGGACTGCCTGCGCTCCGCCGTGCTCGGCGAAGAACTCCAGGACCAGCTCCTCGACGGGCTGCACGGCTACGACGTCCAGGACCCCCACATCCACGCGGACATGCCGCGGGACGACGGCGTGGAGCTCATGTGCACCATCACGCTCTCGCCGCTGGACGCGGCCACCATGCGACAACGGCTCGACGAGATGGGCGAGTCCGTGATCATGAGCCAAGTGGGCGGCGACGCCGACGCCAACGGCGCCTACCGCTGGCGCGTCCACGTCCACGTGCCCGACGCCGGCCCCGCCGTCGCCATGATCCGCTCGCTCGGCGAACCCTCGGACATCAGCGTCAGCGACCTGGCCGTCCCGCGTGACCCCGACGCAGGCGTCCCCGACGGTCCCCGCAGCGCGGCCCGCGACGGACATGACCACTGAACTTGACCTCGGCCTGGAACGCCGGATCGGGAAGCGTTCCGCGGCCGTCATCGAGAAACACCTCGGCATCACCACCGTCGGCGGGCTGCTGAACTACTTCCCGCGCCGCTACATGAACCGCGGCGAGTTGACCCTCATCAGCGAGGTCCCGCTGGACGAGGAGGTCACGCTGATCGCCCGCGTGGTCTCCAGCAGCACCCGGCAGATGCGCGCCCGCCGCGGCTCACTGACCGACGTCGTGATCACCGACGAGGCCGGCTCAGGAACCGCCGCCCGTCCCGCCGGGGCTGTGCCCGGAACCCTCAAGGTGAGCTTCTTCAACGGCTTCCGCGCCAAGGCAGAGCTGCAGCCCGGCCGGCGCGCCCTGTTTTCCGGAAAGATCACCCGCTACGGCGGCGCGCTGGGACTGACCAACCCCGAGTTCCAGCTGCTCGATGAAGACCCGGACATCCCGGGCATGGACCCGGAAAAGCTCGCGGCCATGCCCATCCCGGTGTACCCGGCTACCGCCAAGCTGACCAGCTGGTCTATCCAGAAGGTCGTCTCCACCCTGCTGGATACCGCTGACCTCGACGCAGTCCCGGACCCGCTCCCGGCTGAGATCGCCGCCCGGGAAAAGTTCCTCCCGGTCGCCGCCGCGTACCGCCTGATCCACGCGCCGGAGACCGCGTCGGACTGGCAGCGCGCCCGGGCCCGCTTCCGCTACCAGGAAGCCCTGGTGCTGCAGTCCGCCTTGGCCCGGCGCCGCGCCCAGCTGGCCGCCGAGGAGGCGACCGCCCGCCGGCCGGTGCCCGGCGGCCTGCTGACGGCCTTTGACCGCCAGCTGCCGTTCACCCTGACCGCGGGCCAGGCCGCCGTCGGCAAGACCCTCGCCGAGGAACTGGCGCTGGACTCGCCGATGAACCGGCTGTTGCAGGGCGAGGTCGGCTCGGGCAAGACCATTGTGGCCCTGCGGGCCATGCTGCAGGTGGTCGACGCCGGGGGACAGGCCGCGCTGCTGGCCCCCACGGAGGTGCTCGCGGCCCAGCACTTCGACTCCATCCGCCGCACCCTCGGGCCGCTGTCCCGTGACGGGCTGCTCGGCGGCCTCGGCCCGGACGCCGTCCAGGTCACCCTCCTCACCGGCTCCATGCCCACCGCCGCCCGGAAACAGGCCATGCTGGACGCCGCCTCCGGGACCGCGGGGATCGTGATCGGCACCCACGCGCTGCTCAGCGAAAACGTCTCCTTCTACGACCTCGGCCTGATCGTGGTGGACGAACAGCACCGCTTCGGCGTCGAGCAGCGGGACGCCCTCCGGTCCAAGGCGAGCAAACCGCCGCACCTGCTGGTCATGACCGCCACCCCCATCCCCCGCACCGTGGCCATGACCGTGTTCGGCGACCTGGAAACCTCTGTCTTGGACGAACTGCCCGCGGGCCGCGCGCCTATCTCCACCCACGTGGTGGGCCTCGCCGAACACCCCGCCTGGGCCTCCCGGATCTGGTCCCGTGCGCGGGAGGAAATTGACGCCGGCCACCAGGTTTACGTCGTGTGCCCCAAAATCGGCACCGACGACGACGGCGACTTCAGCCCCGGGGAGGCCGAGCCCACCGACGCGGACCTGGCTGAAAACGGCACCCGGGAGCTGGCCTCCGTCACCGGCGTCGTCGAGCTGCTGCGGGACGAACCGGCACTGGCCGGGGTGCCCGTGGCGCCGCTGCACGGCCGGCAGGACCCGGTTCTGAAGTCCGAAACCATGGCCGCCTTCACCGCCAACCAGACCAAACTGCTGGTCTCCACCACGGTGATCGAGGTCGGCGTCGACGTGCACAACGCGACACTGATGGTGATCCTGGACGCGGACCGGTTCGGCATTTCCCAGCTCCACCAGCTCCGCGGCCGTGTGGGCCGCGGCGGGCTGCCGGGAACCTGCCTGCTGGTCACCACCCTGGAGCCCGAGCATCCCAGCCGGCGGCGGCTGGACGCGGTGGCGGCCACCACCGACGGCTTTGCCCTCTCTCAGGAGGACCTCAAACTGCGCCGCGAAGGCGACATCCTAGGGGCCTCGCAGTCGGGCGGCCGCTCGACGCTGAAGCTGCTGCGGGTGCTCGAGCACGAGGACGTGATCGCCCGGGCTCGGCAGGACGCCCAGGCGATCGTCGGCGCGGACCCGGACCTAGCCCGGCACGCCGGCCTCGCCGCGGCCATCGACGACTACCTCAACCCGGAGAAGGAGGCGTTCCTTGAACGCGGCTAGCCCACACAGCGCAGCGAGCGAGACCACAGGACCGGCCACGGCCGGGCGGGGGAGCCTGCCATGAGCCGGATCATCGCCGGCGCCGCCGGCGGCACGCCGCTGGTCAGCGTGCCGGGCTCCCTGACCCGCCCCACCACGGACCGGGTCAAGGAGGCCCTGTTCTCGCGGCTGGACGCCTTCGAGGTCATCGCCGACGCCCGGGTCCTGGACCTTTACGCCGGGTCTGGCTCACTCGGGGTGGAAAGCGCCAGCCGCGGCGCGCGCACCGTTGACCTGGTGGAATTCGACGGTAAGGCCAGCGAGGTCTGCCAGCGCAACGCGGACCTCGTCAACTCCGTGGCGGGGCGCAAGACGGTCTCCGTGCACCGCTCCAAAGTGGAGTCGTTCCTGGACCGGGCCGCCGCGGAGACCGCCTGGGACCTGGTGCTCCTGGACCCGCCCTACCCGCTGGACGAGGTGGCCCTGGCCGCCGTGCTCGCCAAGCTGCTCCCGCACCTGGCCGGGGGCGCCGTCGTCGTCGTGGAACGCTCGGCCCGGACCCCGGAGCCGTCCTGGCCGGAAGGGATGGAGCGGTTCGCGGAAAAGAAGTACGGCGAAACCCGGCTCTGGTTCGCCGAGCCCGGCGTCGACACGCAGGCGGAATCCGAGGCGGGGGAGCCTGCTGAGACTGAGGAGTCCCGCGGCTAGTCCGAAAGCACGTCCAGCTCCACGCCGGAGAGCACCTTCGCCGGGTGCGGTCCGCGGGCAGTCAGGGCCGCGGTCCACACCTCAGGCCACGGTCCCTGTGTGCCGGTCAGGATGACGTTGCCGGGATAGCGGCCGGCGAACATTCCCGCCTCGGCAAACGCGGACACATCCGCCATTGCCCGGCGCAGCGCGGCCACCTGGCTGCGCACCAGGGTCAGGCCCGGCTCGTCGCCGACATTGACGATCAGCACGCCGCGCGCGGTCAGCCGGGCGGCGGCCTCCTGGTAGAACTCCGTGGTTGCGATGTGGGCAGGCGCTTCCGGGCCGGAGAAGATGTCCAGGATCACGACGTCGAACCGCAGGTCCGCGGGCAGTGTGGCCAGGGACTCCCTGGCGTCCCCGATCACGGTGTGCAGCGCGGTGCCCTCCGGCATCGGCAGGTGCTGGAGCACAAAGTCCAACAGTTCCCGCTCCAGCTCCACCGCATACTGCGCCGAACCCGGCCGGGTCGCCTGGATGTAGCGCGCCAGCGTCAGGGCACCGGCTCCCAGGTGGAGCGCCGTGATGGGTTCACCCCACGGTGCCGCGAGATCCACCACATGGCCGATCCGGCGCAGGTACTCGTAGAAGATGTCTTCCGGGTCGGACAGGTTGACGTGGGACTGCTCGGCGCCGCCGATGCTCAGCACAAAGCCGCCCTCGGTGAACTCATCGGGCTCGATCACGGCGTGCTGGCCCGTGGCCCGCAGGAAGCGCGTCGCCGGGGTGCGGTTCGCGCTCACAGCCTGTCCCGGAGCGTGGAGAGGCGCTCGGCGGCTTCCTCCAGGATGTAGGTCTTTTTGCAGAACGCGAAGCGGAGCAGGCTGCGGGTCCGCTCGGCGCCCTCGGGGTGGCAGAACACGGGCACCGGGATGGCGGCGACGCCCACCAGTTCGGGCAGCCGGCGGGCCAGGTCCACCGAATCGGAGATGCCCAGCGGGGCGGTGTCCACGTTTACAAAGTAGGTCCCTTGCGGGCTGAAGACCTCCAGTCCCGCGGCGCGGAGACCCTCACTGAGGATGTCGCGCTTGAGCCGCAGCGTGTCGGCGATGCCGGTGTAGAACTCCTCGGGCAGGCCCAGCCCCACGGCGATGGCGCTCTGGAACGGCGTCCCGGAACTGTAGCTGAGGAACTGCTTGACCGTGCGGGCGGCGGCCACCAGGTGGGCGGGGCCGCTGAGCCAGCCGATCTTCCAGCCGGTGAAGGAAAAGGTCTTGCCGGCCGAGGAAATGGTCAGGGTGCGCTCGGCGGCGCCGGGCAGCGTCGCGACCGGCAGATGCACGGCGCCGAAAGTGAGGTGCTCGTAGACCTCGTCGGTGATGATGACGGCGTCGTGCCTGGCGGCGAGTTCGACGACGCGTTCGAGCACCTCGCGCGGGAACACCGCCCCCGTGGGGTTGTGCGGATTGTTCACCAGCACCACCTTGGTGCGGTCGCTGAACGCCGCAGCCAGGGCGTCGAGGTCCGGCATAAAGTCGGGGGCCAGCAGCGGCGCGGTGACGTGCCGGGCTCCGGAGAGGCCGATGATGGCGCCGTAGGAGTCGTAGAACGGCTCGAAGGTGAGGACCTCGTCGCCGGGCCCCACCAGGGCCAGCAGCGCGGCGGCGATGGCCTCCGTGGCCCCGGTGGTAACAATGATTTCGGTCTGCGGATCCGGAGTGAGCCCGTAGAAGCGCTCCTGGTGCAGGGAGATGGCCTCCCGCAGTTCCAGGATGCCCTTGCCGGGGGCGTACTGGTTGGCGCCGGCGGCGATTGCTGCCTGGGCTGCGTCCTTGATCTCCGCGGGACCGTCCTCGTCCGGGAAGCCCTGGCCGAGGTTGATGGCGCCGGTCTGCAGCGCCAGTGTGGTCATCTCCTCGAAAATCGTGACGCCCAGATCCCCGGCGGGGGAGAGCAGGTTGGCGCCGGTGGCCGCACGCTGCCAGGGGGAGAGCGGCTGCTTGTTCACGGGGTCCCCGCCTTGTCGGTCCGCCCGGTGAACTTGTCCATCGTGGTGTAGATGCCGAAGACTCTCCCGCCAACGAAGTCCCAGGCCCGGACCGGCAGCAGGCCGCGCAGCACTTTGCCCAGCTGCGCCGTTGCCGGGGCGATCAGCTGCGGCTGGCCGGCCACGGTGGCACGCCAGGCGCGATTGACGGCGTCGTCCGGGGTCATCAGCGGGGTGAACAGCGGGCCGCGGGCGCCGGCGAACATGCCGGTGGAAATGTAGCTGGGGCAGAAGGTGGTCACCTTGAGGTGGTCGTGGCCCTGCTGCTCGAGTTCCAGCCGCAGCGAGTCGCTCCAGCCGATCACCGCCCACTTGGAAGCGGCGTACACACTCATCCGGGGGTTGGATACGGTCCCGGCGGCGGAGGCGATGTTCAGGATCCGGCGCGGACGGCCGCCGTCGGCCATCATGGCCGGCAGGAACGCATGGGCGACGTACATCGGCGCCAGGGCGTTGATGTCCATGGTCAGGGCGATGTCCCGGGCCGGGTCGTGGTCCCAGAACAGGGCGCCGCGCACGATGCCCGCATTGTTGACGAGCAGGGTCAGCGGGCCCTCGGACTGGGCTTCCGCGGCTGCTTCGGCGATGGCCTCCCGGCTGGACAGGTCCACCCGGCGGACGACGGCGCGTGCTCCCAGCGCCGTGACCTCGCCGGCCGTCTGGGCCAGGCCGTCCGCGTCGATGTCCCAGAGGATGACGACGGCGGCACCCTCCCTGGCAACGCGCAGGGCATAGAGGCGCCCCATGCCCATCGCGGCCCCTGTCACAAGGACGACGCCGCCGGCGACGGTGAACGGTGCGCGCACGGGCTCGGCAGAAGAACTCTTAGATGCTGACATTCCGCCATGCTATCCCGGCCCGCACGGCCGATGGGGTAGGTTCAGAGGATGAGACGCGCCGTATGCCCTGGCTCCTTTGACCCCATCCACAACGGCCACCTGGAAGTCATCGCCCGGGCGGCCAGCCTCTTCGACGAGGTCATTGTGGCGGTGTCCACCAACTACGCCAAGAAGTACCGCTTCGGGCTCGAGGAGCGGCTCGACATGGCGCGGGAAACCCTGGCCTCGCTGCGGGGAATTGTGGTGGAACCTGTGGGGCAGGGGCTGCTGGCCGACTACTGCCGGCAGCGTGGAGCCTCCGCGATTGTCAAGGGACTGCGTTCCTCCTCGGATTTCGACTACGAACTGCCGATGGCCACCATGAACCGGCAGCTCACCGGGGTGGAGACCGTGTTCATTCCGGCTGAGGGCCACTACCTGCACCTGTCCTCCACGCTGATCAAGGAAGTCTTCACCCTCGGCGGGGACGTCTCCGAGTTTGTGCCGAAGTCCGTGCTGAAGCGGCTGAGGTCCGGCGAGCCGGGTCCGGGGCACCCCGCGTAGAGGGTAAGCTAGATCGGTACTCGGCGGCCTGCTGCCGGTTGCGCGGCCCCTGCCCGGGCCGGGGTGCGGCGCTCAGCCGTGCGCCGTCCGCCGGTTTGAGTCCGTCCGGAAGTTCAGGCTAAGATGGTACGTCGGTCATATGTTCAACAGGAGTTCTCATTAAACGAGATGCTAGTTCGCCCCTGGCGTTCGACGTCAAGGACCTCGGACGCAGTCCGGGAAGCATGCGGACACTGACGGAACATGTACCCGCGCCAAGTGATCTTGGTGTGGCGCTCATTGGTGTGCAGGAAGGCTCAGATGTCGAGCTGGATCTGCGCCTGGAGGCCGTACACGAAGGAATTCTGGTATCGGGCACCGCAAACGTCGAAGTAACCGGCGAATGCGGTCGATGCCTGGATCCCCTTGCGTATGACCTTGAGGTCAATGTGCAAGAACTTTTCTTCTACGGGGATGCTGAATTCCCGGATGAAGAAGACGAACAAGAGCAACGTCGAGTCGAGCACGATCTGATCGATCTTGAGCCGGTGTTGCGGGACGCAGTTGTCACCATGCTGCCGTTCCAGCCGGTGTGCCGGGAAGACTGCCAGGGCCTTTGCTCCGAATGCGGAGTACGCCTGGAAGACGAGCCGGGGCACCACCACGAGGTCGTAGATCCTCGCTGGGCTGCCCTAGCTGATCTGGCTAAGCCTGACCGGCAAAACTGATTTGTAAGTGTTGGACTAGAGAGAAATGAGTTAGCCGTGGCTGTTCCCAAGCGGAAAATGTCTCGCTCGAATACCCGCGCCCGCCGCTCCCAGTGGAAGGCAACTGCCCCCCACCTGGTGAAGACCGTGGAAAACGGACAGGTTGTTTACAGCCTGCCGCACCAGGCAAAGGTCGTTACCGACTCGGCTGGCACCGCGCTGTTCCTTGAGTACAAGGGCCGCAAGGTCGCAGACGTCTAATCCGCCAATAGGCTGACCAAGATGTCTTCAACTGAAGAGCTTCTGAAGCGTCTCGGTGTCTCTATTGACGCCGGGACGCTTCGTCTTGCTCTGACACACCGTTCCTACGCCTATGAAAACGGCGGCATCCCCACCAACGAACGGCTCGAGTTCCTGGGCGACTCCATCCTGGGCTTCTCCGTGACCGACGCGCTGTACCGGGACAACCCGGACCTGCCCGAAGGGGACCTGGCCAAGCGCCGCTCCGCCGTCGTCAGCACCCGGGCGTTGGCCGGCATCGGCCGCAGCATCGGGCTGGGGGAGTACATCTACCTCGGCCAGGGCGAGAAGCTCACCGAGGGCAAGAATAAGGCCTCCATCCTGGCGGACACCATGGAGGCGCTCATCGGCGCCACCTACCTGTCCAATGACCTGGAAACCGCCCGCCAGCTCGTGATGCGCTTGATCGGCCCGCTGCTCCAGGACGCCGCAGCGCTGGGCGCCGGCACCGACTGGAAGACCAGCATCCAGGAACTCGCGGCCAGCCGCCAGCTCGGCACGATCAACTATGCCGTGGAGGGCTCAGGCCCGGATCACGCGCGTTCGTTCGAGGCCGTGCTGCGGATCGGCGGGACCGACTACGGCACCGGTTCGGGAAATTCCAAGAAGGAAGCCGAACAGGAAGCAGCCGCGGACGCCTGGCGCCGCCTCTCCGCACCGGCCCCGGCCCGTACCCCGGACGCTACGGTGGCCGACGCCGCGGAAGCCCCGCAGCTCAAGTCCCAGACCGGCAGCTAGGCACCCCTTGCCTGAACTGCCCGAGGTCGAGGTCGTCCGGCGCGGCCTGGTGAACTGGGTGCGGGGCCGGACCATCACCTCGGTGGAGGTGCTGGACCCGCGCTCCATCCGCCGCCACGCGCTCGGCGCCGAGGACTTCGCCGGGAACCTCGAAGGCGCCCGCGTCCTGGACGTGGTGCGCCGCGGAAAATTCCTCTGGCTCCCGCTCGCGGACACCGCAGGCATAGACGCAGGAGACGCCGGCACCGGCGCCGGTGCCGCGCCGCCGGCGGCGGCGCTGATGGCCCACCTGGGCATGTCCGGCCAGCTGCTGATGCAGGACGCCGCCGTCGCCGACGAAAAGCACCTGAAAATCCGGCTGCGGCTCAGCCCGGCGGCGGGGATGCCCGAACAGCTGCGCTTCGTGGACCAGCGCATCTTCGGCGGACTCTTCCTCACCTCGCTGATCCCAACAGCCGACGGCGGTCCCGGCGGCCTCGCGGAAACGCCGCTGCCGCTGATCGCGGAGGAAGCCTCGCACATCGCCCGGGACCCGCTGGATCCGCGGTTCTCCTTCGAGGAGTTCTACCGGCGGCTGCGGGCGCGGAAAACCGGTCTCAAGCGGGCGCTCCTGGACCAGGGGCTGGTCTCGGGGATCGGCAACATCTACGCGGACGAGGCCCTCTGGCTCGCCAAACTCCACTACGCCCGGCCCACGGACACGCTCCGCCGCTCGGAGGCGCTGCGGGTGCTCGACGCCGCCCGTGAGGTGATGACGGACGCCCTCGCTGCCGGGGGCACCAGCTTCGATTCCCTGTACGTCAACGTCAACGGCGCCTCGGGTTACTTCGAACGGTCCCTGAACGCCTACGGCCGGGAGGGCCAGGAATGCCGCCGCTGCGCCGGGGCCGGAATCGTGAGCCTGATGAAACGCGAGCAGTTCATGAACCGCTCCTCGTACACCTGCCCCGTCTGCCAGCCACGGCCGCGGAACGGGCGCTGGTGATCCGCGCTGGAGGTACCGTAAATCCGCGGGATTCCGCGGTGAACCCAGTAGATTTAGGGCAGCAAACGCCCCCGTTGCCGCCACCCAGGAGACCCGAAACACCTTGCACCTCAAAAGTCTGACCGTCAGAGGGTTCAAGTCGTTCGCTTCCGCGACGACTTTCGAATTCGAACCCGGCGTCACCGCCGTGGTGGGCCCCAACGGCTCGGGCAAGTCCAACGTGGTGGACGCGCTGTCCTGGGTGATGGGCGAACAGGGCGCCAAGACCCTGCGCGGCGGCAAGATGGAAGACGTCATCTTCGCCGGCACGTCCGGTCGCCCGCCGTTGGGCCGGGCACACGTCTCGCTGACCATCGACAACAGCGACGGCGCCCTCCCCATCGACTACAGCGAAGTCACCATTTCCCGCACCCTGTTCCGCACCGGCGGTTCCGAGTACGCCATCAACGGCGCGGCCTGCCGGCTGCTGGACATCCAGGAGCTGCTCTCCGACTCCGGCCTGGGCCGGGAAATGCACGTAATCGTCGGGCAGGGACAGCTGGACAAGGTGCTGCACGCCACGCCCGAGGACCGGCGCGGCTTCATCGAGGAGGCCGCGGGCATCCTCAAGCACCGCCGCCGCAAGGAAAAGACGGTCCGAAAACTCGAGGCCATGCAGGCCAACCTGGCCCGGCTCAGTGACCTCACCGGAGAAATCCGGCGCCAGCTCACCCCGCTGGGCAAGCAGGCCGAGGTGGCGCGCCGTGCCCAGATGGTGCAGTTCGAGGTCCGCGACGCCCGCTCACGGCTGCTGGCCGACGACCTGGTCCAGCTTCAATCCGTGCTGGAGCAGGACGTCGCGGACGAGACCGCACTCAAGGCCCGCCGCGGCGTCGTCGAACGCGAGCTCGAAAGCGGCCGCCAGCGCCAGGCCGGGCTGGAACAGCTCGCCGCGGAGGCCACCCCGAAGCTCAACGCCGCGCGGGACAACTGGTACCAGCTCTCCTCAGGACGGGAACGGCTGCGCTCCCTCGGCTCGCTCGCCGAGGAACGCCGACGCCTGCTCGGTGCGGCCGACGCGGCCCCCGACGCCGGCCGGGACCCCGAGCAGCTGGAGAAGCAGGCGGCCCGGGTCCGGGCCGACCAGGCCGGGCTGGAAGCGGGCATTATCGAGGGGCGCGCCGCGCTGGACGCGGCCACCGCCGTCAAGCAGGAGGCCGAAAGCGCGGCCGCCGCCGAAGACAGGCGCCTCGCCACCTTGCTGCGGGCCGCCGCGGACCGCCGGGAGGGCCTTGCCCGGCTCGCGGGCCAGGTGGGCGCCGCGAGGTCCCGGGTCGAATCCGCCCAGGCCGAGCTTGGCCGGCTGAGGGAGTCGCAAAAGGCCGGCGAGGAACGGCGCCGCCACGCCCAAAGCGAGTTCACCGCGCTCGAGTCCCAGGTTGCGGGCGTCGAGGACGGCGAGGAAACCCTCGACGCCGAATACGAGGCGGCCACCGAGGCACTGGACGCCGTCGCGGCGGAAATCGACGCCCTCAAGGCGGCCGAACGGGACGGTGAGCGGGAACGCGACGCCCTCGTGGCCCGCCGCGACGCCCTGCAGCTTGGCCTCAACCGCAAGGACGGCTCGGAGCATGTACTGGCCGCGGAGCTGCCCGGCGTGCTCGGGCCGCTGGCGGGCATGCTGACCGTGGAGGCCGGCTACCAGGCCGCCATCGCCGCCGCGCTGGGCAGCAGCTCGGACGCCGTCGTGGTCCGCGACGCCGCCACCGCCGCCACCGCGGTGCAGCTCCTCAAGGACGACGACGCCGGCCGGGCCTCCCTGCTGCTCGCCGGGGCATCCGGACCGGCCGGGCACGCCCCGGACCCAGACCTTCCCGACGGCGCCCGCTGGGCCGCCGCGCTGGTCGCCCCCGTCGGAGACAAGGCCAGCGGCGTGCCGCTGGCCCGGCTGCTGGCGGGCGCCGCCGTCGTCGAGGACCTCGACGCCGCCGCGCAGCTGATCGCCGCCCGGCCGGAACTGACCGCCGTGACACGGGCCGGCGACGTGTTCACCGCATTCACTGTCAGCGGCGGCTCCGCCTCGGCGCCGTCGCTGTTGGAGGTCCAGGCCGCCATCGACGACGCCGCCGCCCGGCTCGCCGCCGTCGGCGCAGAGCTGGAGCGCAACCGCTTCGCCTTGTCCGCCGCGGAGTCCCGCCGTGCCGCCGCCCAGGACCGCGCGGACGCCGCCCTGGAAAAACTGCACGACTCCGACGCCCGGCTCGCCGCCGTGGCCGAACGGCTGGGCCACCTGAACTCGGTGCTGCGCAGCGCCGTCGGGGAAAGTGAACGGCTCGCCGCGTCCCTGGCCCGCGCGGAAGCGAACATCCAGGGGGAACAGGACGCCCTGGAGGCTGTCGCTGCCAGGCTCGCTGCCGCCCAGGAGGCCCCCGCCGAGGAAGAACCCTCGCCCGAGCACCGCGACGCCCTCGCCCTGGCGGCGTCTGCCGCGCGGGCGGCCGAGATGGAGGCCCGCCTTTCGCTGCGCAGCGCGGAGGAACAGCTCACCGCCATCCGCAACCGCGCCGCCTCGCTGGAGCGGGCCGCCGCCACCGAACGCCGCGCCCGCGAGGAGGCGGCTGAACGCGCCCGCCGCCGCCGGCTCCAGGCCGGCCGCGCCGCCGCCGTCTCCGCGGCCGTGGAACAGGTCATTGGATTCATCGATGTCTCGGTCGAGCTGGCCCGCCGCGAACGCGACACGGCGGAGGAACGCCGCGAACAGATGGAGCGCGAACTGACCGCGGTGCGCACCGGCAACGACACCCTCGCCCGTGAACTGGCCGAGCTGACCGACTCCGTACACCGGGACGAACTGGCCCGCGCGCAGCAGCGGCTCAGGATCGAGGCCCTCGAACTGCGCAGCGTCGAGGAACTCGGACTGACCGCGGATCAGCTGGTCGCCGACTTCGGCCCCGACCGGCCCGTGCCGGTGCCGGCCGCCGAATCGGGGGACAAGTGGGCCGCGCTCCGCGCCCCCGTGGACGAGGACGGACAGGAAATTGTCGCCGGCAAACCCTTCGTCCGCGAGGAACAGGAAAAGCGGCTCCGCAAGGCCGAACGCGACCTCGCAGCCCTGGGCCGGGTCAACCCGCTGGCGCTGGAGGAGTTCGCGGCCCTCGAGGAACGCCACCAGTTCCTGAGCACACAGCTGGAGGACCTCAAAGCCAGCCGCAAGGACCTGCTGGACATCATCAAGGAAGTCGACGAGCGGGTGCAGAAGGTCTTCGCCGAGGCCTTCGAGGACACCGCAGCCCAGTTCGTCCGGGTCTTCGCGCGGCTGTTCCCCGGCGGCGAGGGCCGGCTGGTCCTCACCGACCCCTCGGACATGCTCACCACCGGGATCGAGGTGGAGGCGCGCCCCGCCGGCAAGAAGATCAAGCGGCTCTCGCTGCTCTCCGGCGGTGAACGGTCACTGACCGCGGTGGCCCTGCTGGTGGCCATCTTCAAGGCGCGGCCCTCGCCGTTCTACGTGATGGACGAGGTGGAGGCCGCCCTGGACGACACCAACCTGGGCCGGCTCATCACCATCTTCGAGGAGCTCCGCGAGTCCAGCCAGCTGATCGTCATCACGCACCAGAAACGCACCATGGAAGTCGCCGACGCGCTCTACGGCGTCACGATGCGCGGCGACGGCGTCTCCACCGTGATCAGCCAGCGGCTGGGGGCCGAGGTCTGAGGACCCTCCGCTGCAGGTGAATCGGGCAGGTGGATCGGCCGTCCGCGGGGCATTTGGGGTTTGTGAGAAGCTAGGGGAGTGAACGACATCCTCCCTATTGCCCTGCCCATCCTCGTTGCCCTGGTGGTCCTCGGTGCGCTGATTCCGGTGCTGATGAAGACCCGGAAGAACATCACCAACTACCCCTCGCAGCGCGACGCGAATGACCCCGTCCAGGGTCCCGGCGGGGGCACGCTGCTGGAGGACCGCCCGGCGCCGCCCCGCGGTGCGGCGCCGTCGGACGCCGTCGACGTCGAGGCCCTGGAGACCGTCGAGGTGCCGGACAACGTCGCAGGACTTGAGACCGTTCCGGTCGAGACCCCGCTGCCGGTCGCGGGACGCCTGACCCGGCTGCGCGAACGCCTGGTCAAGTCCAACAACATCTTCGGCAAGGGACTGCTCTCCCTGCTGTCCGCGGACAAGATCGACGAGAACGTCTGGGACGAAGTCGAGGAGACGCTGCTGCTGGCCGACCTCGGCACCGAGCCGACGATGCAGCTGGTGGATGCCCTCCGCGAGCGGGTCAAGGTGCTGGGCACGCGCTCGCCCGAACAGGTCAAGGCGCTGCTGCGCGAGGAACTGCTCAAGCTCGTGGACCCCGGAATGGACCGCAGCCTCAACGTCGAGCGGCACGCGGATAAGCCCGCGGTGATGATGGTGGTGGGCGTCAACGGCGTCGGCAAGACCACCACGGTGGGCAAGCTCGCCCGTGTGCTCGTCGCGGAGGACAAGGACGTGCTGCTGGGCGCCGCGGACACCTTCCGCGCGGCCGCGGCCGAACAGCTCGCCACCTGGGGCCAGCGCGTCGGTGTGCCCACGGTCAAGTCCGACATCGACGGGGCCGACCCGGCGTCGGTCGCGTACGAGGCGGTCAAGGCCGGCATCGACCAGGAAGTCGACGTGGTCATGATCGACACCGCCGGCCGGCTGCAAAACAAGGTCGGTCTGATGGACGAGCTCGGCAAGGTCAAGCGCGTCATCGAAAAGCTCGCCGAGGTGGACGAGGTGCTCCTGGTCCTCGACGCGACCACCGGCCAGAACGGCCTGAACCAGGCCCGGGTCTTCGCCGAAGTCGTCAACATCACCGGCATCGTGCTGACCAAGCTGGACGGGACCGCCAAGGGCGGCATCGTCGTCGCGATCCAGAAGTCCCTCGGTGTCCCGGTCAAGCTGGTGGGACTCGGCGAAGGCGCAGACGACCTGGCGCCCTTCGACCCCGAGAGCTTTGTGGACGCGCTGCTGAACTAGCCCTGCGCCGGGGTCCGCTGGAATGTTTCCCGGGCCATCACCCAGCCAGCGGCCGCGACGAGCAGCACCCCGCCGGTCACGCCGAAGGCCCAGCCGTAGCCCAGCCGGTCGGCCAGCAGACCGGCGATGACCGGGCCCACGATCGCGCCGCTGTCGGCGGTCATCTGGAACACCGCGAGCACCCGGCCGCCGGAACGCTCATTGCCCACGACGTCGGCGACCGCCGCCTGCTGCGCCGGCCCGAGCAGCCCGGAGCCGATGCCGGCGACGGTCGAGGCCAGCAGGAACCAGGGAAGTTCGTGGGTGAAGCCGATCGCTGCCGTGGCGAGGCCGGTGACGACCAGTCCGGCGAGCATCATCGGCTTCCGGCCCAGGTTGTCCGCGAGCCGTCCGGAGAAGGTCAGGGCCGCGGCGTTGCCCGCCGCGAACACGGCCAGCGCCCAGCCCGCGGACTCCGGACCTGCACCGAGCGCCGCGACGGCGAACAGCGGCACGGTAGCCATCCGGACGCCGAAGGTGGCCCAGCCGTTGGCGAAGCTGGAGACGAGCCCGGCCCGGTAGGCGCTGTCCCGCAGGGCCTCCCGCAGCAGCATCGCCGGGGCGGACGCCCCGGCCTCACGCGACCCCGCGGGGACGTGGCTGAGCTGGGTCTGCACGACGGCGGCGGCCAGGACCAGCGCGGCCGCGTAGGCAAGGAACGGCACCCGCAGCCCGAAGCCGGCCAGCAGCCCGCCCACGATCGGTCCGCACACATTGCCGATCAGGAAGGCCGAGGCGTACGCGCCGGAGACCCGGCCGCGGCTCTCCGGCGGCGCCAAACGAACTACGAGGGCCATCGACGCGACCGTGAACATCACCGATCCGGCCCCGCCCAGTCCACGGAACACCAGCAGCTGCCAGTAGTCCTGGGCGAAAGCGCAGGCTGCGGTGGACGCGGCCACGATCAGCAGCCCGGCGACGTAGACCGGGCGTTCGCCCAGCCGCACGATCAGCGCGCCGCCGGCCGGAGCGAACACCAGCCGCATAAACGCGAAGATGCTGACAATTACCGCGGCCGCCGTCGCGCCGACGTCGAACGTGGTGGCGAACTGGGGGAGCACCGGCGCCACGAGGCCGAACCCCAGCGCGATCAGGAAGGCCGCGACCAACATCACCTTGATGTCCCGGGGCAGGCGGGGGCCGCGGGGCTGCCGAAGGCCGGCCGGGCGCCGGGTTCCGTCGGCTGAACGGGTTGTTTTGCTCATGCTGCTGCTTTCGATGCTGCTGCTGATGCCACTTCTAGTGCCTTGCGGCAGGCGGGGGCGTGATGGAAGGCGTGAAACATAACCGTAACAAGCACGAGACGCACCATTTACTTCCGGGAGGTTCTTGTAACAGTCCGGCAATGTAAATCCTCCGCCGGTGAAACACGGCACCAGCAAACTCTTCTTAGAACGCAAACAGCGTTGGGGCAGGCGGAGCGATCCGCCGGACATCTCAGATCGCATCGAACGTAATTCTAAGCAAGGGAGGACGTGCACCATGGAACTTACCGCAGGTCACGTATGGCTGATGGTGGCAGCAGCACTTGTGCTGTTCATGACACCTGGACTCGCATTTTTCTACGGCGGCATGACGCGCGCCAAGGCCGCACTGAACATGATGATGATGAGCTTCATCTCCATCGGCATGGTCGGTGTGGTGTGGGTGCTCTGGGGGGCCTCCATGAGCTCCGGCGAAGGCTTCCTGGAGATCGTCGGGAACCCGTTCGCCACCTTCGGGCTCGAAGGCATCACCACCCCGGACGGCCTGATCAAGGTCGGCTACGCGGCCACCTTCGCCATCATCACGGTGGCCCTGATCAGCGGCGCGATCGCTGACCGCGCCAAGTTCGGCGCCTGGACCGTGTTCGTCCCGGTCTGGGTCACCCTGGTCTACTGCCCGCTGGCCTACATGGTCTGGGGCGGCGGCATCTTCGGCCCCGAGGGCGAGATCGGCAAGGCCCTCGGCCCGGCCATCGACTTCGCCGGCGGCACCGTGGTCCACATCAACGCCGGCGTCGCGGCACTGGTCCTGGTCCTGATCATCGGCAACCGCCGCGGCTTCGGCAAGGACCCGAACCACCGCCCGCACAACATCCCGTTCGTGATGCTGGGCGCAGCCATCCTCTGGTTCGGCTGGTTCGGCTTCAACGCCGGCGCCGCCACGACGGCCGAGCAGGCCGGCCTGATCTGGGTCAACACACTCGCAGCGCCCGCCGCCGCCATGCTCGGCTGGCTCATCACGGAACGCATCCGCGACGGCCACCCGACCTCGCTCGGCGCCGCCTCCGGCGTGGTGGCCGGCCTGGTCGCCATCACCCCGGCCTGCGCCAACGTCAGCCCGGTCGGAGCCCTCGGCCTCGGCGTCGTGGCAGGCGTCGCCTCGGCCCTGGCCGTCGGACTGAAGTTCCGCTGGGGCTTTGACGACTCGCTCGACGTCGTCGGCGTCCACCTGGTCTCCGGCATCATCGGCACCGTGGCGCTGGGCTTCATCGCCCTCCCGGTCGACGGCGTCGGCGGCGGCCTCTTCTACGGCGGCGGCCTGACCCAGCTCTGGGCCCAGCTCGCAGTGGCCGGCGTGGCGATCGTATACTCGGCCGTCCTCACGGCGCTGATTGCTTTCGCCATCCACAAGACCATGGGCTTCCGGGTTTCCCAGGAGCAGGAAGTTGTGGGTGTCGACCTGAGCCTGCACGCCGAGACGGCCTACGAGTTCGGCGTCGGCGGCCACGGCGGAAGCTTCCAGCCGCTGCACGAGCTCATCACCGGCAAGCCGGAAGGCGGGGCTGCCGAAGCCGCCGCCGCCGGAACCGTGGACGCGGCGTCCAACGGCAAGAAGACCGCAGCAGGCAAGGAAAGTGTGGGGGCATGAAACTGATCACAGCAATCGTCCGTCCGGAAAAGCTCGACGCCATCAGGGAGGGCCTGGAAGCCTACGGCGTGCAGGGGCTGACGGTCAGCGCGGCCAGCGGCTACGGCCGGCAGCGCGGCTACACCGAGGTGTACCGCGGCGCCGAGTACAACGTGGACCTGCTGCCCAAGATCCGGGTCGAGGTGCTCGCCACCGACGAACAGGCGGACGACATCCTCGATGTCATCATCGCCAGCTCGAACACCGGCCGGGCCGGTGACGGGAAGGTCTGGACGATGGATGTGTTCGAGGCCGTGCGGGTCCGCACCGGGGAACGCGGCGCCGCAGCCATCTAGGCCGCAACCCCCCAGCCGCGACGCGCTGTTGGACCGCGAGCGGGGCCGCGATCGGGGGTTGCGACAGCGGGCCGGATACCTGAAAAGGTGTCCGGCCCGCTTTGTCGTTGGGGCTGGCGCTTCGCCGCTGTTACGTCGGCCAGCCCTCCGGACCGGGGGTTCCGGCGGCGTATTCCTCCAGCGGCACGCTGTCGCGGGCCCAGGCCTTCAGCACCGGCTCGAGGATGCGCCAGCAGTCTTCGGCGGTGTCGCCGCGTACGGAGAGCAGCGGGTCGCCGGTGAGGACGCCTTCCAGGACTTCACCGTAGGGCAGCAGCTCGGAGGCGCTCAGCTCGGCCTTGAGGGTGGCCCGGTCCAGGCTGAGGATGTTGCCGGGGCCGTTGACGTCGACGTCGAACTGCAGGGTGTCGGGGCCGAAACCGATCCGCAGCTGGTTGGGGGAGTCGACGCCGGTGAAGCCCTTGGGCAGGTGCGGCACGGGGCGGAAGGTCACCACGGCCTCCTTGCGTTTGGCGCCCAGGGCCTTGCCGGAACGGAGGATGAAGGGCACACCCTGCCAGCGCCAGTTATCGATCGCCACCTGCACCTCGGCGAGGGTTTCGGTGTTGCGCGACGCGTCCACGCCCTCCTCCTTGGCGTAGTCCGGGACCTTGCGGCCGTCGATGGAGCCGGCGGTGTAGCGGGCCCGGCGGGTGTTCTTGGCGTACGGGGCCTTGATGCTGCTGGCGCGCAGGAGTGTGGCGACGGCGTCCCGCAGGTCCCGCTCGTCCACCGAGGCGGGCGGCTCGATCGCCATCAAGGCCATGATCTGCAGCAGGTGGCTCTGGATCATGTCGCGCAGGGCGCCGGCGCCGTCGTAATAGCGGGCCCGGCCCTCCAGCGCGAGGTCCTCGTCGAAGATGATCTCCACCTTCTCGATATGCTCCCGGTTCCACACCGGCTCCAGGAAGGTGTTCGCGAAACGCAGGCCCAGGATGTTCAGCACCGTGGCCTTGCCCAGGAAGTGGTCCACCCGGTGGATGTGGTCTTCCGGGACCAGCGCCGCGAGCGTCCTGTTCAGTTCGCGCGCGGACTCCTCGCTGGAACCGAACGGTTTCTCCATCACGAGCCGGGTCCCCGCGGGCACCTGCTCCGGAGCCAGGGCCTCGCAGGCCAGCTGGCTGATCTTGGGCGGCAGGGCGAAGTACACGGCCACGGGCCCCTCCAAAGTGGCCAGCAGCCCGGCCAGCTCGCCCTCCGCGGTGACGTCCAGCCGGTGGTAGCTGGTGCTCTCGCGGATCCGCTTCAGCTCCCGCTTGCCGGCGGAGTCTGCCTGCGAGTTGGCGTCGGCGAAGGACGTCTCCAGCCGCTCCAACCACTTTTCCGGGGCCCAGTCGTCCGAGCCGGCGCCCACCAGGGTGAGCCCGGGGGCGTGGCCTCGGGCCACCAGCCGGGCCAGGCCCGGCAGCAGCAGCCTGCCGGTCAGGTCGCCCGAGGCGCCGAGGATGAGCAGGGTCTTTACCGTTGTTTGACTGGTCACCTACGCCAGCATGCCACCTTGAAGGCGCGTCTTGGTACCCTAGATAGTCGAGTCCCGTTGTCGAGGCAGTTCGTTCCGGCGAAACAGTCACGACTCTGGTGTGCCGTTCCGGCCGCCAGCTGTAGATCCACTGAAAGAAGTGCACGGCGCGTGTTCAATTCACTCTCTGACCGGTTGACAGCAACCTTCAAGAACCTCCGTGGCAAGGGCCGCCTCACCGAGGCGGACGTTGACGCCACGGTCCGCGAGATCCGGCGTGCCCTGCTGGACGCCGACGTTGCCGTGCCGGTGGTCCGGGAGTTCACCGCCCGCGTGCGTGAGCGTGCCCTCGGCGCAGAGGTCTCCGGGGCGCTGAACCCGAGCCAGCAGATCGTGAAGATCGTCAACGAGGAACTCGTTGAGATCCTCGGCGGCGAAACCCGCCGGATCCGCCTGGCCAAGACCGGGCCCACCATCATCATGCTCGCCGGCCTCCAGGGGGCCGGCAAGACCACCCTCGCCGGCAAGCTCTCCAAGTACCTCAAGGCGCAGGGCCACAGCCCCATGCTGGTGGCCTGCGACCTGCAGCGCCCCAACGCCGTGACGCAGCTGCAGGTGGTCGGCCAGCGCGCAGGCGTCCCCGTCTTCGCCCCGCACCCCGGCGCCACCTCCACCGAGCTGGACCACCCCGCCGGTGACCCGGTCGCCGTCGCCCGGGCCGGCGTCGAGGAAGCCAAGCGCACGCTGCACGACGTCGTGATCGTGGACACCGCCGGCCGCCTCGGCGTCGACGCCGAGATGATGGAGCAGGCGCGCCAGATCCGCCGCGCGATCGTCCCCAACGAAGTGCTCTTTGTGATCGACTCGATGATCGGCCAGGACGCCGTCAACACGGCCATGGCGTTCGATGAGGGTGTCAACTTCACCGGCATCGTGCTCTCCAAGCTCGACGGCGACGCCCGCGGCGGTGCCGCGCTCTCCGTCGCGTCGGTCACCGGCAAGCCGGTGATGTTCGCGTCCACCGGCGAAGGCCTGGACGACTTCGAGCTGTTCCACCCGGACCGGATGGCCTCGCGTATCCTCGACATGGGTGACGTCCTCACCCTGATCGAGCAGGCCGAAAAGTCCTGGGACAAGGACGAAGCGGCCCGGATGGCGAAGAAGTTCGCCGACCAGGAAGACTTCACCCTTGAGGACTTCCTCGCCCAGATGCAGCAGATCCGCAACATGGGCTCGATGAAGAAAATGCTCATGATGATGCCGGGTGCGCAGAACATCCGCCAGCAGCTGGAGCAGTTCGACGAACGCGAGATCGACCGCGTCGAGGCGATCGTCCGGTCCATGACCCCGCACGAGCGTGTCGCCCCGAAGATCATCAACGGCTCGCGCCGCGCCCGCATTGCCCGCGGTTCCGGCGTGCATGTCTCCGAGGTCAACGGCCTGCTGGAACGCTTTGCGCAGGCCCAGAAGATGATGAAGAAGATGGCAGCCGGCGGCGGTATGCCCGGGATGCCGGGGATGCCGGGGATGCCGGGGATGCCCGGGATGGGCGGCGGCGGAGGCGGCGCTCGAAAGGGAGCCAAGTCCGCGCCGAAGAAAAAGGCCCGCTCCGGCAACCCGGCCAAGGCCGCGCAGGAGCTCAAGGATGCCGAGGCACGGCGTGCCGCCGGCGCCAAGGCCGTTCCCACCGGCGCAGCCTTCGGCCAGCAGGGCGGGGACTTCGACCCGTCGCAGCTGAATCTGCCCAAGGGCTTCGACAAATTCCTCGGCGGCAGCAAGTAGTAGAAGCAGGGCTGCCCGCGGCAGTGTGCCGGCAGCCAGTATGTCGCCGGCTCCGATGACGGGGCGGTGTCATAGGCTTAGGACATGTTCAAGCAGCGCGTAGTCTTCGTCCACGGGGCCGGCAGTTTTGGCGCCGCCGCGTGGCCGAAGCAGCATGGCATGGCGCTGACCTACGACGCCCTGTTCCTGCGCCGGCACGGCTTCGACGCCGTCGCCGAGCCGCTCGAGACGGACTTCGCGGCTGACGCCGACATCGTGCTGCGCGCCCTGGCCGACGACGGCCGCGGCGAGGCCGGCGGCCATGTGGTGGCGCATTCGCAGGGGGCCATCGCAGCGATGATGGCCGCCGTCGAACGTCCCGACCTGGTGCGGTCCCTGACCCTGGTGGAACCCGCCTGCTTCTCGCTGACCGCGGAACTGCCGGCGACGGCGGCGCACCGGGCCCTCATGCAACCGCTCTTCGACCTCCGGCACGAGCTCGGCGACGAGGATTTCCACCGCGAGTTCGTGCGCCGGGTGTTTGCCGCCCACGCCCCGGTCCGTGGAACCGTAGGCGCCCCTGCGGCCGAGGACGGGCGGGAACAGCGCCGGCTCCGTTTGCAGGCCCCGCCGTGGGACGCCCCGCTGCAGATTGTCCCGGGCGTCCCCACCCTGGTCCTGACCGGCGGCTGGGAGCCGCTGTACGAGGAAATCGCCGGCTACCTGAGGGAGACCGGGGCCCTGCACCGTACCGCCCCGGGCGGGCACCGGCCGCAGGATTCGAAGGAAGGCGACCGGGCCATCCGCTCGTTCATCGCCGACGTCAACCGCAGCCGGCACGCCCACGCGTCCTGACTCGGGCCTCGAGATCGCCCACGCGGCCAGAATCTCCGTCCACTAGGAATAAATTGAAGCTTCAAGTAATTTAGATCTATGTAGGGTCGCCGAAGGTCGGCGGCCACAGGACCACCGGAGCGTTTCGATGACCGCAGAAGCCAGCATCCAGGATCTCCTTCCTGCCGAACTCACCATGGGCACCGTGATGCTCAAGGTCGGCGACATGAAGGTCATGACCGACTACTACCAGCGCGCCCTCGGCCTCGACGTCGTCGCCGAGCAGGACGGTGGCCTCTACCTCGGGCGGAAGGCGAAGCCGCTGGTCCACCTCGCCCCGGCACCCGGCTTGAACCTGCCCTCCCGCGGCGAGGCCGGCCTGTTCCACACCGCCCTGCTGTTCGAGGACCAGCCTGCCCTCGCGGCCACCGTCGCCTCTGCCGCGCAGTACGAGCCGCAGTCCTTCACCGGCAGCGCCGACCACCTGGTCAGCGAGGCTTTCTACTTCAACGATCCCGAGGGCAACGGCATCGAGCTCTACTGGGACCGGCCCCGCGAAGCCTGGTCCTGGGAGGGGAAGAACGTGGTGATGGACAGCCTGGCCCTCCCGCCGCAGCGCTACCTGGAGCAGCACCTCACCGAGGCGTCGCTGGCCGGACAGCGGCAAGCGGACGCCGGCGTCGGGCACGTCCACCTGCAGGTCGGCGACGTGCAGTCCGCGCACGACTTCTACGTCGGCACCCTCGGCTTCGAGAAGACCGCAGGTTGGCACGGCCAGGCGCTCTTCGTCTCCGCCGGCGGCTACCACCACCACATGGCCATGAACGTCTGGAACAGCCGTGGCGCCGGGCCGCGCCGCGACACGCTGGGCCTCGGCGAGGTGCTGATCGAAGTGCCGTCCGGCGACGACGTCGGAGCGCTGGCGGACCGGCTCAGGACCGCCGGCGTCCAGTCGCACCACACCGGGGCCGAGTTGCGCTTCGAGGACCCGTGGCGCAACCGGATCCGCGTCGCCGTCCGCTAGAGGGTCCGGACATTACTGGACATGCCCGTTGCTGGCTGCGTGCACCGGACATGCCCATCGCTCGGCTCCACCAACGGGTATGTCCATCCTTCGATGGCACGCAGGATGAGCATGTCCATCCTCGAGCCTGCCCCGCTGGACATGACCATCCGGCAACGCTGCGGCTGAGCATGCTCGTCAGGTGCGGGGCTCGTCAGAGGGGCATGTCCGGTCCGCGCACCGAGCATTGGACATAACCTGGCTATGTCCAATGGTTGGCGCCAGCGATGGACATGCCCGTCCTGATGCCCCGGCCCAAAGGGGCATGTCCAATGCTCGGTGCCAGCGATGGGCATGCCCGTCCGCGGGCGGGCGCCAGCGCAGGGCATGTCCGTCCCTGGGTGCCAGCGGAGGGCATGTCCGGTCCGGGCGCTGCAGGGCTGAAGCAGCTAGGCTGAAGTGACGCCAAAACCGCGGCCTGGTGCCGCCACACAGCTAAGGATGAGCTCATTGGGATTTACTGAAATCTTCGTCGCCACCCATGACGCCGCCCTCAAGCGCGCCGCAGCCCTCGACGGCGGCGCCGCTGCCGTCCCCGGCGCCGTCCGGATCCCTGAGATCAGCGACTTCGAAGTCGAACGCCTCGGCGACCTGGCCGGCGCCGCCGTGCACGCCAAGGGCGCCGACTATGAGCTGGCCATGGTGGACGTGGCCAGCGATTCGCTGCTGGGCGTTCCGGCGGCCATGGTCCGGGCACTGGCCGACCTGCTCAGCTACGAGACAGAGGGGGAGGGGGACGTCCTCACCGACGTCGCCGAAAGCTGGGCTGCCGAGGACGATATGCCCTTCGGCGCCGACCAGGCTGCCCGCTACGTCCGGCAGCTCGCCGAACTGGCCGCCGGCGTCGACCCAGCCACGAAGGCCGGACTTTACGTCTGGACCAACTGAGGCCCGGGCCCAACGGCGCCCAAACACCCCGGCCGCAGGTGTCAAGTCGAAATCCGCGCCGTGATCTGGCACAATGAACAGGTACTCGATCTGCGTGGCCCCTCTCTCCGCGTCCGGATCCTGTCCTTTAGAACCCCCTAGTACGGCCCGCCCCACGGGTGCAGAACGCCGGGCTCGACCCCGTTTCAGAAACAGGAGTGACCACAAAAGTGGCCGTAAAGATTCGCCTTAAGCGCTTCGGTAAGATGCGCGCACCGTACTACCGCATCGTCGTCATGGACGCACGCTCCAAGCGTGATGGACGTGCCATCGAAGAGATCGGCAAGTACCACCCGACCGAAGAGCCCTCGTACATCGAGGTCGACACGGACCGTGCCCAGTACTGGCTCAGCGTCGGCGCACAGCCGTCCGAGCAGGTCGCCGCGATCCTGAAGATCACCGGTGACTGGCAGAAGTTCAAGGGTCTCCCGGGCCAGGAGGGCACCTTGAAGACCAAGGCTCCCAAGGAAGCCTTCGTCACCCCGGAAAAGGGTTCCGTGATCATCCCGGAAGCCATCACCAAGAAGGCCAAGAAGGACGACGCAGCCGAGGCACCCGCCGACGCCGAAGCAGAGACCACCGAGGCTGAGTAAATTGCTGGCAGAAGCGCTCGAACACCTGGTCCGCGGGATTGTTGACAGCCCCGAGGACGTCAAGGTCTCTGCGAAGAACAACCGCCGCGGGGATACCCTCGAGGTACGCGTTCATCAGGACGACCTCGGACGGGTGATCGGACGCCAGGGCCGCACCGCACGCGCACTGCGCACCGTGGTGGCGGCACTGGCCGACGGCGAACCGGTCAGGGTCGACGTCGTCGACACCGACCGCCGCCGGTAGCGCAGCAAGCATTACTTGATCTTTAGTCCGGCCCCTTCACCAGCTTATGGTGGAGGGGCCGGACTGTTTTGCGCAGCAAATTCACCAACACCCCCTAGATTTCAAGAGAACCCGAACAGAGGAACAAATGCAGCTTCAGGTGGCACGAATCGGCAAGCCCCACGGCATCCGCGGCGAAGTGACCGTCCAGGTGCTCACGGATGCGCCCGGTGACCGCTTTGTTCCCGGCACGCAGTTCGTGGTGGAACCGGCCTCGGCCGGGCCGCTGACCGTGGAGAGCGCCCGCTGGAACAAGGACATCCTGCTGCTGGCCTTCGAGGAAGTTGAAACCCGCAACGCCGCGGAAGCCCTCCGCGGCGCGAAGCTCTTCATCGAGACCGAGGAACTGGACGAGGACGACGACGAGGGCTGGTACGAGCACGAGCTCGTGGGCTTGGACGTCCGGGTCGGCGACGCCGTGGTCGGCAAGGTGTCCGGGCTGCACACCATGCCCGTCCAGGACCTGCTGGTGGTGACCGACCAGGCCGGCAAGGAAATCCTGATCCCCTTCGTGGAGCAGATTGTCCCCGAGGTCAACGTCGCCGACAAGTACGTCCTCGTCACCCCGCCGGCCGGCCTCTTTGAGGTCAACACCGACGCCGGCGCGACCCCCGACGACGGCGACGATGACCGCGACGCCGGCGCCCGCAACGACGGCGACGCCGAAGCCGGCGCGGAGGACCGCGCCTGAGATGCGGATCGACGTCGTCAGCATCTTCCCCGAGTACCTCGCACCGCTGGAGCTCTCCCTCATCGGGAAGGCACGCCAGGACGGGCTGCTGGAACTGAACGTCCACGACCTCCGTGACTTCACCACGGACCGGCACCGCACCGTGGACGACACCCCGTACGGCGGCGGCGCCGGCATGGTCATGAAGCCGGAGCCCTGGGCCCAGGCCCTGACCGCCGTGGCCGAGGCCGGCCCGAAGGCGCCTGAACCGGGCACCGCCCGCAAGCCCGTGCTGATCGTGCCGTCCCCGGCGGGGGAGCGGTTCAGCCAGGCGATCGCCCACGAACTCGCGGAAGAGGACCAGCTCGTCTTTGCCTGCGGCCGCTACGAGGGCATCGACGAGCGGGTCCTGGAATGGGCCGCGGAGCACTTCACCGTCCGGCCCATGAGCCTGGGCGACTACGTGCTCAACGGCGGCGAGGTGGCCGTGCTGGCCATGGTCGAGGCCGTCGGCCGGCTGCTGCCCGGCGTCGTGGGAAACCCCGAATCCCTGGTGGAGGAGTCCCACTCCGACGGCCTGCTGGAATACCCGGTATTCACCAAACCCTCCAGCTGGCGGGACCGGGAGGTTCCGGCGGTGCTGCTCAGCGGCAACCACGGCAAAATCGCGCAGTGGCGCCGGCACGAACAATACCGGCGCACCGCGGAGCGCCGCCCGGACCTGCTGCAGGCGTTCGACGCCGGGAAGCTGCCCCGCGCGGACCGCACCGCTTTCGGGGAACTCGGGTACGACGTCGTCGACGGCCGGCTGAAGCGCCGCCCCGAGGCCTGAGCCGCCGCCTCCACGGAGGCCAATTCACCAAAACGAACCGGTTTGTGGCAAAATTAGTCCTTGTGCCTGCTGGGTGCGAACCTGCCACAGGGGGAGCGTCACCAACAGCGCGGCACCCCGGCGCCGTCAAGTCCTGACGGGGCCGGAACAACAAAACTTTCGGCGGCAATTTCCGGTGCACTGAATCCGGGCTTGGCCGCCGTGACCCAACGTGAATGACCTGTGGCGTTCACCAGGAGTGGATCAATGCATATCCTCGATTCCGTAGACGCAGCCTCGCTGCGCACCGATGTTCCGGAGTTCCGCGCGGGTGACACCATCAAGGTGCACGTGAACATCATCGAAGGCAAGAACTCCCGCGTCCAGGTCTTCCAGGGCTTCGTCCTGGGCCGCCAGGGTGACGGCGTCCGCGAAACCTTCACCGTCCGCAAGGTCTCCTTCGGCGTCGGCGTGGAGCGTACCTTCCCGGTGCACTCCCCGATCATCGACAAGATCGAACTCGTCTCCAAGGGTGACGTGCGCCGCGCCAAGCTTTACTACATGCGTGCACTGCGCGGTAAGGCTGCGAAGATCAAGGAAAAGCGCGACTTCCAGACCGCCAAGTAAGTCCTCCGGACTTTCACAGCGGATCCACGGAGGGTCCAGGCACGCGCCCGGACCGTCCGCCACTGCGCCGTTCAACTGAGAAAAGCGTTAGAGGACACGGATCATGGAACAGACAAAACGCCGGCCCAGGAAACTGGGCTGGCGTTTTGTGCTTCTGGGCCTGGTGCTCGCCGTGGCCATCAGCGGACTGGTCCGCTCGCTCTGGCTGGACGTTTATTTCATCCCCTCGGCGTCGATGGAGCCGCTGCTCCGCGACGGCGACCGGATCGTGGTGTCCCGTACGGACTTCGCGGCCGAACCGGTGCGCCGCGGCGACGTCGTGGTCTTCGACGGCCGCGGCTCCTTCGCCCCGCTGAACAGCGGCAAGGGCCCGGCCGCGGACTTCCTCGCCGCCGCGGGCCACTGGCTGGGCCTGACCGGCAGCGACACCACCTACGTCAAACGCGTGATCGGACTGCCCGGTGATCACGTGGTGTGCTGTGACGCGGACGGCCGGCTCACAGTGAACGGCCAGCCGGTTGAGGAACCCTATGTGTATGGGGGCGACGCCCCCAGCCAACTGAAGTTCAATGTTCTGGTCCCGGACGGACGGCTCTGGCTGATGGGGGACCACCGCTCAAAGTCGGCCGATTCCCGCAGCCTGTTGGGGGCCCCGGGCGGCGGAATGGTGCCGCTGGACCGTGTCATCGGCCGCCCGGTACAGATCCTCTGGCCGCTTGATAGATTTGCAGCAATATCGCGGCCGCCGAGGCCGCCACAACGATGAAGAACGGACAGTAGATGCCCGAGACCGGACCCCGGACACCTGATCAGGGGAACGACGAGCCCCGGGTGACCTCCTCGCCCATCCCGGGCGCCGACCACCCGACGACGCGGCTCCCGGCCGTGCCGCGGCCCGAGCCCACCCCGCGCCCCGAACACGCCCCGGACCCGGCGCTGCCCGGGCGTGCCGCCAACGTCCCGCAGACGGGCCCCTCGCACGCGGGTCCGTCGTCCGCGCGGGCCCGGCGGGCGAAGGCCCGGGAGGGCCATAGCCCCGCGTTCCTCTGGCTCAAGGAAGTCGCCACCGTGGTGGTGATCGCCGTCGTGCTGTCCTTCCTGATCAAGACCTTCCTGTTCCGGGCTTTCTACATCCCGTCCGAATCGATGATGAACACCCTGGACGTCAACGACCGGATCTTCGTCAACCTGCTGGTGCCCGAGCCGATTGCCATGGAGCGCGGCGACGTCGTCGTTTTCCGGGACACCAAGGGCTGGCTGGTGCCGACCGCGCAGAAACCGGCCGGGCCGCTCACCGGCGTGCAGGACGCGCTGACCTTTGTGGGCCTGCTGCCGGACAACTCCGAACAGCACCTCGTCAAACGCGTCATCGGCCTGCCCGGGGACCACGTCGTCTGCTGCGACGGCAGCGGCCGGATCAGCGTCAACGGTGCCCCGCTGGACGAGAAATATATCAACAGTGCCGAGGTCCCGCAGGTGCGCGACTTCGACGTCGTGGTGCCCGCCGGCAAGGTCTGGGTGATGGGCGACAACCGGAACCACTCCGCAGACTCCCGCGCCCACATGGAAAGCAACGGCGGCTTCATCGACGTGGCGGACATCGAGGGCAAAGCCGCCGTCATCGCCTGGCCGCTGAACCGGATCACGGCCCTCGACAACTACCCGGACGTCTTCCGCAGCGTCCCGGCGGCAGGGAAGTAAGGCAGTCGTGTTCGAAGCGCCCACCCTCGACTACGAGCGCCGGTTCCGCAGCTCCGGCGCCCGGCTGCTCGCGGGGATCGACGAGGTGGGCCGGGGCGCCTTGGCCGGCCCCGTGAGCGTCGGGATCGCCGTCGTAGACCTGCACCAGCAGGCGCTGCTCGCCGATGTGCGGGACAGCAAGCTGCTCAAGGTGGCGGACCGGGAGCGGCTGGAGCCGCTGGTGCGCAGCTGGAGCGTCGCCTCGGCGGTGGGACACGCTTCCGCCGCGGAAATCGACGCGTTCGGCATCATCGCCGCGCTCCGGCTGGCCGGAAACCGCGCCTGGTCCGCGGTGCTGGCCGCCGGCGTGACGCCGGACGTGGTGCTGCTGGACGGCAGCCACAACTGGCTCTCGCCGGTGGCACAGGCCTCTCTGTTCGACCCGGAGCCCGACGACGCCGGCCCGGAGGAGCCCGTGTGCGACGCGCCGGTCCACACCCTCGTCAAGGCGGACATGCAGTGCCTCAGCGTCGCTGCGGCGTCGGTGCTGGCCAAGGTTGAACGTGACCGCCGGATGACCGCCCTGCACACCGAGTACCCGGCCTTCGGCTGGAACGAGAACAAGGGTTACGGCACCGCCGCGCACAAGGATGCGCTCCGCGCCGCCGGCCCCACGCCGTACCACCGGGTGAGCTGGCAGCTGCTCGGCGACTGAGCCGTGGCGCGCGCCCGGCGCCCAATGGTGCAAGATGGAACCATGAGTGCCGAGGACCTTGAAAACTATGAAACCGACATGGAGCTGCAGCTCTACCGCGAATACCGCGACGTCGTCGGGCTGTTCAGCTATGTGGTCGAGACCGAGCGGCGCTTCTACCTGGCCAACCACGTGGACCTGCAGGCCCGCAGCGCCGACGGCGAGGTCTACTTCGACCTGACCCTGCAGGACGCCTGGGTCTGGGACGTTTACCGCTCCGCCCGGTTCGTCAAGAGCGTACGCGTTATCACCTTCAAGGACGTCAACGTTGAGGAACTCCCGCGCAGCGAGGAGCTCGCCCTGCCCAAGGTGGAGGGCTTGGGGAACTGATTCCGGGCCTCCTGGGGTCTGCGGAGCCTGAGTTACCCACATAGCCAAAGTTCTGTCCGCGTCCTGGCCGCCCTGCGTTCCACGCTGGATGCATGAGAGCTAAGGACGTACTGGGCCGGCGCGGTGAGGAACTTGCCGCGGGCTTCCTCGAGGCCCAGGGCATGCGGATCGTGGACCGGAACTGGCGCTGCCCCGAGGGCGAGATCGATATTGTCGCGCTCGACGGCGACGCCCTGGTCATCGCCGAGGTCAAAACCCGCAGATCCCTCGCCTACGGGCACCCCTTCGAGGCCGTGGGCGTGGACAAGCTGGCCCGGCTGCACCGGCTGGCCTCCGCATGGTGCCGGGACCATGAACTGCGCATGCCGCTGCGCCGCGTGGATGTCATCGCCGTGCTCGACGACGGCACCGGCGGCCCGGCCATCGAACACCTCAAGGGCGTGGGGTAGATGGCGCTGGGACGCACGTACTCGGTGGCGCTGGTGGGGCTGAACGGCTACATCGTCGAGGTCGAGGCGGACATCGGCCAGACCCTTCCCGCCTTTGTCATCCTCGGCCTGCCGGATGCCTCGCTCAACGAGGCCAAGGAACGAATCCGCTCCGCGGCCCAGAACTCCGGCATCCCGCTCAGCCGCCGCAAGATTACCGCGAACTTGATCCCGGCGTCGCTGCCCAAGCGCGGCTCCGGTTTCGACCTGTCCATCGCCATGGCGGTGCTGCTCGCCGCCAACGACATCCGGCCCACCGGCCGGCAGGTCTTCCTGGCCGAACTCGGCCTGGACGGACGGCTGCGGCCCGTCCGCGGCATCCTCCCGGCCGTCATGGCGGCCGTCCACGCCGGTTATCCAGACGTGGTGGTGGCCCAGGCCAACGCGGCCGAAGCCGAACTCGTCCCCGGCGCAAGAGTTCGCGGCTACCGGACCCTAGCCCGGCTGGCCCTTGACTTCGGCGCCGACCCGCAGGACCTGGCCCTGGATTTCGAACCGGTCGACGAGGACCCGGCCGACGCCGGCGGGACCTCCGCCGTGCCCCTGGCGCCGGACATGTGCGACGTCTCGGGCCAGGGGGAGGGCCGCCGGGCACTGGAAGTGGCAGCCGCCGGAGCGCACCACGTGCTGCTGACCGGCCCCCCGGGGGCAGGCAAGACCATGCTGGCCGAGCGCCTGCCCGGGCTGCTCCCGGACCTGGGGGACCGGGAGGCCATGGAAGTGACGGCCATCCACTCGCTCAGTTCGCTCACGTCCGCCTCCGTTACGCTGTTGCGCCGGCCCCCGTATGAGAACCCGCACCATACCGCCACGGCCGCAGCCATCATCGGCGGCGGATCCGGACTGCCCCGGCCGGGTGCGGCATCCCGGGCACACCGCGGCGTGCTGTTCCTGGACGAAGCCCCCGAGTACGAGCGCAGGGTCCTTGACGCGCTCCGGCAGCCGCTGGAGAGCGGTGAACTGGTCATCCACCGCTCGGCGGGCACGGCTGCCTACCCGGCGCGCTTCCAACTGGTCCTTGCGGCCAATCCATGCCCCTGCGGCAAAGCCTCCGGCAAGGGGGTGGACTGCACCTGCACCCCGATCATGCGCCGCCGCTACCTCGCCCGGCTCTCCGGGCCGCTGCTGGACCGGGTGGATATCCAGCTGGAGGTCGAACGCGTGGCATTGGCGGACTTCGGCCAGTCCCGCGCCGAAGAGGGAACAGCGGACATCGCCGCCCGGGTTCAAGCCGCCCGGGCGCGCCAGCTGGAGCGGCTGCGTCCGCTGGGGCTGGAAACCAACTCGCAGGTCCCGGGACCGGTGCTGCGCGGTCCGCTGCGCCTGCCCGGACCGACCACGCGGATCCTCGACCACGCGCTGGAACGCGGGACCCTAACGGCCCGGGGCTACGACCGTGTGCTCCGCCTGGCATGGACCCTGACGGACCTCGACGGCCGCGACAGTCCCGAAGCAGACGACATCGGCCAGGCACTCGGCCTCCGTCAGGCCACAGCGGCTGCCGCCTGACCGCACCGCCGGCACAATCTCCAGCCCCTCCCGCAAGGGGAACCTCAGCCTGAAGGGAATGCAGCATGACACAGAACGAACGGACGGCCCGAGCCGCCCTGTCACGGCTCCTGGAACCCCAGGACGCCGCCGGGCTGGCCCTGGTCCGGGTCGCCGGGGCGGAGGACGCCCTGAGGATCGCCACCGGGCAGTTGGCGGCCGGTCTCGACCTGGAGCAGGAGCTGGCCAGGGTGCTGGAAGAGAACGGGGCAGGAGGCGGCTGGACCGGCCTGGGCATGGCCCTGAAACGCTGGGCCCCGCGGGTTCCGGACCTTGCGCCGGCACGAGATCTGGCGACCATGCAGCGGCTCGGCGGCCGCCTGCTCATCCCGGCGGATGACCTGTGGCCCGGCCAGCTCGCCGACCTGGGGCTGCAGGAACCGCTCTGTCTCTGGTGGCGCGGCGTGGAACAGGAACTGCCGGCGGTGCATCAAGCAGTCGCGCTGGTGGGGTCGCGGGACAGCACGTCCTATGGGTCCGCCGTCACCGGTGACCTTGCCTATGCGCTGGCGCAACGCGGCTTCACGATCATCTCCGGCGGCGCGTACGGCATCGACGCCCACGCCCACCGGGCCGCGTTGGCCGGCGCCACGGAAGGCCTGCCGACCATCGCCGTCATGGCCGGGGGCGTGGACCGGTTCTACCCCGCCGGGAACGAGGACCTGCTCCGGACCGTGGCCAACCAGGGCGCTGTGCTGGCCGAGGTGCCGCCGGGCTCGGCGCCCACGCGGTACCGCTTCCTGCAACGCAACAGGCTCATTGCCGCTCTGGCCGCCGTGACGGTAGTGGTGGAAGCGCGGTGGAGATCCGGTGCGCTCAACACAGCCCACCACGCCGAGACCCTGGGCCGGGCCGTCGGGGCGGTCCCCGGGTCGGTCCACAGCGCCAACTCCGCCGGCTGCCACCGTCTGCTTCGCGAAGGCGGCGCGGTGTGCGTCACGGACGCCGCCGAGATCGCGGAACTTGCCTCACCCAGCGGCGACTCCCTGCCTGAACCCGGGTCCGGCCGGGTGGAGGCCCACGACGGACTGACCCTTGAGGACCTGATCCTCCTGGACGCTCTCCCGTTGCGGATTACGAGCACCGTCGAAAAGCTCGCCACGGTCGCCGGGCTGAGCCCCGAGTCGGTCAGGGCAGGACTCGGTCGGCTCGGATTGCTGGGCCTGGCCGAATCACGCCACGGCGGCTGGAAACGTGCCCCCGGGGCCGCGTGATGGCGTTGGGCACGGGACTACCGCCCAGGCGGCGGTGGTGGGCGGTGCATCTCCGCGGCCCAGTCACGGACACTCTCCGCGGCGCGCCGCCGGGCTGCGCCGGCGCCGGACCGATTGCTGGGAGAGTTGGAGGGTGTCAACCCAGCAACTGCCCGCAGCGCTCGCCGCTGCCGCCGACGGATTCGGCCGGTACTTGGAGGCCGAGCGGGGCCGGTCCGCCCATACCGTGCGCGCCTATCTCGCCGACGTCGGAAGCCTGCTGGCGCACGCGGTCTCGGAGGGCGCGGAAGAACTGGCTGATCTCGAACTTGGCACGCTGCGCCGCTGGCTCGGTGCTCAGAGCGAGGCGGGGATGTCCCGCGCCACGCTGGCCCGGCGCGCGGCCACCGCCCGGGCCTTCACCGCCTGGGCCGTCCGCGAGGAACTCATCACGGCCGACCCGGCCCTGCGGCTTAAGGCTCCGAAGCGGGAAATGTCGCTGCCCGGCGTGCTGCAGCAGGGGCAGGTTCAGCGGCTCGTGGCCGGGGCGGAATCCGCTGCGGCCGAGGGCGAACCGATGGCCCTGCGTAACCGCGCCATGCTGGAACTGCTATACGCGACCGGTGTCCGCGTCGGGGAGCTCGCCGGGCTCGACGTCGACGACCTGGACCCGGACCGCCGGACCCTGCGTGTGCTCGGTAAGGGCAACAAGGAGCGTACGGTTCCGTACGGCCTCCCGGCGGCGCTCGCCGTCGACGACTGGCTGCGCCGCGGACGCCCGGCCCTGGCCGCGGCCGAATCCGGCCCGGCGCTGTTCCTCGGCGCGCGCGGCAAGCGGGTGGACCAGCGGCAGGTCCGCAGCGTCGTGAAGGGGCTGCTGGACGGGCTGGGGGACACCTCGGCGACCGGCCCGCACGCCCTGCGGCACTCGGCGGCGACGCATCTGCTCGACGGCGGGGCGGACCTCCGTGCCGTGCAGGAAATCCTCGGCCACAGCAGCCTGGCGACCACCCAGATCTACACCCACGTCTCGGTCGAAAGGCTCCGGCAGAGCTACCAGCAGGCCCACCCCCGCGCCTGAACGCCCCGCCCGGACCCCGCCCCTCCATCCCTCCTCGGGCCAAAAGGGCGCGCCGGAAGCGACGCGCGGAATTGCACTGGCGTAATTAGACGGGGTACGGCAGAATAAGACTCACGCCCGGCAACTTTCAAGTGGTGCTTGAAGCTCTTGAGCATCGTTCCACCACCTGAGGTCCGGACCTATTTTTTGCATGTTGTGGTTTTGAAGAAACTGAATAGTCTGGCAGGGGCAGCACCCCCGCACGCGGATTCACGCAGCAGGCAGGCATCCAGGCAGAGGTCGTTGGGGAAGACGTACCTATAGCTATGGAGGATGGAATGTCTGTTGCACTAACCCGCGGTGTCCTGTTCGTTCACTCGGCCCCGACCGCCCTATGCCCCCACGTTGAGTGGGCCATTGGGTCTGTCGTGGACAAGCGGACGGACCTTGAGTGGACTGCCCAGCCCGCCGCGCCCGGAATGTTCCGGGCCGAGCTGTCGTGGACCGGAACACCGGGCACGGGGGCTCAATTGGCGTCTGCGCTCCGCGGCTGGGCGCACCTGCGCTACGAGGTCACCGAGGAGCCCAGCCAAGGGGTTGACGGTGGCCGCTGGTCGCACACCCCCGAGCTTGGCATCTTCCACGCCGTCACGGACGTGCACGGCAACATCATGGTCTCCGAGGACCGCATCCGCTACGCCTACGAATCCGGCGCCGGTGACCCCTCCGCGGTCTACCACGAGCTCTCCCTTGCCCTCGGCGAGGCCTGGGACGAGGAACTCGAACCCTTCCGGCACGCCGCCGAGGGCGCCCCGGTGCGCTGGCTCCACCAGGTCGGCTAGCCGTACCCGCCGGTCCCGGCGCACAACACTCCATAGCAGCGCCAGATGACAGATGGCGGCAATGTTCACGAGGAACATTGCCGCCATCTGTCATTTCGGCGTCCGGACCAAAAAAGGCCTGAAGCGTTAGACGCTGCGGACGGCGATGACGGCGTTGTGGCCGCCGAACCCGAAGGAGTTGCTCAGCGCCACGATGCTACCGCCGGGCAGGGCCCGCTCGGAGGTGACGACGTCGAGCGGGATCTCGGGATCCTGGTTTTCGAGGTTGATGGTTACCGGGGCCTTGCGCTCGTACACGGCCAGCACGGTGAGCACGGCCTCCACCGCGCCGGAGGCGCCCAGCAGGTGCCCCATCTGCGACTTGGTGGCCGAGACTGCGACGTCGTCGACGTGCTTGCCGAGGGCGGCCTTGAGGGCGGTGTACTCGGGCTTGTCGCCCACCGGGGTGGACGTGGCGTGCGCGTTGACGTGCACCACGTCCTCGGCCTGGATCCGGCCGTCGAACATGGCCGCCTTCAGCGCGCGGGTGGCGCCGAGGCCCTCCGGGTCCGGGGCGGTGATGTGGTACGCGTCGGCGGTCACCGAGGTGCCGGCGAGTTCGGCATAGATCCGGGCGCCGCGGGCGATAGCGTGCTCCTCGGCCTCGAGGACCAGGGCGCCGGCGCCTTCACCCATGACGAAGCCGTCCCGGTCGCGGTCGTAGGGCCGCGAGGCGTGCTCGGGATCGTCGTTGCGGCGGGAGAGCGCCTGCATCGAGGAGAAGGCGGCGATCGGCATCGGGTGGATGGCGGCTTCGGCGCCGCCGCAGACGACGACGTCGGCCTTGCCGGAGCGGATCAGGTCCAGTCCCATGTGTACGGCTTCGGTGCCGGAGGCGCAGGCGGAGACGGGGGTGTGGGCGCCGGCGCGGGCGCCCAGGTCCAGGCTGACCGCGGCTGCGACGCCGTTGGGCATCAGCATCGGCACGGTCATCGGCAGGACGCGGCGCGGGCCCTTTTCGCGCAGGGTGTCCCAGGCGTCCAGGAGCGTCCAGACGCCGCCGATGCCGGTTGCGAAGGCAACGGCGAGGCGGTCGTGGTCGATCTCGGTGATGTTGGCGTCGGCCCAGGCCTCGCGGGCGGCGATGACGCCGAACTGCGTGGACGGGTCCATGCGCTTGGCCTCGACCCTACTCAGGACCTCGAGGGCGGGGGTGGAGGCGCGCGCCGCAAAGTGCACGGGCAGCTCGTACTTGGCTACCCAGTCGTCCTCAAGCGTGTGCGCCCCGGAGACGCCCTTCAGCGCGTTCTTCCACATCGTGGGGACATCGCCGCCAATGGGTGTGGTGGCACCCAGCCCGGTAATGACTACTTTGCGTGCCATGGGATCACTCTCTGTCGGTGCGCCTGCCGTGTCCGGAACCCGTGAGGGGCGGCCGGGGCCTGCGTGGGGAAAACTCGGTGGTCATGCAGTCATGCGAAAACAACATAGGGGTGGTGGCTGGTCCGGGACGCGCAGAGCGCCCCGGACTGGCCACAGCTCCGGCCCGCGGGCCGGAACCAAAGCTCAGGCGGAATTAGGCCTGGGCGCTGGCGATGAAGCTGACGGCGTCGCCGACGGTCTTGAGGTTCTTGACCTCTTCGTCCGGGATGCGCACGCCGAACTTTTCCTCGGCGTTGACGACGATGGTCATCATGGAGATGGAGTCGATGTCCAGGTCCTCGGTGAAGGACTTGTCCATTTCGACAGCCTCGGGGGCCAGGCCGGTCTCTTCGTTGACGATTTCAGCCAGGCCGGCCAGGATTTCTTCGTTGCTAGCCATTGATGGCTCCTTTTCTTGTTGGTGCCGTCCGCTTCCGGTGGTTGTGCCGGGAGATTCTGGCGAAATGATTCAAACCGAGGGATTCGGCTTGGTTCGGGAATCCGTGCTGTCGGGAAATGCGAGCAGCTCGAGAAGTACGGTGGCCGCCTAGGGGAGCACAATCACCTGGGCGCCGAAGACCAGTCCGGCTCCGAAGCCGATCTGCAGGGCGAGCCCGCCGCTCAGCTCAGGGTTTTCCTGCAGCAAGCGGTGGGTTGCGAGGGGGATGGAGGCTGCCGAGGTGTTGCCTGCTTCGGCGATATCCCGGGCGACCTTGACGGTCTCCGGAAGCTTGAGCTTCTTGGCCATCTCGTCGATGATCCGGATGTTGGCCTGGTGCGGGATGAAGGCCGCGAGGTCTTCGGCCTGGATGCCGGCGGCGTCGAGGGCCTGCTGGGCCACCTTGGCCATTTCCCAGACCGCCCAGCGGAACACCGTCTGGCCGTCCTGGCGCAGGGTGGGCCAGAGCGCCGCCTCGGTCACGGCGGCTTCACCCTCGCTGAGGGCGGCGTCGCGCTTGCCGGCCATCGCCAGTTCACGGATGTCCAGCATCGAGTGGGTCATGCCGATGGCGTCCCACTTGCTGCCGTCCGAGCCCCACACGGACGGGCCGATGCCAGCGGTGTCGGAGGGGCCGACGACGACGGCGCCGGCGCCGTCGCCGAGCAGGAAGGAGATGGTGCGCTCGGTGTTGTCGATGACGTCGGAGAGCTTCTCCGCGCCGACCACGAGCACGTACTTGGCCGCGCCGGAGCGGACCAGGGCGTCCGCCTGGGCGATCCCATAGCAGTAGCCTGCGCAGGCCGCGGAGATATCGAACGCCGGTGCCGGGGTGGCACCGAGGCGGTCGGCCAGGCTGGCGGCGGCCGAGGGCGTAGCGTACGGGTGCGTCACGGTGGAGACGATGACGGCGTCGAGCTCGGAGGCGTCGATGCCGGCCTTCTGCAGGGCCTCGCGGGCGGCGCCCTCGGCCATGTCGATCACGCTGACGTCGGCCGGGGCGCGATGCCGGGTGATGATGCCGGTGCGCTGCCGGATCCACTCATCGGAGGAGTCGATCCACTGGCATACGTCCTCGTTGGTGACGATGACGCTGGGCCGGTAGGCGCCGACGCCCATGACCCGGGTGTGTTCCTGCAGCGGAGCCTGCTTCAGAGTAGGAGCGCTCATTGTCCTCCCTCCAGTTCTGCGAATAGGGCCAAGGCGGCGGACAGGTCATCCGGGGTCTTGACGGTAACGGTCTTCACGCCGGGCATGCCGCGTTTGGCCAGACCGGCCAGCGTCCCGGCCGGGGCCAGTTCGATCACGCCGCTCACCCCGCGCTGAACGAGCGTCTCCATGCAGCGGTCCCAGCGGACCGGGCGCGAGACCTGGGCGATCAGGCTGTCGACGGCGGCGCCGCCGTCGGTGACTTCCGCGCCGTCGAAGTTGGACAGCAGGGGCACCTGCGGGTTTCGCGGGTGCAGCGAGGGCCGCAGGGCCTGCAGCGCGGCCACGGCGGGGGACATGTGCGAGGTGTGGAACGCCCCGGCAACCTTGAGCGGGATCACGCGCGCCTTGGCCGGCGGATTCTCGGCGAGGGCCTTGAGCTGCTCCAGCGTGCCGGCTGCGACGGTCTGGCCGGCGCCGTTGACGTTGGCGGGGGTAAGGCCGCAGGCCTCGATTGCGGCCAGCACCTCGGCCGGGTCTCCGCCCACCACGGCGCTCATGCCGGTGGGGGTGGCAGCGGCGGCGGCCGCCATGCCGTTGGCGCGTTCGCGGACGAAGGTCATGGCCTCGGTCTCGGTCAGGACGCCGGCCAGGGCGGAGGCGGTGATCTCGCCGACCGAGTGTCCGGCCAGGATGACCGGGAGGGTGCCGAGTTCGACGTCGAAGAGGGCCTTGGCGGTCACCAGGCCGGCGGCGACGATCAGGGGCTGCGCGACGGCAGTGTCCTTGATCGTTTCCTCGTCGGAGGTGGTGCCGTGGGCGGTGAGGTCGATGCCTGCGATTTCGCTAAGGGAGGCCAGTTGGCCTGCGACGGATGGCAGTTCCAGCCAGGGGGCCAGAAAACCAGGGGTCTGGGAGCCCTGTCCAGGGCAGACGATTGCAAGCACGTATCCAGCTTTCCAAATTGCCGCGTGATTCATCGGTACTCTCATGCACCAAGCTCACTGGGTCAGTTTGTAGGAAGTCTACAACGGGTCAGGAGTTGTTACGGGACGGCTGGCGCTCCGCGGCGGGCCTTGGCGGGGTCGACAGCCGGCCCACCACCAGCGCCGCCTGGAGCACAAAAGCCTCCCGGGGGATCAGCGGATCCCAGCCCGTGACGTCGCAGACGCGCTTTAGCCGGTACCGGACGGTGTTGGCGTGGACGAAGAGTTCCCGGGCCGTGGCCTCGAGTGAATGGCCGAGTTCCAGGTAGGTCCCGAGGGTCTCCACGAGGCCGTTGGACGCCGCGAGCAGGGGCCGGTAGATGTTCTTGACGAGGGAGCGCCGGGCGGCGTCGTCGCCGGAGATCACGCGCTCCGGCAGCAGGTCATCGGCCGCCACGGGGCGCGGAGCGGAGGGCCAGGCCCGCGCCGCGGTCAGCCCGGCGAAGGCGGACTGGGCCGAGCTGCTGGCCTCCAGCAGCGAGCCGGCTTCGGCCCCGTAGACCACCGGCCCGGGCGCGAAGAGTTCGCTCAGTTTCTGGCAGGCCGTTTCGCGGTCCTGCACCCCGCCGAGGATCAGGATCAGCCGGTCGCCCTGGATGCCGACGAGGGCGTCCTCGGCGAAGCGGCCAGCGGTACGTCGGAGTTCGCTGACGTAGCTGGCGCTCGGTTCCGACGGCGAATTGCCCACCATAACGGTGAAGCGTTCCTGGGCTTTCCAGCCCAGCGCGGCGATCCGGGAGCGCAGTGCGTCGGTGTTTTCGCCGCGCAGGATCGCGTCGACAATGAGTGCTTCGAGCCGGGTGTCCCAGGAGCCGCGGGTCTCCGCGGCGCGGGCGTAGACGTCGGCGGCGGCGAAGGCCACCTCGCGGGAGTAGCGCAGCACGGCCTCGCGCAGCGCGGCCTGGTCGGCCTCGGGGGCGATGATCGGCACCTGTTCCTCGACCACCTCGACGACGATGCGGATCAGCTGCAGCGCCTTCTGCAGGCTGATCGAGCGGGTTAGTTCGGTCGGTGCGGTGCCAAAGACGTCGGAGAGGATCCACGAGGGGGAGCTGGGCCGCTCGAACCAGGTGACGAACGCGGCGATCCCGTTTTGCGCGACCATGCCCAGGGCGGAGCGCTCGTCGGAGTTCAGACGGCTGTACCAGGGCAGCGAGGCCTCCAGCTGGCGCAGGGTCGTGGTGGACAGCTGGCCAACGCTGGACCGGAGCTTTTTTAGCGTCTCGGCCTTCTCCGGGGTGAGGGCCCGCACGGACGGCTTGCGTTTTGCGGGGGTGGTGGTGGGCTCTGCCATGCAACGAGCATACGGTGCCGGCCGGCCAAGCTCCATTTGTGCAAAGGCTACAACGGGCCTTGTCGCGGATCACAGTGCAGGGCCACCGTCGTTAACGCCCGACGGCGGCCCCCACCGTGGTGGGAACCGCCGTCGTGCGCTGTTCGGCCGGCTCTAGGAGTCGCCGCCCGCGTTGCCGGTGGTGCCGGCGTTGACGTTGAGCAGGCGGTATTTCTCGATGGCCTGGGCCGGAGCCTGGGCGTCGACCTCGCCGCGGCGGGCCAGCATCTGCAGCGAACGGACCACAATCGAGTGGGTGTCGTTCTTGAAGAAGCGGCGCGCTGCGGCGCGGGTGTCGGAGAAGCCGAAGCCGTCGGCGCCGAGCGAGGCGAACTCGTTCGGGATGAACTGCCGGATCTGGTCCGGGACGGCCTTCATGTAGTCCGAGACCGCCACGATCGGTCCGGTGGCCCCCGCGAGCTGCTCGGTGACGAACGGGACGCGGGCCGGCTGGCCAGGGTTCAGGAAGGCCTCTTCCTCGGCGGCCATGGCGTCGCGGCGCAGTTCGGTCCAGGAGGTCACGGACCAGACATCGGCGGAGACACCCCAGTCGTCGGCGAGGATCCGCTGGGCCTCCAGGGCCCACGGCACGGACACGCCGGAGGCGAGGATCTGCGTGCGTGGGCCGTCGATCTTGGCCGGCGCCAGCAGGTAGATGCCCTTGATGATGCCCTCGGCGTCGAGCTCGGCCGGTGCCGGCGGCTGGACGATCGGCTCGTTGTAGACCGTGATGTAGTACATCACGTTCCGCGACGGGTCGTTGTCCGCGGGCCCGGGACCGTACATCCGGTTGAGCCCGTCGCGCATGATGACGCCGATCTCGTAACCGTAGGCCGGGTCGTAGGTGACGACGGCCGGGTTGGTCGAGGCCAGGATCGGGGAGTGGCCGTCGGCGTGCTGCAGGCCTTCGCCGGTGAGCGTGGTCCGTCCGGCGGTCGCGCCAATGATGAACCCGCGGGTCATCTGGTCGGCGGCGGCCCAGAAGGAGTCGCCGGTGCGCTGGAAGCCGAACATCGAGTAGAAGACGTAGATCGGGATCAGCGGTTCGCCGTGCGTGGCGTAGGAGGTGCCCGCGGCGGTGAAGGCGGCAACCGAACCGGCCTCGTTGATGCCCGCGTGCACAATCTGGCCGGCGATGGATTCCTTGTACGCCAGGACCAGGTCGCGGTCCACGGACAGGTAGTTCTGGCCGTTGGGGTTGTAGATCTTCGCCGTCGGGAAGAACGCGTCCATGCCGAAGGTGCGTGCCTCATCGGGGATGATCGGCACGATCCGGGTGCCGAAGTCCTTGTCCCGCATCAGGTCCTTGAGGAGCCGGACGAACGCCATGGTGGTGGCGGCCTGCTGCTTGCCGGATCCGCGGTTGGCGACCTCGTACGCCTTGTCGCCCGGCAGGGTGACGTCGGTGTGCTTGGAGCGGCGTTCCGGGACGAACCCGCCGAGGGCGCGGCGGCGTTCCATCAGGTACTGGATCTCCGGGGCGTCGGCGCCGGGGTGGTAGTACGGCGGCTGGTACGGGTCGGCCTCGAGCTGTTCGTCCGTGATCGGGATGCGCAGGTGGTCGCGGAAGGCCTTGAGGTCCGCCAGCGTGAGCTTCTTCATCTGGTGGGTCGCGTTGCGGCCCTCGAAGTGGGTGCCCAGGCCGTAGCCCTTGACCGTGTGGGCCAGGATGACCGTGGGCTTGCCCTTGAACTCGGTGGCGGCCTTGTACGCGGCGTAGACCTTGTTGTAGTCGTGGCCGCCGCGCTTGAGGTTCCAGATTTCCTGGTCCGTCATGTCCGCGACCATGTCCTTGGTCTGCGGGGTTTTGCCGAAGAAGTGCTCGCGGACGAACCCGCCGGATTCGGCCTTGTAGGTCTGGTAGTCGCCGTCGACCGTCTCGTTCATGATCTTCACGAGCGATCCGTCTTCGTCCTTGGCGAGCAGGTTGTCCCACTCGCGGCCCCAGACGACCTTGATGACGTTCCAGCCGGCGCCGCGGAAGAACGCTTCGAGCTCCTGCATGATCTTGCCGTTGCCGCGGACCGGGCCGTCGAGGCGCTGCAGGTTGCAGTTGATGACGAAGTTAAGGTTGTCCAGCTTGTCGTTCGCGGCGAGCTGGAGCAGGCCGCGGGACTCCGGCTCGTCCATTTCGCCGTCGCCCAGGAACGCCCAGACCTGCTGGTCGGAGGTGTCCTTGAGGCCGCGGTTGTGCAGGTAACGGTTCGACTGCGCCTGGTAGATGGCGTTCATCGGGCCGATGCCCATCGACACGGTGGGGAACTCCCAGAACTCCGGCATGAGGCGCGGGTGCGGGTAGCTGGAAAGGGCGTGGCCCTCCTTGGACTTCTCCTGGCGGAAGCCGTCCAGGTCCTCCTCGGTCAGCCGGCCTTCCATAAAGGCGCGGGCGTACATGCCGGGGGAGGCGTGGCCCTGGAAGAAGATCTGGTCTCCGCCGCCGGGGTGGTCCTTGCCGCGGAAGAAGTGGTTGAATCCGACCTCGTAGAGGGTCGCGGCGCCCGCGTAGGTGGAGATGTGCCCGCCGACGCCGATGTCGGGGCGTTGCGAGCGGTGCACCATAACGGCGGCGTTCCAACGCAGCCACGCGCGGTACTTGCGTTCAATCTCCTCGTCGCCCGGGAACGGCGCTTCCTGGTCCACCGGGATGGTGTTGACGTAGTCGGTGGTGGTCACCATCGGCACGCCCACGCTCTGGGCGCCGGCCCGCTGGAGCAGGCTCCGCATGATGTACTGGGCACGCTCGGTGCCCTGTTCCTGAATCAGGGTGTCCAGGGACTCCAGCCATTCGGCGGTCTCTTCCGGATCACGATCAGGCAGCTGGTTAGTCAACCCGCTGAGGATATGGGAGGTATCTTCTCCTGCAGCCACGTCCAACCTCTCTTTGAGCGCATTCATCGGCACCCTCAGCTCCGGCAGGGTAACTGCCTGGCGTGAACGCGACGTGTGCGACATATCGGTAACAACAGCCCGGTCCTGTACGCCGGGCTAGGTCCAATCACAACCATGCCTGCGTGTCGTAGCGGGCGTTCGCCCGCGCAGGCATAGTCGTCATCAGCCACTCTAGCCGTGTGCGTCCGCGGATGCGTAGCTGTCCCATGGGGCCGCCGCCGTATTTCACGGGCATACTGGTTCTGTGACGCGGACCCTCCCCGGGGCCCCCGGAACGGCCGGTGTGACGCAGAATATGGCGGATCGCGGCCCCTGCAGCTTGAAGCAAAGGCCCAAAGGGTGTTGGCTTGTAGTAATGGAAATCACTAGCACCACTGGAATCACTGAGCAGTATCCCTGTACGTATCACCAGCAAACGAACAAACAGCATAGGAGCAACACGTGAGCGAGGCCGACGCCGCCACTTCGGTGAATGTGGCGGAAAAATTGGGTTTCAAAAACGGAGATCTGATTCAGGAATTCGGTTATGACGACGACGTCGACTTCGACTTGCGTGACGACATCGAGGACCTTACCGGTTCGGAACTCTTCGACGAGGACGACCATGAGGTTGTCGACGCCGTGATCCTCTGGTGGCGCTCCGACGACGGGGACCTCGTGGACACCTTGGTCGGCTCGCGGACCACCCTCACCGAGGGCGGTGTGGTCTGGGTACTGACGCCCAAGTCAGGACGCGTCGGCTACGTCTCCCCGGCGGACATCCAGGACGCGGCCCCCACCGCAGGGCTGCATTACACCACCTCTGCCGGCGTTTCCAAAGACTGGAGCGCCACCCGCCTGGTCACGCGGAAGAACAAGTGAGCCAACCGGCCCCCGCAGCGGCGGCTTCATCCACGGCCGTGCCGGCCGTCGGCGTGCCCGCCCCTGACTTTGAGCTGGTCAACCAGTTCGGCGAACCCGTCCGGCTTTCGGAACTGCGCGGACGCGCCGTGGTCCTGGTGTTCTTCCCGTTTGCCTTCTCCGGCATCTGCACGGGCGAACTCTGCGAAATCCGCGACAACCTGGCGCTCTTCGAAGACGCCGACGCCGCTGTGCTCGGGGTGTCGGTGGACAGCAAGTTTGCCCAGCGCGCCTACGCGGAGCGGGAAGGCTACACCTTCGACCTGCTCGCGGACTTCTGGCCGCACGGGGCCGTCGCGGAGCAGTACGGCGTTTTTGATCAGGAAAGCGGCATGGCCAGGCGTGGCACGTTCATCATCGACGCCGACGGCATCGTCCGCTATGTCGTTGTGAACCCCCGCGGCCAGGCCCGGGACTTCGCCGAATACCGCGCCGCGCTGGCAGGACTCACGGGGAACTGACGGCGGGGACTTGCGCGATGAGGCAACGACGGCCCGGCGTGGGCATGACTGGCTTCGCCAGCCTGCCGCCGGTCGCCGCCGCCGAACCCGCGCGCAGCGAGCTGGAAATCCTCGCGGAAATCCATGACGTCCTCGCAGGTCAGAGGTTCGCACTGTTGACCGGCGCGGGGCTGAGCACGGATTCCGGCATTCCGGACTACCGGGGTCCCGGCGCCGCTCCGCGGGCGCCGATGACCTACCAGGAGTTCGTTGGCGCTGCCGAGAACCGCCGGCGCTACTGGGCACGGAACCATATCGGCTGGTCGCATCTGCGCCGGGCCGACCCCAACGCCGGCCACCTCGCCGCCGCCCGGCTGGAACACCGCGGACTCCTCACCGGCCTGATCACCCAAAACGTGGACCGGCTGCATGAGGACGCCGGAAGCGTCAACGTGGTGGACCTGCACGGCCGCTTCGACCGGGTTGCCTGCCTGGGCTGCCAGCGCCGCTACAGCCGGTCGCTGCTAGCCGGGGTCCTGGAGGAACTCAACCCCGGCTTCCTCACCGACGCCCTCGCCGCCGGGGTCGTTGAGATGGCTCCCGACGCCGACGCCACCGTGGAGGACGCGGAGCTAATCGCGGGTTTTGTCGTTGCGAACTGCCCGGCCTGCGGCGGCACGCTGAAACCGGACTTTGTCTACTTCGGCGAGAACGTCCCCAAGGACCGGGTGGAGCGCTCCTACGCCATGGTGGACGAGGCCGGGGCCCTGCTGGTGGCGGGGTCGTCCCTGACCGTGATGAGCGGGCTGCGGTTCGTCCGGCACGCGGCGAAGCAGGGCAAAGCCGTGGTGATCGTCAACCGGGGCCAGACCCGCGGCGATGACCTGGCCACCATCAAGCTGGAGGCCGGCGTGAGCGAGGCCTTGACCTGGCTGGCTGAGGAACTTCCGGCCCTCTGACGCCGGCCCGGCGGGGCGGCGCCGATTGGCATTTCCCTGGCCGGTTCCGGTAGAGTCATTGTTCGTTGGTTGACGCATTGAAGTGCGGAACCGACACCTTGGGTCTTTAGCTCAGCTGGTAGAGCGCCACGTTTACACCGTGGATGTCATCGGTTCGATCCCGGTAGGACCCACCAGGGAAAACCCCGCCGCAGCAGGCCAGATGGCCGGCCGCGGCGGGGTTTTTTGCTGCCTAGACGCTTCGGTACCGGTCGCCGTGAAAATGTCGGTGCCCGGCCGTACCGTCGCTGGCATGGAACATGTGATGGTGAAGACCGGGCCGGACGGGCGCCCGGTGGCGGTGGTCCGCGGCGGCCGCGAATGGCTGATCGGGGCCGAACCGGTGCGCTGGTTCGAGCGGGTGAGCTGGTGGGAGGCGGAGCGCCGGATGCCGAAGGGCCTGAGCCGGGTGGATGTCGAGGTGTGGCAGGTCCAGGCGAGGCTGGGCCGGAACGGCGGGTCGGCGCTGACCACCATGGAAATTATCCGGGACGGCCTCGGCGGTGGCTGGAGGCTCCGGGAGGCGGTGGCGGACGCCGCCTGAGCGGCGGCTGGCAACCCTGGCGAACGGGGCAGGGCGCAGGCAATGGAAAAGCCTTCCACCGCGACTATTGGGGGATGCCGCGGTGGAAGGCTTGTAGAAAATATACCGTGGATGCGTCCAAATGTGAAACGCCTAGCGGTTGAATTACGCCACATACAGGACTAATTACAGCCAGGTCCGGCCCGGATTGTCGGCCTATCGGGGCTGGACCGGCACGAACACCCGGGGCTGGTCCCGCCAGCTCGGTTCCATGTCGGCGATCGTCTCGCGCATGATCTTGTCCGAGGCTTCGCGGGCGGCCTTGCCGTCGCCGGCAGCGATCGCCTCCGCCACGTCCACATGCCACTGCAGCGCCGTGGTCCGCGGGTGGTCCGGCATCAGGCCGTGGACGGTGCGGCCGGTCAGGGTCTCGGCCACCTGGCCCACCATGTTGGCGAACATCTCATTCCCGGAGCCGGTCAGGAGCAGGGAATGGAAGCGGATGTCCAGGTCCAGGAAGCGGGGCACATCGCCGGCCACCCCGGCCTCCCGCATGGCGTGCGAGATTTCCACCAGCTCGCTGCGGAGTTCGTCCGGGGCGTTGGCGGCCGCCAGTTCGGCCGCAACAGGTTCGACGGCGGTGCGTAGTTCCGCCAGCGACCGCAGTTGGGCGCCGCGGCCCTCGCCGGCCAGGCGCCAGCGGATCACGAGCGGGTCGAAGGGGTTCCAGCGGCTGGCTGGCAGCACCCGGATGCCGACGCGTTTGATGGTCTCCACCAGGCCCAGGGACTGCAGCACGCGCACGGCCTCGCGGACAACCGAGCGGGAGACTTTCAGCTCGTCCTCGAGGTGCTCGGCCAGCATGACGTGGCCGGCGGGGAGCTCGCCGGTGACAATCCGCGCCCCCAGATGCTCGATGGCGCGGTGATGGAGGCTGGTTGACATAAACGTAAGCATAGTGGCGCAGGTCCCAGTCCCGGCGGCGGAAGGCGCTGTGGCCGCGGAAAAACATAGACTGTTTGTGACGCGCCGTATTCCGCCACGTGGGCACTGCTTTCAAGCGGTCCGCAGAAATACATATGGTTTATTGACAGCCATTGGTCCCAGGAAGCGTGTTCCGCAGCATGTGCGGGACGAACTGCACTCGATGCACAGAATGAATTGGAGTTTTTGATGTCAGCACACATCGGTGTCACCGGCCTCGCGGTGATGGGGGCCAACCTGGCCCGGAACCTGGCCCGTAACGGCTTCACCGTTGCCCTGCACAACCGGTCCGTGGAAAAAACCGACGCGCTCCTCGAAAAGCACGGCCACGACGGCGACTTTGTCCGCACCGAAACGCTTCAGGAACTCGTTGACTCGCTGGAGAAGCCGCGCCGCGTGCTGATCATGGTCAAGGCCGGCAAACCGGTGGACTCCGTGATCGAGCAGCTCGAGCCGCTGCTGGAACCGGGCGACATCATCATTGACGCCGGCAACTCGCACTACGAGGACACCCGCCGCCGCGAGGCCGCCCTCGCCAAAAAGGACCTCCACTTCGTTGGCATCGGCGTCTCCGGCGGCGAGGAAGGCGCCCTCAACGGCCCGTCGATCATGCCCGGCGGCTCCAAGGAGTCCTACGAGGCCCTCGGCCCGCTGCTGGAGAAGATCGCCGCCCACGTCGACGGCCAGCCCTGCTGCGCCTGGATCGGCACCGACGGCGCCGGCCACTTCGTGAAGATGGTCCACAACGGCATCGAGTACGCCGACATGCAGGTCATCGGCGAGGCCTTCGACCTGCTGCGCTCCGGCGCCGGGATCGAACCGGCCGAGCAGTCCAAGATCTTCGCAGAGTGGAACAAGGGCGAGCTTGCTTCGTTCCTGATCGAAATTTCCGCCGAGGTCCTCGGCCACGTTGACGCCAAGTCCGGCAAGCCGTTCGTCGACGTCGTTGTGGACGCCGCCGGGCAGAAGGGCACCGGCCGCTGGACGGTTATCTCCGCCCTGGAGCTTGGCTCCCCGACGTCGGGCATCGCCGAATCGGTCTTCGCCCGTGCCCTGTCCTCCCAGGCGGAGCAGCGCAAGCTGGCCCAGGAACTGCTCGCCGGCGGCGAGGCCGCCGTCGAGGTGCCCGAGACCTTCGTCGAGGACGTCCGGCAGGCGCTGTATGCTTCCAAGCTGGTCTCCTACGCCCAGGGGCTGGACATGCTCACCTCCGCCGCCAAGGAATACGCCTGGGATCTCAAGCTGGACGAGATCGCCTCGCTGTGGCGCGGCGGCTGCATCATCCGCGCCGAGCTGCTCAAGGAAATCACCAAGGCCTACGCCGCCCAGGAAAAGCCGGCCAACCTGCTGTTCGCCCCGGCGTTCACCAAGGCGATCGCCGAGGTCCTCCCGGCCTGGCGCCGGGTGGTGGCCACCGCCGTGCAGCTGGGCATTCCGGTGCCGGTGTTCTCCTCCTCGCTGGCGTACTACGACGGGCTGCGCCGCAAGCGCCTCCCGGCCGCCGTGATCCAGGGCCAGCGCGACCTCTTCGGTGCACACACCTATGGCCGGATCGACACGGAGGGCACCTTCCACACCTTGTGGGGCGAGGACAAGTCCGAGATCGCTGCGGTGGACACGCACTAGTCCACGCCGTTTCCGGCCCGGCGGCCGGCGCTTCCCGAGACTCCGGGGGCGCCGGCCGCTGCCGTACCTTCTACAAACGATTCCCCGGCTAGCGGGGGACCGGCACCGGCTCCGACCCGAACTTCGTCCATCGTCCTTCGGAGACCACCTCGACGGCGCCGTTGACCACGGTGATGGCCGTCTGCTCGTCGATGGCGTAGGCCGGGGCGCCGAGGTCGGCGGCCCAACGCTCTGCGGCGGCCTGGCTGTTCCCCGGGAAAGCGTCCAGGTGCGGGAAGATTGAGAAGCCGACGACGCCCAGCGTGCGGTCGTCCGCGGCATTTGGCCAGGCGACGAAGGAGGCCCCGATCCGGGGTGTCATCACCATGCTTCCGGCGCTCACTCCCACCCACACCGTGTCGCGCAGCGAAGGCAGCAGATCGGCCAGCCCGGACTCCCGCATCCAGTGGCACAGGTAAGTCGCGTCGCCGCCGTCGACCAGGAGCACGTCGGCGTCCCGGACCCAGGGGATCCATCGCTCCGCTCCGATGGAGGGAAGGGCGGTGAGCTCGAGGACCCCGAGCGAGGCCCAGCCCAGGCCGGAGAAGTGCTGCCACCTGGGCTCCGCGGCGACGAGGCCGCGCACCGAGGCGGGCCCGCACATCGGGTGACCCCACTGGGCGGTCGGGACCACCAGGGCGTGGCATTCGGCGGGAGGCTTGCCAAGAAGCTGTACGAGGGCAGCGTGGATGCTCGGGTTCGTGACGCCGCCTGAGGTGAGCAAGAGCTTCAAGGTGCCTCCAAATTCGTGCGGAAGGTGGATGTGCTTGAAGACCCGGGGCCGGGGCGCCGCGGAACCCTTAGATCCGGTACTCGATCAGGTATTCGGCCGGGTCGACGGCGGGCTTGGTTTCGCGCTGCGCGTCGCGGTGCCGCCAGGTGGCCGGCACGCCGGTCAGGATTGATTCGGCCGGGGCGTCCTTGACCACCACGGCGTTGGCGCCGATGGCGCTGTCCCGCCCGATCGTGATGGGCCCAAGGACCTTCGCGCCGGCGCCGATCACCACGCGGTCCTCGATTGTGGGGTGCCGCTTGATCTTGGCGAGCGAGCGGCCGCCGAGGGTGACGCCGTGGTAGATCATGACGTCCTCGCCGATTTCGGCGGTCTCGCCGATAACGACGCCCATGCCATGGTCGATGAAGAAGCGGCGGCCGATGGTGGCACCGGGGTGGATCTCGATGCCGGTCAGGAAACGTGCCAGCTGCGAAATAAGCCGCGCCGGAAAACGCAGCGACGGGTTCTGCCAAAGCCGGTGCGTCAGGCGGTGCGCCCAGATCGCGTGCAGGCCGGAATAGGCAAAGAAGTTTTCGAAAGAACCCCGCGCCGCCGGGTCGTGGGACCGGGCGGCGTCGAGGTCTTCCTTCAGTCTTGCGAAGAAGCTCACAAAGACCTTTCTACGAATTCTTGGTCACGGCCGGAATCAGCCGCGGATGTCGTCGTACAGCACGGTGGAAATGTAGCGCTCCCCGAAATCGCAGACAACGGCAACAATCAGTTTACCGGCGTTCTCCGGACGCTTGGCGAGCTCCAGGGCCGCCCAGACGATCGCGCCGGAGGAGATGCCGCCGAGGATGCCCTCCTTGACGCCGAGGTCGCGGGCCACGCGGACCGAGTCCTCCAGACTGGCGTCGATGACCTCGTCGTAGACGTTTGTGTCCAGGATGTCTGGGACGAAGTTGGCGCCGAGGCCCTGGATCTTGTGCGGGCCCGGGGCGCCGCCGTTGAGGATGGGGGAGTCTTTGGGCTCGACGGCGACGATCTGCACGTCCGGCTTGCGTTCCTTGAGGACCTGCCCGACGCCGGTGACGGTTCCGCCGGTGCCGACGCCGGCGACGAAGATGTCCACCTTGCCGTCGGTGTCCGACCAGACTTCCTCTGCCGTGGTCCGGCGGTGGACCTCGGGGTTGGCCTCGTTGGCGAACTGCTGGGCCCAGATGGAGTTCTCCGTGTTGGCCACGATCTCCTGGGCCTTCTCCACCGCTCCGCGCATGCCCTCGGACCCGGGGGTCAGCACGATCTCGGCACCGTAGGCCCGGAGCATGACGCGGCGTTCCGTTGACATGGTCTCCGGCATGGTGAGGATGACCTTGTAGCCGCGGGCAGCACCGACCATGGCCAGCGCGATGCCCGTGTTGCCGGAGGTTCCCTCCACGATGGTGCCGCCGGGCTTCAGTGCGCCGGACTTCTCCGCCGCGTCGATGATGGCGACACCGATCCGGTCCTTGACGCTGTTGGCCGGGTTGTAGAACTCCAGCTTGACCGCCACCGTGGCGTCCAGGCCTTCGCTCAGCCGGTTGAGGCGGACCAGCGGGGTGCCGCCAACCAGCTGGGTAACATCGTCATAGATCCGTGCCATGGGTATATGTGCCTATCTGTGAAGAGGGAATTCTAAGGTCAGCCTAACGATGGCGATTAAGCCCTAGCTAAGCATTAAGCCATGCAGAGTAATATTTCCTGGCCTTCGCGAGCTTCGGGTTGATGATCACCTGGCAGTAGCCCTGCTCGGGATATTTCGCGTAGTAGTTCTGGTGGAAATCCTCGGCCACATGGAAGCGGGGCAGCCGGCTCACCTCGGTGACGATCGGGTCCGCCCACAGCTCCTGGTTCCGTTCGATGGCCTCTTCGAACAGGATCTTCTCCTCGGTTGTCTCATAGAACATCGAGGACCGGTACTGGGTGCCGACGTCGTAACCCTGCCGGTTCAGCGTGGTGGGGTCGTGCAGGGCGAAGAACATGTCCAGGATGACCTCGGCCGGGATCACGTCCTCGTCGAAGGTCACCGCCACCACCTCGGCGTGGCCGGTGGTCCCGGAGCACACGGAGTAGTAATCGGGGTTGCGGTCATGGCCACCGGTGTAGCCCGAAACAACCGAGCTGACACCCTTGGTCTTCTGATAGACAGCGTCGAGGCACCAGAAGCAGCCCCCGCCGAGCACGAAAGTTCTCATGCCCTGTTCAATGGACAAGGGGCCCGGATCATTCCCGAGCCCGGCAGGCCGGACGCCCGGCGCGGCGGCCGGCGCCGCCGATAGGGTAAAAATGAGGGTATGGAACCTGAGAACACCGACGTTTCAGCGCAGGCCGCCGACGCGCAGTCCGCCGCAAATACCGGCGGGGCCGCCACGCTGGGCATGATCCTGCTGGCCGTCGAGGAGCTCTGGCCCGAATCGCTGGCGGAAGACTGGGACGAGGTGGGCCTCGTGGCCGGGCACCCTTCCGCCGAGGTGAGCAGGATCCTCTTCGCCGTCGACCCCACTCTCGAAGTCATTGAGGAAGCCGTCGCCTGGGGCGCCCAACTGCTCATCACGCACCACCCCCTGTTGCTCAAGGGCGTCACCTCGGTGGCGGCCAACACTCCCAAGGGCAAGGCCGTGCACCGGCTGATTGAGTCCGGGACCGCCCTGCTGACCGTCCACACCAACGGTGATTCCGCCGTCGGCGGTGTCTCCGACGTGCTGGCCGACGCGCTGGGCCTGCGGGACGTGGTGCCGCTGACTCCGGCCGCCAACGGACTGCCCGAAGAGGGGATCGGGCGGGTCGGTGACCTCGCCGAGGTCCAGACGCTCGGGGATTTCGCCGCACAGGTTTTCAGCATCTTGCCCTCCGTCGCCGGCGGCGTCCGGGTCTCCGGCGACCGGGACGGCCTGGTCCGCCGGGTGGCCCTGTGCGGCGGTGCGGGTGATTCACTCCTCAATGAGGTCCGCGCGAACAACGCGGACGTCTACCTGACCGCGGACCTGCGCCACCACCCGGCGTCGGAGGCCCGCGAGGCCGCCGTGAACGACCGGCCCTACCTGATCGACGTCTCGCACTTCGCCAGCGAGTGGTTGTGGCTGCCGGCGGCCGCCGAGGCCCTCGGGAACGTGCTGACCGACCAGGGGCACGACATCGAGATCCGGGTCAGCACCACCAACAGCGACCCGTGGGACTTCATTCTGACTCCGGGCTGAGCCTGGCGTTCGTGGCTGCGGGTCAGCTTAGCGAGGCCGGGGAGCACGCTACGCGCTAGAGTCTAGGGGAGCGCCGATACGGTGCCCGGCTCCGGCCGGTAAGTGAACAAGCGGAGGAAATAGTGGCCAAGGCAGCACCGGCGGAACAGTTGAAGTTGCTCGAATTGCAGGGACTCGATGCCAAAATCAAGTCCCTGTCCAACCGCCGCCGCAGCCTTGAGAGCGACTCCCGGATCACCGACCTGGAGGCCGCCCTCAGCGTGGCCAACGGCGAGCTCGGGGCAGCGAAGGTCGCCGTGCACGACGCCGAACTCGAGCTCAAGCGCGCCGAGGCCGACGTCGAACAGGTGGCCTCCCGGATCGAACGCGACGAGGCCAGGCTCAACAGCGGCACCGGTCTGTCCAAGGACCTCGTGGCCCTCCAGCGCGACATCGCCTCGCTGAACAAACGCCGCTCGGACCTGGAGGACGTCGAGCTCGAGGTCCTGGAACGGCTCGATTCGCTGCGCCTGCGCCAGGCCACGCAGCAGCAGATCGTGGATGACATCCAGGGGTCCTTCGGCGCCATCCGCGCCGAACTGGACGAGCAGCTGGCCGAAGTGGCCGCCGAGCTGACCGTCGTGCGCGGCCAGCGCGCCGAGTTCGCTGAGGGACTGGACTCGGGGATGCTCGCCGTCTACGAAAAAACCCTCGCCAAGCGCGGCGTGGGCGCGGCCCGGCTCTTCCACGGCACCTCCGAAGGTTCCGGCATGCAGCTGAGCCCCGGAGACCTCGCCGAGATCAAGGCCGCCGCCGAGGACGACATCGTCTTCTGCCCCGACTCCGGGTGCATCCTGGTCCGCTCCGCCGAGTGGGCCTAACCGGGCAGGATGAGGTTGAGGGTGTGCGGCTTACGGGCCGTGCCCTCGATGAGCTCCGCCGGCCACTTTTCAGCGGCTGCCCGTTGCAGCTGTGCCGGGGTCTGCGGGGCCTTGCCGCGCCGGCTTAGCAGGTGCCGGGCCAGCTCCCCGCGGGTGTGTTTGGCGAAGTGGCTGACCACCTTGCGCACCCCTTTGACCTCCGTGAAGACGTTGACAGCCACGGTCTGGGCCGGCGGCGGAGCCCAGGCCGCGGCGTAGGTGCTGGAGCGGCAATCGACCAGCAGTTCCCCGGCTGTGGCGGCGGCAAGTGCCTCGGTCAGCTGCGGTTTCCAGAACGAGGCCAGACGTCCGACGTCGGGCAGTGCCGTGCCCATCGAGAGCCGGTACGCCGGCACCCGGTCGCCGAACCGCAGGGCGCCCCAGAGCGCGGAAATCACCAGCACGGACTCGTCCGCCTTCTTCCGTTGCCCGGGCGTCAAGGAACGGTAGCCCAGGGCGTCGTACAGCACCCCGGAGTACACCTGGTGGGCGGGCGCGGCGGGCTCGGCATGCAGCCGGGTGTTGCGTTCGACGTCGGCCGCCAGCGAGGCGCCGACGCCCAGCAGCGCCAGCGCATCCTCGTGCGCGCTGACCGTGCCGAGTGAGTCGAGCACCTTCGCGCGGTAGCTGTTCAGCCCGGGGAAGCTGAGCGAGGAAGGGTCGACGGCGTCGCCGCCGGTTGCGGGGGTCTTGCCTTCGGAGGGCGGCAGCAGAATCAGCACCGTACGATCCTACCGGCGGCGGGCTAGGCGAGTTGGCGGCCGAGGAAGGAGAGCAGGGTGGGCAGAATCAGCCGCCAGTAGGCTTCCTCGTGGCCGCCGGGCTGGTAGCCGCCCTCGACGTGGCCCGGCAGGCCGGCGACGTAGTCCTTGACCGAGGGCAGCAGCGGATCGTCGGTGCCGCAATCGATCCGCTTCGGCAGGTCCTTGAGCCGGGGCCGCAGCGCAAACACGTCGTTGGCCTCGAAGTCCTCCGGGCTGTCGAAGGCCCCCTCCAGCCCGTCGTCGTAGTCGCTCCAGACCGCCGGACTCATGGCGGCGACGGCCCGCAGCCCGGTGATCTTGCCCTGCGAGGCGAGCAACAGGGCGCCAAAGCCTCCCATGGAGAGGCCGAAGAGCCCTAACCGGCCGAGGTCCAGGCCCTGCCGGGCCAGGAACGGGATGAACTCCTCCAGCAGCATGGACTCCGTATCCGTGCCGTCGGTGCGCGGATGCCACCAGCTGTCGCCGCCGTCGACGGAGGCCACCGCGAAGGGCGTTCCGCCGTCCACGAGGTAGCGCTGCAGGACCGCCTGGATGCCCAGTCCGTCGAAGAGGAAACGGTTGTCGCTGCCGGTGCCGTGCAGGAAGAGCGCGACGGGCATCGTGGCCTGTTCGTAGCCGGAGACGACCGGTGTGGCCAGTGACCACCCGGTGGAGGTGTCCGGGCGGAACTTGGTCTCGAAGCTGCCGGAGGTGACTTCCACCCGCGGGGCCGGGGTCCCGGGGACGGCCGCGGTGGACGTCGTCGGCGCCTGGGCGCCAGGCCGATCAGGGCCGGCCGCCGGGGCAGCGGCGCTCGCCTCGGAGTTTTGCGCTGCGGGGGCGCAGGCTGCCAGCGTGGCGGCGCCCACAAAGCCGGCTCCGAGTTCCAGCATCCGCCGGCGGCCAAGCAGCGGCTCATCCATTCCTTGATCTTAGGCGCGAATGCCGGGCGGTGGCCAAGTGCGGCCCCGAGCCGCGGGCGTGGCTCAGGCTACCTTGGCGGGCGGTGCGGGGACAGGGCTCTGGACGGAGTCCGGGGACACCACGGCCGGCGCCGGCAGCGGTGGCCGTGTTGGGGTCGCCGCAGCCTGTGCGGCCTGGTTCTCACGCGCCAGGAAGGCCGACAGCTCGCCGATGGTGCTCATCAGCGGGGCCGGGAAGACGACGGTGGAGTTTTTGTCCACGGCGATCTCCACAAGGGACTGCAGGTTCCGCAGCTGCAGGGCCAGCGGATGCGCCATCATCGTGTCGGACGCTTCGCCCAGGGCGGCGGCCGCGATCGACTCGCCCTCGGCGGCGATGATCTTGGCCCGCTTCTCCCGCTCGGCCTCGGCCTGCCGGGCCATCGCGCGCTTCATGCTTTCGGGCAGTTGGATGTCCTTGAGCTCCACGAGGGTCACCTCGACGCCCCACTCGAGCGTGAGGGCGTCGAGGATTTCGCGGATGTCGCTGTTGATGTGTTCCGTCTCGGACAGGGTCTGGTCCAAGCTGTGCCGGCCGACGACCTTCCGCAGCGTGGTCTGGGCGATCTGGTTGATCGCTGCCGCGACGTTCTCGATCGCCACGACCGACTTCACGGCGTCGATCACCCGGTAGTAGGCCACCGCGGAGATGTCGACACTGACGTTGTCCTGGGTGATGATGCCCTGCGACTGGATCGGCATGGTCACGATCCGCAGGCTGACGAGGTGGAGCCTGTCGATGACCGGAATGATGAAGCGCAGGCCCGGCATCCGGACCCCGATCACCCGGCCCAGCCGGAACAGCACACCCTGCTCGTACTGGCGTACTATCCGGATCGACATCCGCGCCACGATGAGCAGCAAGGCAATGATCAACAACCAAACGACGGCGGCGGTGATGTCCATCCGAATCGCTTCCTTCAGCGGGATTTCTGCTTCCATTCTCCCACCGGCGGGGCCAAAAGGCGCCGGTGGGGCGGGGCTGCCGGGGGAGACCGTAGAATGAACCACGGATGGGTTGACCAGGCGGCCGCGCGTCACGCAAGTGGCTCGAGGAACGTCCGGGCTCCGCAGGGCAGGGTGGTGGGTAACGCCCACTCGGGGTAACCCGCAGGCCAGTGCCACAGAGAATAGACCGCCTGCCCAAGGGCCGTGTCCGCACGGTTCGGGGAGCAGGTAAGGGTGAAACGGCGGTGTAAGAGACCACCAGCTTCCCGGGTGACCGGGAAGGCTAGGTAAACCCCACCCGGAGCAAGGCCAGACAGGACACGTTTGAGGGCTGCCCGCCCGAGTGTCCGGGTAGGCCGCTGGAGGGCGTCGGCAACGGCGTCCGTAGATGGATGGCCGCTACTCCCGCACCGGTAACAGCGCGGGAGCACAGAACCCGGCGTATCGGTCAACCCATCCATCCACACAAAGGGGCCGGCACCATATGGTGCCAGCCCCTATCTAGTAAGTCTTAGTTTTCGGTTCAGGCCTTGGCCTTCCGCTTCACCCAGCCCCACGCCGCCGTGGCGACAAAGAGGACCAGGCCGATCACGGCCAGCCAGAGCAGGCCCTTCACGACGAAGCCCAGGATCGAGAGGATGAGCCAAATGACGAGTAGTGCAACGATGAGTCCCATCCGGCCATCCTAGGGCAGGGGCAGCACCTATCCGCGGACATCCGGTGTGAGTGATTTCACCCCGTACCGGCCGGTAGGGGAGCGGAGGCCACCCTAGAATGGATAGCGAACGTAGAAGTTCTGCCGCCGGGTCTGCGTTCGCAACCGGTGGCTTTTTCTTTGCTCAGCAAAAAGGTGCGCGGGCTGGACCGAATTCCCGCAGCGCCAGGTTCCGGACATCCGCCGGCAGCCGACTTCCGCATACGAGGACGTGTGCGGTGGATTCTAGGAAGGTAGTTCTGTGAGCCAGACGTCAGATTCTTGTCTTGATACGTGGATGGGCCGGGAGGCGCTCGCCGAGGCCATGATTCCGGTGATCGGCCGGCTGTACCGTGAGAACAACGTGGTGACGTCCATCCACGGCCGCAGCTTGATCAACAAATCCACCATGAACATCCTCAAGGCGCACCGCTTCGCCCGCCGGATGAGCAAGGAAGAACTGCGCCTCGAAGAGACCGCGCCGCTGCTGGACGCGCTCACCAAGCTGGAGTTGGGCGCGGCTGCCATCGACATCGCCCGCCTCACCGAGAAGTACCGCGCCGAGGGCGACGGCGTCAGCCTGGACGAGTTCCTGCGCGAGGAACTCGCCGAAATTGTCGGCAAGCGTGGCGGCGATGACCGCACCAGCACCGACGTCGTGCTTTACGGCTTTGGCCGCATCGGCCGGCTGCTGGCCCGCCTCCTGATCGAAAAGGCCGGCGGCGGCCACGGCCTTCGCCTGCGCGCGATCGTGGTGCGCCGCGGTTCGGACAATGACCTGGCCAAGCGCGCCAGCCTGCTGCGCCGCGACTCGGTGCACGGCTCCTTCGAGGGCACCATCAAGGTGGACCTCGAGAACGACACGATCACCGCCAACGGCGTCCAGATCCAGGTCATCTACTCGGACAACCCGGCCACGGTGGACTACACCGCCTACGGCATCCACGACGCGCTCGTCGTCGACAACACCGGCCGCTGGCGCGACGCCGAGGGCCTGTCCCAGCACCTGCAGAGCAAGGGTGTCTCCCGCGTCCTGCTCACCGCCCCGGGCAAGGGCGAGCTGAAGAACATCGTGCACGGCATCAACCACGGCACCATCGCCGATTCGGACACCATCGTCTCGGCCGCCTCCTGCACCACCAACGCCATCACGCCTGTGCTGAAGGCGATCAACGACCGCTACGGCGTAGTGCACGGCCATGTGGAGACGGTCCACTCTTTCACCAACGACCAGAACCTGATCGACAACTTCCACAAGGGTGACCGCCGCGGCCGCTCCGCCGCGCTGAACATGGTCATCACCGAGACCGGCGCCGCCAAAGCCGTCGCGAAAGCCCTGCCCGAACTCCTCGGCAAGCTCACCGGCAGCTCCATCCGCGTCCCCACCCCGGACGTGTCGCTGGCCATCTTGAACCTGAGCCTGGAGAACGGCACCACCAAGGACGAGGTCAACGACTACCTGCGGGAAATGTCGCTGCACTCGGACCTGCGCAAGCAGATCGACTACATCGATTCGCCCGAGGTGGTCTCCACCGACTTCGTCGGCTCCCGCCGCGCCGGCATCGTCGACGGCCTCGCCACCATCTCCAACGACAAGAACCTCGTTCTTTACGTCTGGTACGACAACGAATTCGGCTACAGCTGCCAGGTGGTCCGGGTGATGGAGGAAATGGCCGGCGTGAACCCACCGTCGTTCCCCGCCAAGGACGCAGCCGCCACGCTGGAAGCAGCCGGTCTGCCGGTCGAGGTCGGATAACCCCCTGTGGCGACCTTCCCGGCCGGATCTCTGGAATCGGCCGGGAAAGGGAACCACAATGGAGCCATGGAACAGAACCCGGCTCTGGAACACGAAACCACCCTCGAACATGCCCTCGATGTGGCGCGGCGGAACGCCAAGGAAGCCAAGCGCCTCCTCGACGACGCCCGTGCCAAGCGCGAGGCCGGCGAGGTCGACGACGCACGCGTCCGCCAGCTGGAGGATCTGCTGACCCTCGCCGAGGAGGACCTCCGCCGGGTCACCAGGGAACAATGACCCCTGAGCGCTAACCTGCCCGGCGCCGGACCGGTCCTCCACACTGTGGACAACCGGTCCGGCGTCGGTGCTCCGTCCTACGCTGTGGTGATGCAGCGCTCCCGGCCCGCCAGGGCCCTTCCGTGACCTCGACCTGGACCGATTTCCGGCGTGCCCGACGCCGATCCCGCCAGGCGTGGGCCCTGCTGGCCGCCGCGGGACTAACCCTGCTCGCCGCCCTCGGCTGGTTCTTCACCGCCGGCCAGTTTGCCCTGGGGGAGCCGCAGGCGGACGGCCCCACCGAGGCTCCCGTCCTCGCGCCGGGCTGGATGAAGCCTGTCCCCCCGGTGCGGCCGGTGCCGGGCGGCAGCGCCGTCGAGGTGCTGGCAACGCTGCCGGTGAAGGGACGGGCGCCCGGGAACAATTATGAGCGCAGCGCCTTCGGCCAGGCCTGGCTCGACGTCGACCGCAACGGCTGCGACACCCGCAACGACATTCTCCGCCGCGACCTGGCCGGGGCCAGCTTCACCGAGGGTTCGCGCTGCCGGATCGGCGCCGGTTCGTTCCGGGAGCCCTACACCGGCCGGAGCATCGAATTCCGGCGGGGGGCCGAGTCCAGCAAGGCGGTGCAGATCGACCACGTTGTGGCGCTGGGGGACGCCTGGCAGAAGGGCGCCCAGCAGCTGACGGCCGTGCAGCGCCAGCACCTGGCCAATGATCCGCTGAACCTGATCGCCGCGGACGGCCAGGCCAACCAGGACAAGGGCGCGTCCGACGCGGCCAGCTGGCTGCCGCCGAACAAGGCGTTCCGCTGCCACTACGTCGCCCGGCAGATCTCGGTCAAGGCCGCCTACGGCCTGTGGGTGACTGCGGCCGAAAAGGACGCCATGAAGCGGGTCCTTGATGCCTGCCCGGGGCAGCCGGCCGTGGTGCCGCGCTGAGGGGTGCCGGCCCGATCTCCGCGAGCATTGACAGGCGACGCCGCCGGGTCTACGACTGGGATGGTCAGGTGCGGCCCACCATTCGAGGAGCAGAAATGGCTTACGGAGTTGTGCACTTTTTCCCGGGCGGAACCAAGGAACAATACGAGGCGTCCATCGCGGCGGTCCATCCCGGCGAAGGGCGCTTGCCGGAGGGACAGATTTTTCACGCCGGAGGCGCGTCCGCCGGTGGGTGGACCATCATGGCGGTCCACGATTCGAAGGAGAGCTGGGAGAAGTTCCGCGACGGCATTCTGATGCCGAAGATGCAGGCCGGCATCCAGGGCGGCTTCGCGTCGCCGCCGGAAGAGACGGTCGTCGACCTCTACAAAGTGCTGCCCTAGCCGTTAGGCATGGTTCTGGCGCACCAACCCGGGTCCGGTCCGTTGGCCCGTCAGAGGAGCACTTTGGCCAGGCACCGGCCGGCGAGGATGAGCCCGAGGACCAGCACCCAGCTGACGTACTTCTTCCCGCCGGCCGTCAGCGCCACCGTGTGGCGGACCTCAATGTCATCCACCGCGGCGAACGGGATCCGGTGCCGGCGAAGGCCGTTGACCCCCTCAAAACCGTCGGCGTCGACGATCAGCCGCGGCCGCCACTGGGTCAGGTAGACCAGCTACGCCCCGAAGTCCTGGGCCGCGAGTTCCGCTTCCAGCCGTTCGACGTCGGCCCGGTGGCACAGTTCGGTGGCCCGCGTCGTGACGGTGGCGCTGCCGGCGGCGACGGCCGAGCGGAACGCCTCCGCCAGGCTGCGTCCCTGGGCCAGCCGGAGGACAAAGGCCGCCAGGAAGCTGTCGCCGGCGCCGACGGTGCTGCGCACCTCCACCTGGGGAACGGCCAGCCGGAGGGTGCCGTCCCGGGACGCGAGAACTGCGCCCCGGCCGCCGAGGGTCAGGGCGACGTGCTCGGTGGATCCGTCGTTCACCAGGGCCATGGCGGCATCAAGCTCGCTCTGCTCGCTGTCCAGGGTGGTGCCGAAATGCAGCCCGAGTTCCCGGCGGCTGGGCTTGATCAGGAAGACCCCTTCGGAGAGTGCGGCGGCCAGGGCCGGCCCGGAGGCATCCACCACGCAGCGGGCATTCTGTTCCCGGGACAGCCGGGCCACCTCCGCGTAAAAGTCGTCCGGCACCCCGGGCGGAAGGCTTCCGCTGGCCACCACGAAGCCGCCGGGCTGGATGGAGTCCGCCACCAGCGTTAGGCACAGGCGCCACTCGGACTCACTCAATTCCGGTCCCTGAAGGACAAAACGGAACTGCTTGCCGGTGGAGGCCTCGTCGACCGTAAAATCCTGGCGGGTGCTGCCCTGGATCGGAACAACCAGGGTGGGCAGGCGTTCAGCCTCGATCAGCCGCCGGTACGCCTCGCCCGTGGGGCCGCCGGCGGTGTAGACGGCCAGAGGGCGTCCGCCGAGCCGCTGCACGACGCGCGCCACGTTGATGCCGCCGCCGCCCGGATCCAGCCGGCTGGGGCCGCACCGGAGTTTGTGGCCGCTGGTGACCAGCTCGGTGGTGGTGCTGATGTCCAGGGCCGGATTCACGGTAACCGTGAGGATGGGCAACACCTGCGCCGATGGGGATGCTTCCATGAGGCCAAGCATAGGAGACGCGGCCGGATCCCGGGCCCATGGCCCTAGCCCGGAGCACGGGGCTGGGCAAGAATGGGCGCGGCAGGACCCGCGGCCTGATGTCCGCGGCCACGAGTGGAGCGGGAGCCATGGCACATCGCAAGGGAGACGCCGGCAAAGCCGCCGGCGGCAAGGCGGCCGCCGGGAAAGCGGCCGCGGGGAAGGACCTGGCCCGCCGGTCCGGGGCCAACGACTCGCCGGAGGCGCCGGGCCGGCTGCCGCTCGGGGTGTATGAGGCCGAGCTGGCCCGGCTCCAGGCGGAGCTGGTGGCGCTGCAGGAATGGGTCCGCAGCACCGGTGCGCGGGTGCTGGTGCTCTTTGAAGGCCGCGACGCCGCCGGCAAGGGCAGTGCAATTAAGAGGGTTACGGAGTACCTGAACCCCCGGGTGGTTCGGATTGTGGCGTTGCCGGCCCCGACTGACCGGCAACGCGGGGAATGGTACTTCCAGCGCTACGTGGAGCAACTCCCTGCGGCCGGGGAAATCGTGCTGATGGACCGCTCCTGGTATAACCGAGCCGGCGTCGAGCGCGTGATGGGCTTCTGCACCCCCGCGGAACACAAGCGCTTTATGGCCCAGTGCCCCGTGTTTGAGCGCCTCCTGATCCAGGACGGCATCCTTCTGTTCAAGTACTGGTTCTCGATCAGCCACGAAGAGCAGGAACGGCGATTCAGGTCCCGGCTGCAGGATCCGCTGCGGCAATGGAAGCTTTCGCCGATGGACCGGGAAGCGATCCTGCGCTGGGAGGACTACTCCCGGGCCAAGGACGACATGTTCATGCAGACGGACACGGCGGAATCGCCCTGGTTTGTGGTCGAGGCCGAAGACAAGCGGAGGGCCCGGATCAACATGATCGCCCACCTGCTCGCCAGCATCGACTACACCGAAGTCCGTTCGGAGCCGGTGACCCTGCCGGAACGGCCGCGCGCCGTCAATTACACCCGCCCACCGCGCGAGCTGTACCGCTACGTCCCGGACCACGCCGCCCAGCTTCTGAAGCCCGGCGAAGCGTGAGCGAAGGAAAATGCCCGCCGGGCGCCGGGGAACCTAGTGGCCGAACGGATCCGGGTCCACGCCCGGCATCCAGGTCAACCCGGGGACGCCCCAGCCGTTCTTCTTGGCCTGCTTCATTGCCTTGCGGGAGTACCGGTCGATCAGCCGGTTGACGTACAGCTTGCCGTCGAGGTGGTCGTATTCGTGCTGGATCACCCGGGCGAACCAGCCTGTCGCCTCGAACTCGACCGGCTTGCCGTCGCCGTCGAAGCCCTGCACCCGTGCCCATTCGGCACGTTTGAGCGGGTACTGCCCGCCCGGGAAAGACAGGCAGCCTTCCTCTTCCTCGTCCGGGTCCGGCAGCGCGCCGGAGACCTTGGAGAGGGTCAGCACGGGGTTGACGACGACGCCGGACGGCGGGGCGCCGTCGTCGTTCTCGTACTTGTACACGAACAGCCGCTTACCCACCCCGACCTGGGGCGCGGCGAGGCCCACGCCGTTGGCGGCGTCGTTGGTCTCGAACATGTCCGCGATCAGGGTGCGCAGTTCGTCGTCGAAGACCTCAACCTCGGCGGCCCGGCGGTGCAGCACGGGTTCGCCCCAGATCGTGATGGGTAGGACTGTCATGTCGGAAAAGTTCCTTTAGTGCTCGGGGTTGCTGGCGGCGGGAAGGTCAGTCCGCGATGGTGCGGCCGACGACGTCGCGCATGATTTCGTTAGTGCCGCCGAAGATGGTCAGCAGCCGGGCCGCCAGGAAGGCCTGCGCCACCGGGTACTCGAGGATGTAGCCGTAGCCGCCGTGCAGCTGCAGGCACCGGTCCGTGACGGACTTGGCCCGCTCGGAGGCCCACAATTTCGCGCGGGCTGCGGAGCCGGCGTCGAGCTCCCCGACATTGAAGGCCTGGATGGCCCGATCAACGTAGGATTCGGTGACCTCAACCTCGGTGAGGATGTCGGCGAGCTCGAAGCGGGTGTTCTGGAAATCGATGATCCGCTCACCGAAGGCGTTGCGGTCCTTCGTGTAGTTGACGGTCGCCTCGTAGACGGCCCGGACGACGGCGGAGCTCGCCACGGCGATCGCGAGCCGTCCCTGGGGGAGCTGACCGGCCGCGTACTCCAGGCCCTTGCCCGGCTCGCCGACGAGGTCCGCGTGCGGGACGCGGACGTTGTCGAAGAACAGTTCCGCGGTGTCCGATGCCTTCAGGCCCATTTTGTCCAGCTGGTTGCCCGTGGTGTAGCCCTCGCCCTTGCGCACCATAAAGAGGGAGAAGGAGTCGCGGCCGCCGCGCCCGGTGCCGCCGTCGGTGCGGGCAAGGACCAGGGAGGCGTCGCCGGAAATACCGTTGCCGATGAACGTTTTCTGGCCGGTGATCAGCCAGTCGTCGCCGTCGCGCACGGCCTTGGTGCGGATGCCGCGCAGGTCAGACCCCGCTCCCGGCTCGGTCCAGGCGACGGACGTGACCGTTTCACCGGAAACCATCCCGGAAAGCCAGCGGCTCTTGAGGTCGTCGGAACCGTACGCCAGCAGGTGGGGGAGGACCAGATCATCGTGCAGGTGGAACGCGAGGCCGACGGCGAGGTGGTTGCTCCGGGCAAATTCCTCGTCCAGCACGGCGCGGAACCGGTAGTCCGCCATGCCCATGCCGCCGAACTCCTCGGGCACGGCGAGGCCGAGCAGGCCCTGCTCGCCGGCCGCGGTCCACAGTGAGCGGGGCATCATGTGCTCCTGGTCCCACTGGGCGTAGTGCGGGGCTACCGCCCGGGTGTTGAACTCCGCTGCCATCCCACGGAACATCTCGTGGTCTTCTTCAAAGAGCTGGCGCTTCATGAGGTTCCTTCCGTGGACGGTCAGACAGACAACAAAGGCCGCACCGGATAACCGGTGCGGCCTTTGGCAAGGTCGGACAATTCTGCCGTCCTTGGTGAGGGTGAGCGACGGGGGTTGAACCCGCGACCTCCTGGACCACAACCAGGCGCTCTGCCAACTGAGCTACGCCCACCATGTTCCCCGCCGTGACTACCGGCGAACCGGCGCTCTGGAAAGGCAACGACAAATAGCTTACCTGCTCCTTGGGGGTGTTTTTGCCAATTTTCCCGAATTCGCGGAAATTTTCCCCAAACGTGGTGCAGATTACTCCGCGGGTGCTGCCGCCTGTGCTTCCACTGACTCTTCGGCTGGCGATTCCGCGGCCGACGCGGCGGCCGCCATGACGGACTTCGCGATCCGCTGCGCCGTGGCGCTGTCGGGACCCGGGGCCGGCACAAAGACCGCCTCCCGGTAATAGCGGAGCTCGTCGATGGAATCCTTGATGTCGCCCAGGGCCCGGTGGCCGCCGAGCTTGGCAGGGGACTGGAAGTACGCCCGGGCATACCAACGCCGGGACAGCTCCTTGATGGTGCTGACGTCGATCACGCGGTAGTGCAGGTGTTCCACCAGTTCCGGCATGTCGCGGACCAGGAACACCCGGTCGGTGCCCACCGAGTTGCCGCCCAGCGGGGCCTTCTTCGGGTCCGGCACCCACTTCTTGATGTACTCCAGCACAACGGCCTGCGCTTCGGCCATCGTCTTGCCGTGGGGGAGTTCGGCCAGCAGCCCGGAACGGGTGTGCATGTCGCGCACGAAGTCGTTCATTTGGGCCAGCGCGGCGTCGTCGGGTTTGATCACGACGTCGACGCCGTCACCAAGGATGTTGAGCTCCGAGTCCGTCACCAGGGCGGCCACCTCGATCAGGGCGTCGTTCTTGGTGTCCAGGCCGGTCATTTCGCAGTCGATCCACACGATGCGTTCATTAGATATAGGCACCCGCCCAGCCTACCGTTCCGGCGCCCCAGAGCGGTCCGGTGCTAGGATTTTGGGAACGCGGCCTTCGAAGATTTTCGTCATCGCGGCACGCCCCCTGACTGCCTTTCGGGCCGAAGGCGGGCCAAACCAGCCCCACAACAGATTGGACGATCCTGAGATGACGGCGCCTGTACCTGCGGCGGGGGAAACGGCTGCCGGTACTTCCCGCACCACCCCGAAAGCAGGGGATGCGGATGTGGACTACGCCAGCTCGCCGATCATCTCCGGATTCCTCGGCTCCCTGTTCATGGCGGTTGGTTCGCTCGGCGTCGGCTGGCTCGCCCCGGTCTCCGAACTGCGCCGGCTGCCCCTGTTCATCTGGATGCGCACCGAGGCCGTCGGCGTCGGACTGAGCATTGTGCTGCTGGCCGTCGGCGGAATGCTGCTGGTACGTGCCTGGCTCCGGCTGGGGCAGCGCGTGCGGCACTGGGGCGCCGGCGCGCGCAAGGCGACGCTGCTGGCGGTGGCGGCCTGGGGGCTGCCGATGATGTTCTCCGTCCCGCTCTTCAGCCGCGATGTCTACGCGTACATCGGGCAGGGCCGCCTGATGGTGGAGGGCTTCAACCCCTACGAGAACGGCATCTCGGCGCTGTCCAACTACTTCCAGCTGGGCGCTGACAAGATGTGGACCGAGGCGCCAGTGCCGTACGGGCAGCTATTCCTCTGGATCGAGCAGCTCGTGGTCTGGTCCACGAACGTCCACCCCGAGGCCAGCATCATGCTGTTCCGGCTCGCGGCCCTGGCCGGCATTGTGCTCTGCGTGATCTACGTGCCGAAACTGGCCGAGCTGCACGGCGTCAACCCGCACCGCGCCCTCTGGCTGACCGCCGCCAACCCGCTGTTCCTGACCAACTTCATTGCCAGCGTGCACAACGACGCCCTGATGATCGGCCTCGCCCTCGCCGGCCTCTACTACTGCGCCACCAAGCGGGTGCTCTTTGGCCTGGTCCTGGTCACGCTCTCCATCTCGGTCAAGCCCATCACGATCGTGTTCCTGCCGTTCATCGGCCTGTTGTGGGCGGGCAAGAACGCCGGCTGGCCGCGCAAATTCGTCTTCTGGGCGCTCACCGCAGGCATCAGCCTGGCGCTGCTGTACGGAATGAGCCTGGTCAACGGGTTCGGCTTTGGCTGGATCAACGGCCTGTCCGCCCCGGGCAGCATCTGGATCTGGTACGCGCCGGTCGGGCTGCTCGGGCTCATTGTCGCCTCGATCTTCAACGCCTTCAGCCTGGACGGCTGGGGGATGGCGAAGTGGGTGTACGACGCCGGGAAGCTGCTTGCGCTGGGCATCGTCGCCTGGCAGATCTTCCGGGGCGACTTCGACCGCCTGATGCGCCGCCTGACCCTGGCCTTTGCCGCCGTCGTCGTCCTGGCACCGATGATCCAGTCCTGGTACGTCGTCTGGCTCATCCCGCTGTTTGCGGTCACCGGCATCCGCGACGACTGGCAGGTCAAGGCCGTGTACTTCATCGTGTCCTTCTTCATGGTCTACGCCATTTCGGACCAGCTGGAAGTCTTCCCCTACCTGCAGACCGAGGACCTGGGCCTGGCCCTCGCGCTGGCCCGCAATGCCGCGGCCATCATCGCCCTCCTCTTTGCGCTGTACCTGATCTTCCTGGACCCGAAGACCAAACAGCTCTTCAGCAAGCCGGCGGAGCCGGTCACCACCCGGCCGGTCATCTAGGCCCCGCACGCAGGTTCCGCAGCGCTTCCTTCCGCGACAACGGGCTGAGCTGATCCCAGTGCTGCCGCACAAAGGCCTGCACCCACTCCGGGTCGGTGGCGGAAAAATCGCGCAGCGCCCAGCCGATCGCCTTCCGGATGAAGAACTCGGAATCGGCCAAGTTGGCCTCGATGACACCGGCCAGCAGGGTCCGGTCGGTGGCCGCCTTCGCCCCCAGCTGCGCGGTGATGGCGGCCCGCCGGATCCAGACGTCGGGTTCCGTGCTCCAGCGCAGCAGCACCGGTGACATGTCCTCCCGGTGGGTCTGCAGCAGTTCGCAGAGCCGGTGGGAGACCCCGTCCACCAGATCCCACCAGGCGCCGGTCCGGATGATCTCCTCGTACAGCGGCAGCATGCCGAGCTCGCCGGCGGCCAGCCGAAGGCCGGTCAGATCGATGGCCGCGTAGCGCTCCTCCCGCCAGCGCGCGCCCCGCCACAGCGCCAGGACCGCCGACTGCAGCGCCCCGAGGGACCCGGGAGGCAGCTCCTTGGCAGCGTCCTTAACGATCCGCCGGACCTCCGGGACGCGCACCCCAGCGACGGCATCTCGGACTTCATGTACGCCTGGGCCCCTGCCGCCCGGACAGGATCGGCCGCCGCCTGCAGCCGGGACCGGATGGTGGAGATCAGTTCAGCCATGGGGCCACTTTAGCCACGCACCCGCCGGCCCTAGAGTTAGGGCATGTCGATGATCAAGAGCCCCGCCGAGATTGCCCTGATGCGCGAAGCCGGCCGGGTTGTGGCCACCACGCTGGAACGCGTCCGGGAGGCGGCCGCCGTCGGCGTGTCCCTGAAGGAACTGGACGAGCTGGCTGCGGAGACGATCGCCGGGGCAGGGGCCACCCCCGCGTTCCTGAACTACCGCCCGCGCTGGGCGTCGGTGCCGTTCCCCGGCGTGATCTGCACGTCCGTCAACGACGCCGTGGTGCACGGCATCCCCAACGACTACCGGCTGGCCGACGGCGACCTGCTCAGCGTGGACTGCGGCGCCTTCCTCGAGGGCTGGTGCGGCGACGCGGCCATCAGCTTCATCGTGGGCACGGCGGACCCGGAGGACCAGGCGCTCATCGCAGCCACCGAAGAGGCGCTGGCCCGCGGCATCGAGGCGGCGCGGATCGGAAACAAGATGGGCGACCTGGCCTACGCGATCGGCGGCGCGGCCCGCCGGGCCGGCTACGGTCTGCTGGCCGACCACGGCGGCCACGGCATCGGCCGGACCATGCACGCGGAGCCGCCGGTTCCCAATGACGGCCGTCCCGGCCGGGGCATCAAACTGACCGAAGGGCTCGTCATCGCGATCGAACCCATGCTGATCCTCGGCGGCAAGGGCGACTACTACCACGACGAGGACGAGTGGACCCTGCGTTCGGCCAACGGACGCCGGGCAGCGCACAGCGAGCACACGGTCGCTATCACCGCTGACGGTCCGGTGATCCTGACGCTGCCCTAGTTGTATTGCCTCGGCGTCGTCAGCGCGTCTTGGGGAACTGGCCGGCCCGGACGCGCTGGCGATGCGCAGCTCGCCGCAACTGGATGATGCGCGCCGCTCCGGCGATGGCGACCAGCACTCCGCCGCCGACCGCGGCGATAAAGAGGGCAATCCCGAGCGGTACCGAGCCTTCGAGGCCAAAGAACTTCACCTGGACGTAGACCTGGTTTTGCAAAATGAAAACGATGAGCAGGATCAAAACAACGAGTGCGCTGGCGACGGCTGCCCAGACCATGCCCGCGCGAGTGACCTGATGGGGTTCCGGGGCGGGCGCCGTCGGGCCGGACGCTGAGGCGGGGGGAGCTTCAGGGCGGGAAACGACCACGGCATCGGCCGAAGCGCCGTTCGCGCGGCTGGCGCCACTATCCGGCCCGCCGTCCCGATAGCGCTCCTCGCGGGAACCGGACGGGGTAGCAGCCGTCGCAGGGTTCGGCGTGCTCGGGGCGTTGTTCGGATCCTGGGGACCGAATCCGCGGGGTGTCTGGGTCATGGCGGCCGTACCTTTCGGTTGCGGGCGGGGCTGGCGGGCATTCCCAGTATCCCGCTTGTGTCAGTCCAACACTAAGGGTACTAACGACCTGATGCGCTGCAGGGTGCTCTTGGCAGCGCGTGGGCTGCGGTATAGCGTCAGCGCCAAAGGGCCGCCCCGAGCGGGCGCCTCGGCCAAGGAAGGTGCAGCCGTGACAATCGTCGACAACGCTGTCTACGTGAACGGGGTCCGGACGGCAGACCCGGATGACCTGGACGAGACCTACTTCCTGCTGCGGCAACGCCAGGGGATGGCCTGGATCGGGCTCTACCGCCCTGACGCCCCGGAGCTCCGCTCGGTGGCCGAGGAATTCGATCTGAACCATTTGGCGGTGGAGGATGCGCTCGCGGGCCACCAACGCGCCAAGCTGGAGCACTACGGCGACACCCTGTTCCTGGTGCTGCGCCCGGCCCGGTACCTGGATGAGGTGGAGAAGGTCGAATTCGGGGAGATCCACGTCTTCACCGGCCCCGATTTTGTCGTCACCGTCCGCCATGCCGAATCACCGGACCTGGCCCGGGTCCGCCGGCGGATGGAGGCGGAGCCCGAGTTCCTGGCCCTCGGCCCGGACGCCGTGCTGTACGCCATCCTGGACCAGGTGGTCGATGAGTACGAGCCGGTGGCCGCCGGCCTGGAGAACGACGTCGACGAGATCGAGGACGAGCTCTTCGCCGCCGATCCCGGCGTGTCCCGCCGGATCTACGAGCTCTCTCGGCAGGTGATCATGTTCCAGCGCGCCACGGCGCCGCTGACGGGCATACTCCAGGCGCTCAGGGCGGGCAGCCCCAACCGGCTGCCCGGACCGGAACTGCAGGACCACTTCCGGGACGTCCTGGACCACGTGCTGCGCCTGAGCGAACGGATCACGGCGTTCCGTGCGCTGTTGCAGAACGCGCTCGCGGTCAACGCCGCGCTCGTGGCTCAGCGGCAGAACGACGAAATGCGGCTCCTAACGGAATCGAGCATCGCCCAGAACGAACAGACGAAGCGGATCTCATCCTGGGCCGCCATCCTCTTCGCCCCGACGCTGATCGCGTCCATCTACGGGATGAACTTCCGACTGATCCCTGAGCTCGATTGGGTCTTCGGCTATCCCATGGCCCTGGGTCTGATGCTGGTCATGGGGCTGGGGCTCTATCTGACGTTCAGGCACAACAAGTGGATCTGACCGGCTGATGTCCCGTGGCGTGAAGTGGGGGAGGGAGGCGGCCCTGGCCGGCGGATGATCCGCGGCCAGAGCCGCACTTTTGTGCCCCAGGAGGGAATCGAACCCCCGACCGGCGGATTAGAAGGCCGCTGCTCTATCCCCTGAGCTACTGGGGCGCGTGTGGCGCGCCGTCCGGCTGCTGCCGGGGGACGCCTCAAGAAGTTTACAGTGCCCGGTGGGTGCCGCCTGTCAGGGGGCCCGGAGATTCCTGCGTGCCGGGTTTGTCCACATAGCGCAGGAGCGCCCTGCCGCTGACCCGCCCGCGGCGTAAAGCTGGAAGGGCCAGCAAGACTCTTCGAGACAGGACAGCGCAATGAATGACAGCATCACGGTCCGCGGCTTCGTGGCCACGGAGATCAAGACGTCGACGACGCCGGGCGGCGTCGCCACGGCCAACTTTCGGCTCGGCTCCACCGGCCGGCGCTTCGACCGCTCGGCCAACGCCTGGGTGGACGGCAACACCAACTGGTTCACGGTCCAGGGCTACCGCCAGTTGGCCGGAAACATGGGCTGCAGCATCAAGAAGGGCCAGCGGGTCATCGTCGTGGGCCGGCTCAAGATGCGCAGCTGGGAAAAGGACGGCCGTATCTACCACGTGGCGGAAATCGACGCCGAGTCCGTCGGCCATGATCTGATGTGGGGCTCCGCAAACTTCACCCGGAACGCCGGCAACGGCCCGGTGCCGGGCCAGGAAACGCCGGCCGCCAACCGCGGGGAGGTCATGCCCGGCGCGCCGGACGACGTCGACCACGGGCCGGATTCGGACCGGGACAACGCCGCGGACCACGGCCAGGATGACGAGCCGGAGTTCGACGAGGAGACCGGCGAGCTGAAGGAAGCCGCCGCCTGAGCCGCGCTCATCGGCCCGTGGCGTCGGTACTGCGCGCCGGGTGCAGGGCTCCGGCGTGCAGTACCGGGAATGTGAGTTATCCCGGTCTAGCCACTAGATTTGTAGGCATGGCGGAATTTATCTACACAATGACCAAGGCCCGTAAGGCCGTTGGCGAAAAACTTATCCTCGACGACGTGAGCATGTCCTTCTTCCCGGGGGCCAAGATTGGTGTTGTTGGCCCGAATGGTGCCGGTAAGTCCACCATTCTGAAGATCATGGCCGGCCTGGACACCCCCTCCAACGGCGAAGCCCGGCTGAGCCCCGGCTACACCGTCGGCATCCTGCTGCAGGAGCCGCCGCTGAACGAGGAGAAGACCGTTCTGGGCAACGTCCAGGAAGGCGTCGGCGAGATCTACGGCAAGATCCAGCGTTTCAACGAGATCTCCGAGGAAATGGCCAGCCCCGACGCTGACTACGACGCCCTCCTCGAGGAGATGGGCCAGCTCCAGGAAGCCATCGACGCCGCCGACGCCTGGGACCTCGACTCCCAGCTCGAGCAGGCGATGGACGCCCTGCGCTGCCCGCCGGCCGACGCCGACGTCACGCTGCTCTCCGGTGGTGAGCGCCGCCGCGTCGCGCTCTGCAAGCTCCTGCTCCAGAAGCCGGACCTGCTGCTCCTTGACGAGCCCACCAACCACCTCGACGCCGAGAGCGTGCTCTGGCTCGAGCAGCACCTCTCCAGCTACCCCGGCGCCGTCCTTGCCGTCACCCACGACCGGTACTTCCTCGACCACGTGGCCGAATGGATCGCCGAAGTGGACCGCGGCCACCTGTACCCGTACGAGGGCAACTACTCCACGTACCTCGAAAAGAAGCGCGCCCGCCTGGAGATCCAGGGCAAGAAGGACGCCAAGCAGGCCAAGCGCCTGGCTGAGGAACTCGAGTGGGTCCGCTCCAACGCCAAGGGCCGCCAGACCAAGTCCAAGGCCCGCCTCGCCCGCTACGAGGAAATGGCCGCCGAAGCGGACCGCACCCGAAAGCTCGACTTCGAAGAAATCCAGATTCCGCCGGGGCCGCGCCTGGGCGGCCTCGTCCTGGAAGCCAAGAACCTGCAGAAGGGCTTCGAGGACCGCACCCTGATCGACGGACTGACCTTCACCCTGCCGCGCAACGGCATCGTCGGCGTCATCGGCCCCAACGGCGTGGGCAAAACCACGCTGTTCAAAACCATCGTCGGGCTTGAGCCCCTCGACGGCGGCGAGCTGAAGATCGGCGACTCGGTCAAGATCTCCTACGCGGACCAGAGCCGCGGCGGCATCGACCCGAACAAGACCCTGTGGGAGGTCGTCTCCGACGGGCTCGATTTCATCCAGGTCGGCCAGGTCGAAATGCCGTCCCGCGCCTACGTCGCCGCGTTCGGCTTCAAGGGACCGGACCAGCAGAAGAAGGCCGGGGTGCTGTCCGGCGGTGAGCGCAACCGCCTGAACCTGGCGCTGACCCTGAAGCAGGGCGGAAACCTGTTGCTCCTCGACGAACCGACCAACGACCTCGACGTCGAAACCCTCAGCAGCCTGGAAAACGCCCTGCTCGAGTTCCCGGGCTGCGCCGTCGTGGTCTCGCACGACCGCTGGTTCCTGGACCGGGTGGCCACCCACATCCTCGCCTACGAAGGCGATGAGGAGAACCCCTCCAAGTGGTACTGGTTCGAGGGCAACTTCGAATCCTACGAGGAGAACAAGATCGAGCGCCTCGGCCCCGACGCGGCCAAGCCGCACCGCGTGACCCACCGCCGCCTCACCCGCGACTAGGTCCCGCCGGGCCCGCGACCGCCCATCAAAGAAGGCCGGCTCCCCAGTTCACGCTGGGGAGCCGGCCTTCTTTGTGGGTGCCGCTCAGGCGCGGTCGGCCTTGCGCATCTGGTGCTCCAGCACCTTGGTCTGCACGGCGCCCTTGACCTTGTTCTTGAAGTCCGTCGGCACACGGATCATGCCTTCCTGGGCCACCGTGGCCACGTGCCGGCCGTCGCGGCTGAAGATCTTGCCGGTGGCCAGGCCGCGGGCGCCCTGGGCGCTGGGGGACTCCTGGACGTAGAGCAGCCACTCGTCCACCCGGACCGGCCGGTGCCACCACATGGCGTGGTCCAGGCTCGCGACGGACATGCCCGGGGTAATCCAGCTCATCCCGTGCCGCCGCAGCACCGACTCCAGCAGGGTGTAGTCGCTCGCGTAGGCCAGCGCAGCGCGGTGCATCTCCGGATCATCGGGCATCGGCCCGAAGGTGCGCATCCACACGGCGTTCCGGGCCTCCTTGGGACCCTTCGCGGACACATACAGGGCCGGATCCACGTGGCGGATGTCGAAGGGCCGCTCATAGGCCCAGTGCCGCGCCACCGGGTGGTCGTACTTGCCCAGCAGGTCGGCCGTGCTCGGCAGCGATTCCGGGTCCGGGATTCCCGCCGGCATCTCGGTCTGGTGCTCGATGCCCTCGTCCGCGTCCTGGAAGGAGGCGATCATCGACAGGATGGGCATGCCTTCCTGGTACGCGTGGACCCGCCGCGCGGAGAACGACCGGCCGTCGCGCAGCCGCTGGACGCCGAAGGTGATGGGCTTGTTGGCATCGCCCGGCCGGAGGAAGTAGCCGTGCATGGAGTGCACGCCGCGGCCGTCCGGGACCGTCCGGCTCCCGGCCACTAGGGACTGCGCCAGGACCTGGCCGCCAAACACACGCTGCCGCGGCTGTTTCTGGGACGGGCCCATAAAGATGTCCTCGTCCGTCCGGGCGCCCTCCAGCTCGCCGAGGTTCAGGAGTTGGATGAGCGAGGAGGTGGGGTCCTCGGTGGGCAGCGCCTGCAATCCGGCTTCGGCTTCAGTCATGGTTTGACTCTAGACGGGACCCCGGCACCGCTCAAAAGAGGCACAGCCGGTAGAGTCGAGATTGTGTCTGACGTCCTCACCCAGCCCCTGCAGTTCACCGATCCCCGCGACCTCGACGACCTGCGCACCTTCGCCACCCGGGCCCGGGCGGTCGACGACGGCGCCATCCGGCTGACCGCGTCGGGGCTGGTCCTGGCCGCCTACGTCTGCGTGCTCCGGCCGCGCCTGCTGGGGGAGTCGACCCCCACCATCCTGGGGCTGCGGACCGTGGCCCTGGCTCGGCCGGCCGAACTCGACGTGACCGTCCCGCTCGCTGCCGTGCTGGACCGGCTGGCACGCGCAGGGGCCGACGACGTCGAACTGCCGGTACCACCGATGACCGTCACCGAATCGTGGGCCGGCGTCGGCGCCCCCCGCACGGGCTGGGAACCGCTGGGTGCCCTGCCGGATGCGGCTCTGCGGCAGGCGGCGGAAGCCGGGATCACCGAGATCGCCACCATCATCCCGGACAAGCCGGGCGCCCTAATCGTCAACAACGCGCGGGCCACCGTCTGGGGCCGGCCGCTGCCCGACGCCGGGGGACTACCCGCCGGGGCCGCGTTCGCCGCGCTGACCCTCGGTTTCCTGGCCGACGGCGAACAGAGCCTCTTCCGCGCGGGCCGGTGGTACCGGCTCAGCAGCGCCCGCGGACACGTCCTGGTCCGCGCCGGCTCGGGACTCTAAGACCGCCCGGTCCCGACGCACGCCGGACGGCGGACAACCTGCTCAGTCAGAACCGGAGGATGTTCAGCTCCGCGGCGGGCCGGAACCCCAGCCTCGCGTAGAAGGAGCGCGAAGCGGGCGAGGGCGAGAGGACCATCCGCACGGCCTTGATGCCCTGCGAGAATTCAATCGCCCTCTGCACCAACTGCGCTCCGATGCCGGCGTTCCGGCGCGCCGGCACCACGTAGACGTTGCCCAGGTAGACCCAGCAGGAGGACGGTTTCCCGGGCTTCGGCATCCGCTCAAAGACCAGCAGGTTGAGCATCCCGACGAGCTCGCCGTCCTGTTCTGCAACAAAGAACTTCCGAGGGTTGGCATCCATCCAGCCGCTGTAGACCGCCTCGAAGTCCGGATCCTCGTCCAACCCGGCGTCCTGCTCGCCGGCCCACGCCGCCCTCGCCGCTGCCAGCGCGGGCCGGTCTTCGTTACGTTCCTCACGGATTATCAGCATGGCCTCACCCTACTGAACCAAACTGAGCGGATGGCGGCACGCGGCGCGCGGAACGCTTGCCGAGGGATACCCTGCCGGGTATTATTGAGGCAGAAAGACCCCGGAGACATTCCCCCAAGTGCCTCCGGGGTCTTTCCATGCCAGGGCTAGGCCCCGGAGGGGCTGTTGACCATGGAGAGCGCGGCGCGTTCCATGTAGTCCCACAGAGTGCCCTCGTACAGCGGCGGCAGTTCCAGAGCGTCCACGGCCGTGCGCATGTGGTGCAGCCAGGCGTCCTTGGCTTCCGGCGTGACCCGGAACGGCTGGTGCCGCATCCGCAGCCGCGGGTGGCCGCGTTCCTCGCCGTAGGTGGTGGGACCGCCCCAGTACTGCTCCAGGAACATCAGGAAGCGGCGCTTGGCTGGGCCGAGGTCTTCTTCCGGATACATCGGGCGCAGCAGCGGATCCGTGGCGACGCCGTCGTAAAACACATCGATCAGCTTCACAAAGGTCTCGTGGCCGCCCACGGCGTCATAGAAGTTGTCCGTATAACCGGGCTGGCTGAACGGATCGTTCTGCATCAGCATCTTCGGCTGGCGGGGTTCGCCGGCGCTGGGGATCGTCATTTTATTCTCCGGCCTGTTGCTGGGGTGCGGCTCCGGCGTCGTCCGCCGGCTGGCTGTCGGGTGAGACATAGCTGCCCTGGGAGCGGTTGCCCACCCGCAGGATCTCGCCGTTGCGCAGGTACCAGACGGTGCCGTCCTCGGCCCGGACCCGGGTGATGCGCAGCCCCATGGATTCCACCGTCCCCACCACCTCGGAGGTTTCGATGACGTCGCCGATCCCGTACTGGTCCTCGATCGTGATGAAGATGCCGGCCAGGAAGTCGCGGATCAGCTGCTGGGCGCCAAAGCCGATCGCCACACCCAGGATGCCGACGCTGGTCAGCAGCGGGGCGATGTTCACGTTGAGGTTCTGCAGGACGTAGATCACCGTGATGACGACGACGAGTACACTCACCACGCTGTTGAGCAGCGAGCCGATGGTGTTGGCGCGTTGCTCGCGCCGCTGGTGGTCCAGCGCACGCAGCGCCGGTGCCACCCAGCGGAAGTGCGGCTTCTTGAAGAATGTGGTGCCCGCGGCGACGCGTTTGGTGATCCCGGCGATCACAAAGGATGCCACCAGCCAGGTGGCAACGCCGACGCCGATGCTGATCAGGACGCCCGGCAGGTTGACGGCCGAAATGTCCGGCGGCGTGATGGTCTCGGCGGAGGTCAGGCGGTACATCAGCGGGGTGTGCTCCTTCGCGCGCCCGAGTTCGCCGGGCGCATAAGACTCTGTTCAGCTTCAACATTAGCCCCGTAGCGTGGCACCATGCGCATCCTGGTCCTCGGCGGTTCCGCCTTCCTCTCTGCAGAAATCGCCCGGCAGGCCGTGGCCGCCGGCCACGAGGTTATGTGCCTGGCCCGCGGCACACAGTCCGCCCCGCCCGAGGGCGCCACCTGGCTCCAGGCGGACCGCGCGCAGGGACCGCCCGCTTACGACGGGGCCGTCCACGCCGGGGAGTGGGACGCCGTCGTCGAGGTAGCCCGGGACCCCCGGTACGCGCTGGAGGCCCTCGAAGCCCTGGCTGCAAGCGCGCGGCACTGGACCATTGTTTCCAGCTGCTCGGTCTACGCGGACCATTCCGTCCCGGGTGCGGCCGAGGACGCCGCCGTGCTCGCCCCGCTGGCACCCGGCGCCGAGGCGACCCCGGAAACCTACGGCGAGGCGAAGTCGGCGGTTGAACGCTTGACGGCGGGACACGCCGCGGGCAAGGCGCACCTGTGCCGTGCCGGGCTGATCGGGGGACCCGGGGACGGCTCGGACCGCTACGGCTACTGGCCCGCCCGCTTCGCCCGGGACGCCGGCCCGGTGCTGGCCCCGGACATTCCCGCCGACTCCACGCAGGTGATCGACGTCCGGGACCTGGCCGCCTGGGTGCTCGCCGCGGCGGCCGCTGGCGTCACGGGGGCGCTGAACGCCGTCGGCGAGCCGGTGCCGTTTGCCGCGTACCTTGAAGAATCGAGGCGGCTCGCCGGGGGAGGCGCCGAGGTGTATCCCGCTCCGCCCGGTTGGCTGGCCGCACGCGGGGCGAACTACTGGGCAGGACCGGACTCGCTGCCGCTCTGGCTCCCGCCCGGCCATGACGGCTTCGCGGCCCGCAGCAACGCCGCGGCGCGGGCCGCGGGGATGACCTTGCGGCCGTGGACCGAGACGCTGCGCGACACACTGGCCGATGAACGCCGCCGCGGAGTCGGCCGGGACCGCAAGGCCGGCCTGAGCCCCGCAGCCGAGCGCCGGCTGTTGCAGGAGTTTCAGGCGGAGTTTCAGTCCGCCTGAGCAGCCACACCCGGGTCCACGGCTGCCGAGGCCTCGTGCCGGACCGGGAAGTTGACGCTCCTGGCAATGAAGCACACGGCGTTCGCCCCGTGGTGGAGCTCCGCCAGCAGTTCGTCGGCCACCCGAGCCGCCGTCGTGACCCTGGGCCGTAGGGTGACCGATTCGAACTGGCCGCTGCCGTCCCGGTTGGTCCGCATGACGCCCTCGGCGCGGTCCTCGTAGCCGGTCACCACCACCCCATGCTTGACGGCGACATGCAGGAAGGACAGCATGTGGCACTGTGAGAGGGCGGCCAGCAGCAACTGCTCGGGGTTGTACCGCTCCCGGTCGCCGTGAAAGGTCGGGTCCGCCGAGCCCTTGAGCACCGGAAGCCCGGGGATCTCGACGTCGTGGTCGCGGGAGTAGCCGCGGTACGAGGACGTCCCCTCACCGAGGTTCCCGGTCCACCGGACGGTCAGCGCATAGTGGTGCTCGTCGAGGCTCATGCTGCCAAGTCTAGCGACGCGAAAATGCCAGGACCCCGGCGCCGCCATGCGGGGCCGGGGTCCTGAACCGCGGGGGTCAGCCCGCCGCCGTGCTTAGACGTCCGCGGCGCGGGCGCGCAGGGCGCGGGCGACGCCGTCGCGGTTTTCCAGCATCATCCGGCGCAGCGCCGCGCTCTCTTCCGGCAGCGCGGCGAGGAACTCGTCGGTGCGGTCCACGGTTTCCTGGGTGGTCAGCTGCGCCGGGTAGAGGCCGACGACGATCTGCTGAGCCAGCGCGTGCGTGCGGTCCTTGACGATGCCCGGCACGGCCGCGAAGTACTTCTCCGCGTACGGCTCCAGCAGGGCGGTATCCAGCACCCGGGTGAAGCCGGCGACCGCGGAACCCTGCAGCGCGTTGGACAGTTCGCCCTTGACCACAATGGACTCCCAGGCCGCGGCCTTGGCCTCGGCGGTCGGGATGGCTGCCTTGGCGAGGGCGGCCGCGTTCTGGCCGGTGGCGGTGTTGTCGTGCCCCAGCTCGGCGTCGATCTGCTCCTGGCCGGCCCGGCCGCCGACCACGAGGGAGGCGATCAGCTCCCAGCGCAGGTCCTGGTCCACGGCAAGCCCGGGCAGTTCCCGCGACCCGTCCAGCAGCCCGGCGACGGTGTCCAGCTGGGATGCGCTGCGGGCCAGCAGGGCGTAGGACTTCACGAACTGCAGCTGCGCGTCGGAGCCGGCCGGGACGCGGGATGCAAGCTCCCAGAGCCGGTCCGCGGCGGCGGTCGCGGTGGCTTCCTTGTGCTCGGCGGCGACGTAGAAGTTCAGCGTGGTGGCGAGCTGGCGGAGCTGGACCAGGATCACGGAGGAGTCGGACTCCTCGGCGATGTTGGCCAGGATAAGGTCCACGTAGCCGCGGGCCGGGGTTTCGCCGTCGCGCGCCGCGTCCCAGGCCGAACCCCAGACGAGGGTGCGGGGGAGGCTCTGGCCGAAGTCCTTCAGGTGTGCCGTGGCGGTGGCGAGGGACTTCGGGTCCAGCCGGACCTTGGCGTAGGCGAGGTCGTCGTCGTTGAGCAGGATCAGGTCCGGCTGCGCCAGGCCGGCCAGGGCAGGAACCTCGGTGCGCTCGCCGTCGACATCGAGCTCTTCGCGGTGCACCCGCTCGAGCTTCCCGGCGCCGTCGAGGTTGTAGAAGCCGACCGCGAGCCGGTGCGGGCGGATGGTGGGCTGCGCCTCGGTGGCGGACTGCAGGATGGCGAAGGACGAAATCGTGCCGTCCTCGCCGACGGACAGTTCGGGCTTGAGCGTGTTCACGCCGGCAGTCTCCAGCCAGAGCTGCCCCCAGTGGTCCAGGTCGCGGCCGCTGGCCTTTTCCAGCTCGACCATCAGGTCGCTGAGCTCGGTGTTCTGCCAGGAGTGCTTCCGGAAGTACTCGCGCACCCCGGCCATGAACTCCTCCGGGCCCACCCAGGCCACCAGCTGCCGCAGCACCGAGGCACCCTTGGCGTAGGTGATGCCGTCGAAGTTCACTTCGACGTCCTGCAGGTCATTGATCTCGGCGAAGATCGGGTGCGTGGTGGGCAGCTGGTCCTGGCGGTAGGCCCAGGACTTCTCCACCGAGGCGAAAGTGGTCCAGGCGTGGTCGAACGCGGTGTTTTCGACGGCGGCGAGGTGTGACATGTACTCGGCGAAGGACTCGTTGAGCCAGAGGTCGTTCCACCAGCGCATGGTGACCAGGTCGCCGAACCACATGTGGGCCAGCTCGTGCAGCACGGTGATGGCGCGGCGCTCCACCTGGGCGTCCGTGACCTTGCTGCGGAAGACGTACCCTTCCAGGATGGTGACGGCCCCGGCGTTCTCCATGGCGCCGGCATTGAACTCCGGCACAAAGAGCTGGTCGTACTTCTCGAACGGGTACGGGCAGCCGAACTGCGCCTCGAAGAACTCAAAGCCCTGGCGGGTGAGGTTGAAGATGTTGTCCGCGTCGAGGTACTGCATGAGGGACTTACGGGCAAAGACGCCCAGCGGGGTGACTTTCCCGTCGGCGGACGTCACTTCGCTGCGGACCGACTGGTACGGACCGGCGATCAGGGCGGTGACGTAGGAGGAGAGCCGAGGGGTCGGGGTGAATTCCCAGACCGAGCGGGCGCCCCCGTCCTCGCCGGGAATGGTCTCCACCGGCACCGGGGTGGGGGAGTTGGAGACGACGTCCCAGTGCGAGGGCGCAGTGACGGTAAAGCTGAAGCTGGCCTTGAGGTCGGGCTGCTCGAAGACGGCGAACATCCGCCGGGAATCGGGAACCTCGAACTGCGTGTACAGGTAGACCTCGTTGTCCACCGGGTCCACGAAGCGGTGCAGGCCCTCGCCGGTGTTCATGTAGGGCGCGTCCGCGACCACCAGGAGCTCGTTCTCTTCGGCCAGGTCCGGTAGCTGGATCCGGATGCCGTCGGAGACCTCTGCCGGGTCCAATTCGCGGCCGTTGAGCGTGACACTGTGCACCGTGTGCGTCACGGCGTCGATGAAGGTGGACGACCCCGGCTTGGCCGTGAACTTCACGGCGGTGGTGGAGCCGAAGACCTTCTCGCTCCGGGTCAGGTCGAGGCTGACGTCATAGGAGTCGACGGCGATCAGTTCGGCGCGCTCGCGGGCCTCGGCGCGCGTGAGGTTCATACCGGGCAAGTGGTGCCTCCAAGAATGGTGGGAACGGTGGAAACGATACTGTGAAATTATTCTTTCACAACGCGGTCGGTTGGCAAGTTGCGCCCGTCACAGCGAGTCGCTCCGGGTGCCCCCGGGAGGGGTAGCGTTGGAGCCATGGGAAAGATCCGGGATTCCGTGGACGCCAGGGCCCTGCGCTTCGCCGTCGGGTTCCCGCTGATGCTGGCGGCCGCGTTCATTGTTTGCGCGCTGCTGATCCGGGCCGACCTGCCCGAGCCGCTGGCCGTCCGCTGGTCCGGTGACGGTGCCGTGGATTTCGCGCCGTTCGGCGCCGTGGTGGGGGCCGGGGCGGGCCTGATCGTCCTGGTCGGCTGGGCCGTCCTGCTGCAGGCGGCGCCGCTGTCCCGACCGGCGCTGATGCGCCGGTTCATGATGGGCACGGGGCTGACCGTGAGCCTGTTCGTCACGACCGTCCTGGCCGCCGTGCTGGTGGGCCAGCTGGGCCTGGCCGACGCCCGGGAATCCCGCGTGGACGTTGCCGTGCTGGCCATGGGCAGCGGCGCGGCGCTGGGCCTCGGAGTCGTGATGGGCTTCGTTTTCAAGGCGGACGAGCGGTGGTCCGCCGATGACGAGCGCGCCGTGCGGGAGGCGCTCGAACGTGAGCTGGACCCCGAGCTGGCCCGGGACTCCATGAGCCTTTGGGTCCATGCCCGCAGCTCGGTGTTTGTGATGCTCGGCATTGCCACACTGTTTCCCGCGGCCTTGCTGACCGTCGCGGTGCCGTGGCTGGCGGCGTTGCTCGTGGCGGCCGCGCTGCTGGCGGCGGTGTTCCTCTTCGCCCGCATCCGGGTTGACCGGAGCGGGCTGCGGGTGTTCGCCGCCGGGTTCCTGCGGGTGGTGGATGTTCCCGCGGCGGCCATCGAGTCGGCCACCCCCAAAGAGGTCAAGGCTGCGGACTACGGCGGCTGGGGCTACCGGAGCCACGGCGGCACCACGGCGATGCTGGTCAGCAGCGGGCCCGCCGTCGTCGTGGACCGTTCCGACGGCCGCCGGCTGGCGGTCAGCGGCGGCAGCGCGACGACGGCGGACAACGTGGCGCAGGTGCTCTCCCGCGTCGCGGCCCGGGCACGCCGCAACGGCGGGGCACCCGCGTCCTAGAGCCCTAGTAGGCTGGTAGCAGCCCAGACCAGCAGCGCCGGACGTCCACCGGCGCCCCAGAGAACGGATCCGCCCGTGACTACTGCCCCGGATTTTCCGCGCGTTCATATCGCCACCGACCACGCCGGCATGGAGCTCAGCGCCCATCTGGTGGGCCACCTCCGTGCCCAGGGCTACGACGTCGTGGACCACGGGCCCAAGGTCTATGACGCGCTGGATGACTACCCATCCTTCTGCATCAACGCTGCCCGCGCCGTCGTGGCGGACCAGGCAGCGGGCACCCGCGCGCTCGGCATCGTGCTGGGCGGTTCGGGCAACGGCGAGCAGATCGCTGCGAACAAGGTCAAGGGCGTCCGGGCGGCCCTGGCCTGGAACCTCTCCACCGCCAAGCTGGCCCGTGAGCACAACGACGCCAACGTCGTCGCCGTCGGCGGCCGGCAGCACAGCGTGGACGAGGCCACGGCGATCATCGAGGCCTTCCTCACCGAGCCGTTCAGCAACGACGAGCGCCACATCCGCCGGATCGGCAAGATCGCCACCTACGAGGCCACCGGCGAGGTCGTCGAGTAGTGCCGGAGGGGCATTCGGTCCACCGGCTGGCCCGGCAGTTCGCCGACGTTTTCGCGGGGGAACGGCTGGCGGTGACCAGCCCGCAGGGACGTTTCGCCCAGGGCGCGGCGCTGCTGGACGGGCACATCCTCACCGAATCCGTGGCGCACGGCAAGCACCTGTTCCTGGGCTTTGAGCACGGACTGGTCCTGCACGTGCACCTGGGGCTCTACGGCGCCTGGGACTTCGGCGGCGACGCCGGCTTCCGCGGGGCCTCAAGCATCGGCGCGCCCCGGAAGATCGGGGAGCGCGAAATCTACGGCGGCGACGCCGGTCCGGACGCCGTGTATGCCGGTCCGCCTGCGCCGGTGGGCGCGGTGCGGGTGCGGCTGGCCGGCGGGCACGGCTGGGCTGACCTGCGCGGGGCCACCACCTGCGAGACGCTGACCCGGGCCGAGGCCGACGCCGTCGCGGCCCGGCTGGGTCCTGACCCGCTGCGGAACCTTCCGGGCGACCGGGACGGGTTCATCGCCGCCCTGGCGAAAAAACGCACCCCGGTGGCGACGCTACTGATGGACCAAAAGGTGGTTGCCGGCATCGGTAACGTCTACCGCGCCGAACTGCTGTTCCGGCAGCGCCTGGACCCCTGGCTGCCCGGGAGTGCCCTGCCGGCGGAATCCGCCGGGCTGCTCTGGGACGACACTGTGGCCATGATGTCCGACGGAGTCCGCGACGGCCGGATCATCACCACACCGCCGCGCTACTGGACCGGAACCGGGAAGGCCGGGACGGGTGAAACAGGTGCCCTGCCGGACCCGGCGGACGCGCACTTCGTCTACCGCCGGCACGGCCTGGACTGCCGGGACTGCGGCACCGCCGTGGCGCTGACGGAGCACGCCGCCCGGAAGCTCTACTGGTGCCCGGGCTGCCAGTCAGCCTGAGCGGACCGGGGCGGGCTTCGACGCCGCCGGATCGTCAGCGGGCATGAAAAAAGCCCCTCCGCAGAGGGGCCGTTCTTCGTCACATTTCGGAGGGGACGACGGGAATCGAACCCGCGTAATCAGTTTGGAAGACTGAGGCTTTACCATTAAGCTACGTCCCCGGGAGTTTGCTGGAACTTCGGCAAAACTTCCGGTCGGCTGTTGAAGCCGGATACAACTAAACCCAATTCAGGCCCCCAGTGTCAAATGTGCAAATCGCCACAGGATGACCGTAGACTGTTCTGTGCACTTACGGGGTGTAGCTCAGCTTGGCTAGAGCGCCTGCTTTGGGAGCAGGAAGTCGCAGGTTCAAATCCTGTCACCCCGACTCTGCAGCAATGCCTTTAGAAGTGGCGTTGCAGAGCCCCATCCCCCAAAACCAGGAGTACTTAGACTGTGAAGAGCGCTGTCGAGAACCTCACCCCCACGCGGGTCAAGCTCAATGTTGAGGTCCCCTTTGAGGAATTGAAGCCCAGCATCGCAGAGGCATACAAGACTGTTGCTTCCCAGATCCAGGTTCCCGGGTTCCGCAAGGGCAAAGTCCCTTCCAAGCTCATTGACCAGCGCGTCGGCCGCGGCTACGTGCTGGAAACGGCCATCAACGAAGGCCTCAACGGCTGGTACCAGGCTGCCGTGCAGGAAACCGGCATCCGCCCGCTGAGCCGTCCCGAGGTTGAAATCACCGAGGTGCCGGACCCGTCCGCCACCGACGGCGAGCTGAAGTTCCACGCCGAGGTTGACGTCCGTCCCGAGATCGAACTCCCGGACTACGCCGGCATCAAGGTTGAGGTTGCGGCCGCCGAGTCGTCCGACGCCGACGTCGACAAGGCCCTCGACGAACTGCGCGGCCGCTTCGGCACGCTCAAGTCCGTGGACCGCCCGGCTGCCGACGGCGACTTCCTCACCATCGACATCACCGCCTCGATCGACGGCGCCGAGGTGGACTCCGCTTCCGGCCTGTCCTACCAGGTTGGCGCGGGCACCATGCTCGAAGGCCTCGACGAAGCCGTCACCGGCCTCAGCGCCGACGAGGACGCCATCTTCGACACCACCCTCGTGGGCGGTGACCACGCCGGCGAGTCCGCTCAGGTGAAGGTGGTTGTCAAGGCCGTCAAGGAGCGCGAGCTTCCCGAGGCCAACGACGACTTCGCCCAGCTGGCCTCCGAGTTCGACACCCTGGCCGAGCTCCGCGAGGACCTCGCCAAGCAGGCTGCCGACTCCAAGACGGTTGAGCAGGGCGTCGAGGCCCGCGACAAGGTCCTGGACAAGCTCGTTGAGCTCGTTGAGGTTCCGGTTCCGGCCTCCGTCGTCGAAGAGCAGCTCGAGCAGCACTTCAGCGCCGAGAACTCCCACGGTGAAGGCGAGCACGACACCGAGGAGCACCGCGCCGAGGTCAAGGCCAACACCGAGCGTGCCTTCCAGAACGAGATCATCCTTGACGCAATCGCCGAAAAGGAAGAAGTCAACGTCACTCAGAACGAGCTGATCGACTACATCGTCACCACCGCCAGCCAGTACGGCATGGACCCGAACCAGTTCGCCCAGATCATCGATCAGAGCGGCCAGGTTCCGATGATGGTGTCCGAGGTACGCCGCCGCAAGGCACTCGCCGTCGTCCTGGGCCAGGCCGAGGTCACCGACACCGAGGGCAACAAGATCGACCTGAGCGACTTCGTCCGCCCCGGCGGCGAAGAGGCTTCCTTCGAAGCCGACGCCGAGGAAGCCGCCACTGAGGAGACTGCCTCCGAGGAAGCAGCCACCGCCAAGAACGATGACCCGGCAGCAGTGAAGTTCTAATACTTCCTGTTCCCGCAGTCGCTGCCCGCACCCCCGGATCACCCATCCGGGGGTGCGGCTTTTTAAGCCTGTAATGAACCCCCGCGGCCAATCGTGCGCCGTCAGCGAACAGCCCTGCGCCTGCGCACAAAGCGGCCGTGAAAACCGTTAGTGTCCATGTAGGAAAGTTCAGTGATGCCGTCAAGTGGCGTCACCGTCGCCAGCGAGAGGTAAGTACACATGTCACAGCAAGCAGGGGCACCCCGGATGGCTACCGTCGATCCGGCCGCCCAGGATAACTACATTTACAACCGCCTGCTGAAAGAGCGCATCATCTGGCTCGGCTCCGAGGTCCGCGACGAGAACGCCAACGCGATCTGCTCGCAGCTGCTGCTGCTTTCGGCCGAGAACCCCGAGAAGGACATCTACCTCTACATCAACTCACCGGGCGGCTCCGTCACCGCCGGCATGGCCATCTACGACACGATGCAGTTCATCCCGAACGACGTCGTCACCGTCGCCACCGGCCTGGCCGCCTCGATGGGCCAGTTCCTGCTCTCCTCCGGGACCAAGGGCAAGCGCTACGCCACCCCGAATGCCCGCATCCTTATGCACCAGCCCTCCGGCGGCATCGGCGGCACCGCCTCGGACATCAAGATCCAGGCCGAGCTGATCCTGCACATGAAGAAGGTCATGGCCGAACTGACGGCCGAGCAGACCGGGCAGACCGTGGAGACCATCCTCAAGGACAACGACCGCGACAAGTGGTTCACGGCGACCGAGGCCCTCGAATACGGCTTCTTCGACAAGATCGCGGCGCACGCCGGGTCCGTGGCAGGCGGCGGCGGAACCAACGCCGAAGCCGGCAGCGAAAACTAACCGGCACGCAGACAGAACCGACTCCAGGAGCAATGAACATGAACTACAACTTCGGATCGACTGCCGGGAACCTGCCGAGCAGCCGCTACGTGCTGCCGCAGTTTGAAGAGCGCACCCCCTACGGCTTCAAGCGCCAGGACCCCTACACCAAGCTGTTCGAGGACCGCATCATCTTCCTGGGTGTCCAGGTCGACGACGCCTCCGCCGACGACGTGATGGCCCAGCTGCTGGTCCTCGAGTCCACCGACCCGGACCGCGACATCACGCTCTACATCAACTCGCCCGGCGGGTCCTTCACCGCCATGACGGCGATCTACGACACCATGCAGTACATCCGCCCGGAGATCCAGACGGTCTGCCTCGGCCAGGCCGCCAGCGCGGCCGCCGTGCTGCTCGCCGCCGGCACACCGGGCAAGCGCCTGGCGCTGCCGAACGCACGCGTGCTGATCCACCAGCCTGCCCTCTCCGGCGGCCAGGGCGGGCAGGCCTCCGACCTGGAAATCCAGGCCGCCGAGGTCATGCGGATGCGCTCCTGGCTCGAGGACACCCTGGCCAAGCACTCCGGACGCACCTCCGAGCAGGTCAACAACGACATCGAACGCGACAAGATCCTCACGGCCGCCGAGGCCATGAGCTACGGGCTGATCGACCAGGTGCTCGATTCCCGCAAGATCAAGCCGCAGGCGATCACAAAGTAGCCAGCACGGCAGTTCCAACACAACTGCCGCACGACGCCGGTGCCGCTCAACGGAAATGGGCGGCACCGGCGTCTTCTTTCCACCCATCAGGGCTAAAGTGACCTAGAGTGGAAGATGTCACGGCCTCTCGTCCCGCGGGGACAGTCCGTGATCCAGTAACGGATGCAGCGCTGCACAGGAGCACGACCCAGCCGGCAGCAAGATACTAAGGGGTTCCCATATGGCTCGGATTGGCGAGAGCACCGATCTGCTGAAGTGTTCTTTTTGCGGAAAGAGCCAAAAGCAGGTCCGCAAGCTCATTGCCGGGCCCGGCGTCTACATCTGCGACGAGTGCATTGAACTCTGCAACGAGATCATTGAAGAAGAACTCGCCGAAGTAGCTGACCTGGGCAGCTTTGAGCTGCCCAAGCCCCGCGAAATTTTCGATTTCCTGCAGGAATACGTGATCGGCCAGGAGCCCGCCAAGCGGTCCCTCGCCGTCGCCGTCTACAACCACTACAAACGGATCCAGGCTGGCCACGCTCCGAAGAGCGGCGCCCTGGCCGAGGGCGGCCACCACGACGACGTCGAGATCGCCAAGTCCAACATCCTGCTGATCGGCCCCACCGGCTGCGGCAAGACCTATCTGGCCCAGACCCTCGCCCGGCGCCTGAACGTTCCGTTCGCCGTCGCCGACGCCACGGCCCTGACCGAAGCTGGCTACGTGGGCGAGGACGTTGAGAATATCCTGCTCAAGCTCATCCAGGCCGCCGACTACGACGTCAAGAAGGCCGAACAGGGCATCATCTACATCGACGAGATTGACAAGATTTCGCGCAAGAGCGAGAACCCATCTATCACCCGGGACGTCTCCGGCGAGGGTGTGCAGCAGGCGCTGCTGAAGATCCTTGAGGGCACGGTCGCCTCGGTTCCGCCGCAGGGCGGCCGCAAGCACCCGCACCAGGAATTCATCCAGATCGATACCACCAACGTGCTCTTCATCGTGGCCGGCGCCTTCGCCGGCCTCGAGGAGATCATCGGTTCGCGGTCCGGCCGCAAGGGCATCGGCTTCGGTGCCCCGCTCAACGAGGTTAAGAACAACGCGGACTCCTACGGCGAGGTCATGCCCGAGGACCTGCTGAAGTTCGGCCTGATCCCCGAATTCATCGGCCGGCTCCCGGTCATCACCACGGTCTCGAACCTGGACCGCCCGGCGCTGATCCAGATCCTCTCCACACCCAAGAACGCCCTCGTGAAGCAGTACCAGAAGATGTTCCAGCTCGACGGCGTAGAGCTGGTCTTCGAGGACGAGGCGCTGGACCTGATCGCGGACCAGGCCCTGGAACGCGGCACCGGTGCCCGTGGCCTCCGCGCCATCATGGAGGAAGTCCTGCTGCCGGTGATGTTCGACCTGCCGAGCCGGGACGACGTCGCCAGTGTGGTTATTACCGAGGATGTGGTGGCCAAGAAGGCCGCGCCCACCATGATCGCCCACGACGTCAAGCGCCGTAAGTCCGCCTGAACCTGAGGGCCCGCGCGCGGACGCCGGAATAAATCTGCCGACAGCGACGCTATGCCTGACTGTTGCGCTTAACCAGTGCACCGTGCCGTCGGTGGCCACAGCCGCCGGCAGGCCTCGGTGCGAGCTCCCCGTTGATTCCCAAAGGAGAACCCTGTGCCTGAAACCGTCACGAACAAAGCCGACTTCTGGTTCGACCCCATGTGCCCCTTCGCCTGGGTAACCTCGCGCTGGATCTGCGAAGTGGAAGACGTCCGGGACATCACGACCGAATGGCACGTGATGAGCCTGGCCGTTCTCAACGAGGGCCGCGACGAGCTGCCGACCGAATACAAGGAGTTCATGGCCAAGGCCTGGGCCCCGGTCCGTGTCATCATCGCTGCCGCACAGCAGCACGGCGCCGAGTACATCAAGCCGCTCTACGACGCCATGGGCACCAAGATCCACAACGAGGGCAACAAGGACATCGCCGAGGTCATCGCCAAGTCGCTGGCCGAGGCCGGCCTGCCTGCCGGGCTCGCTGCCGCCGGGCAGTCCGACGAGTTCGACGCCGAACTTCGCTCCAGCCACGAGGCGGGCATCTCACTGGTGGGCCAGGACGTCGGCACCCCGATCGTCGCGTTCAACGGCACGGCCTTCTTTGGCCCCGTCCTCACCCGCATCCCGCGCGGCGAGGAAGCGGGCAAGCTCTGGGACGCCACCGTGACCCTGGCCGCGTACCCGTCCTTCTTCGAGCTCAAGCGCAGCCGCACCGAGAGCCCCGTTTTCAGCTAGGCCACGGCCCCTCCGGCCGCACCCGGGCCCCGCACGAACTACTCGCTTGTAGTTTGTCCGGGGCCCTTGTGCATCCTGAAGAGCGGGAGAACAATAGAACTTACCCACTTCGAAAGAAGAGGGACGCAGGAACCAAAGATTCAGTGACACTCATCCGACGCAGCCTTCGGCAAAGTCAGATGATGGCTACCAGTGACGAGGTAGGAAGACCTGAAATTCCAAGGATCCCGCCAGATTACCTAAGACGTCACGTGGTGATCGAAAAGTCGAAGCCCCACCAACCGCAAAAAGCTGATGGGGCTTCCCCTTTGCCCAAATCGCCTCAGATTGGTGCCATGAGCACTGAGCCCATCGCGGCGTACGCGCTGCTGTCCGACTGCTGGTCCGCCGCCCTGGTCAGTGCCGCGGGCTCTGTGGACTGGCTCTGCTTCCCGCGCTTCGACAGCCCGTCCGTCTTTGGCCGGCTGCTGGGCGAGGACGCCGGTCACTGGTCCATCCGGCCCGCCGGCGAGTACACCACCACCCGGCGGTACCTGGGCCCGTCCATGGTCCTGGAGTCCCTCCACGCCACTTCCCACGGCCGGCTCGCCGTCAGCGACGCCCTTGTCCTTGGCTCCGGGCGGCGGGGGCACGACCTCGGCCAGGGGTCCCCGGGCACGCTGCTGCGCTGGCTGTCCTGCACTGCGGGGAACGTTGACGTGGAAGTCAGCTTCGCGCCCCGGCCGCAGTACGGGTTGCTCCGCCCGGTGCTGGAGACCGTGGGCGGGGGCCTGCTGATCCGCGCCGGTGCCGAAGAGCTCGCCCTGTCCGCGCCGGTGCCGTTTACGCTCGACGGCGGCACGGCCGGCGCCGTCGTGCGGCTCCGTGCCGGTGACACCGTTGGCTTCGCCCTGCATCGCCAGCGGGGAGTGGGGGAGGAGCCGGAGTTCTGGGACCAGCAGGAGATGGCGCACCGGCTTGCCGACACCCTGGAGGGCTGGAGCAGTTGGTCCGGAATCCACCAGGGCTACCGCGGCCCCTGGCAGGAGCTTGTGGCCGGCAGTGGCCGTGTCCTGCAGGCCCTCAGCTACTATCCGTCCGGCGCGATCGTGGCCGCGCCGACAACCTCCCTGCCCGAGGTGGCTGGCGGGACCCGGAACTGGGACTACCGCTACACCTGGGTCCGGGATGCCAGCATGACCCTGCAGGCGCTGTGGGTGGCGGCGTGTCCGGATGAGGCGGGAAAGTTTTTCCAGTTCCTCGCAACGGCCGCGGCCGGCCAGCTGGCCGGGGGCGAGGAACTACAGATTATGTACGGGGTCGGCGGCGAGCGTGACCTGCCCGAGCGGGTTCTGGAGCACCTCCCCGGCTGGCGGGGAAGTTCGCCGGTGCGCGTCGGCAACGGAGCCTGGAACCAGCGGCAACTCGACGTCTACGGCGAGCTGCTGGATGCGGCCGCCACCATGCCGGAGTTCCTCGACGGCCTGGCACCGGAAACCCTGCGCTTCCTGGCGGACGCGGCCGACGCCGCCGTCGCCCGCTGGCGGGAGCGCGACCAGGGGATCTGGGAGGTCCGCGGCGAACCGCGGCACTACCTGTATTCCAAGCTGATGTGCTGGGTCGCCGTGGACCGGGCCGTCACCCTGGCCGGGGTGCTGCAGGCCACGGACCGGGTGCCGCGCTGGCGGGACGCCCGGGAGCTGATCGCCGAGTCCATCCGCGCGAACGGCTGGAGCGACGCCGCGGGAGCCTACACCCAGGCCTACGGAGCCCAGCAGCTTGACGCTTCGGCCCTGATGCTCGGGATCGTGGGATTCCTGGCGCCAGACGACCCCCGGTTCCTCGCCACGATCGACGCGGTCGAGCACAGGCTGACCGACGGCCGCGGCCTGGTGTACCGCTATCACGGCGACGACGGGCTGCCGGGTGAAGAGGGGGCTTTCCTGCTCTGCACCTTCTGGCTCGCCCACGCCCTGGCCCTCGCCGGCCTGGCCGACCGGGCCAGGGCGGTCTTCGAACGCGCGGCCGGATTTGCCACCAGCCTGGGACTGATGGCCGAAGAGGTGGCGCCGGACAGCCGGGAACTCCTGGGCAACTTTCCGCAGGCCTTCAGCCACATTGGACTGGTCAACGCGGCCTGGGCCATCAGCGAGGCGGAGCGGCGAAACCGCGAGGGCCCCCGCCCGGCCTGAGCCGGCCCGGGGGCCCTCTTGGTTGTTGTCGCGGTACCGGGCGCTACGCCTGGCCCGGCTCCTCGGCGGGAGCCAGGACGACGTCGCTCACGGTCAGGTCACCCTCGCCGGCCACCAGCGCCAGCTCACGGGCGTTGGCGGCGGCTTTGAGGTCGCCCAGGCCGGCCTTCAGCTGGGTCGTCAGGGACTCCGACGCCGTGATGGTCGCGGAGAGCACCTCGGTGCGCTGCTTGACCTTCGCCTCGGACTTGGCCTTGCGGATGCCGCCCAGCGCCGTGCCCACCGTGGCGAGCAGGGTGGTGTCGCCGTCGATCTCCACGGCGGTGGGCCATGGTGCCCGGTGCACCGAGCCGGTCCGCCACCAGCCCCAGACTTCCTCCGTGGCGAACGGCAGGAACGGCGCGAAGAGCCGCAGCAGGGTGTCCAGGCTGGTCGCCAGCGCGGCCAGCACGGACGCCTGCTCGGCGTTGCCGGCGGCACCGTAGGCGCGGTCCTTGATCAGCTCCACGTAGTCGTCGGTGAAGTGCCAGAAGAAGCTCTCGGTGATCTGCAGTGCCCGGGCGTAGTCATAATTCTCGAACGCCTTGGTGGCCTGCTGGACAACCTCGGAGAGCTGCGCCAGCACGGCCCGGTCCAGGGGGTTGCTCAGCACCGACAGGTCCGCGGAGACCACCGAGTTCTCGGTGGCGCCCAGGTTCAGCACGAACTTGGACGCGTTGAGCAGCTTGATCGCCAGCCGGCGGCCGATCTTCATCTGCGCGATCTCGTACGCGGTGTCCGCGCCGAGCTTGGCCGAGGCCGCCCAGTAGCGGACGGCGTCCGAGCCATACTCGTTCAGCACGTCGGTCGGGACGATCACGTTGCCCTTCGACTTGGACATCTTCTTCCGGTCCGGGTCGAGGATCCAGCCGGAGATCGCGGCGTGCTTCCACGGCGCAACATCCTGCAGGGCATCGGCGCGGACGGCGGTGGAGAACAGCCAGGTCCGGATGATGTCGTGGGCCTGCGGCCGCACGTCGAACGGGAAGACCGTGGCGAAGAGCGCCTCGTCGGTGCTCCAGCCGCCCACAATCTGCGGCGTCAGTGAGGACGTGGCCCAGGTGTCCAGGACGTCGGCGTCGCCGGTGAAGCCGCCCGGCACATCGCGCTGGGTTTCCTCGTAGCCGGGGGCGGCGTCCGCGGCGGGGTCCACCGGGAGCTGCGCGTCGGTCGGCAGGATGGGCGCGTCATAGTCGGGGTTGCCGTCGGCGTCGAGCGGGTACCAGACCGGCACCGGTACGCCGAAGAACCGCTGGCGGGAGACCAGCCAGTCACCGTTCAGCCCGGTGATCCAGTTCTCGTAGCGGGAGCGCATAAAGGACGGGTGGAACTCCATCTCGTTGCCGCGCCCGATCAGGCGTTCGCGGCGGTCCTCGTCGCGGCCGCCGTTGCGGATGTACCACTGGCGGGAGGTGACGACCTCGAGGGGCTTGTCGCCCTTTTCGAAGAAGTTCACCGGGTGCATGATCTTCTTCGGCTCGCCGTCGAGCAGGTCCGCGGCGGCAAGCTGCTCCACCACGGCCTCCTTGGCGCTGAAGACGGTCTTGCCGGCGATCGCCTCGAACGCGGCGCGGCCTTCCCCGGTGGTGATCCAGTCCGGGGTCTCGCCGATGATGCGGCCGTCGCGGCCGACGATCGCGCGGGTGGGCAGCTGCAGCTCACGCCACCAGGTGACATCGGTGAGGTCGCCGAAGGTGCAGACCATGGCGATGCCGGAGCCCTTATCCGCCTTCGCGAGGTGGTGGGCCTTGACCTCCACCTCGACGCCGAAGAGGGGGGAGGTGACCTTCTTGCCGAACAGCCGCTGGTACCGCTCGTCGTCGGGGTTCGCCACCAGAGCGGCGCAGGCGGCCAGCAGCTCGGGGCGGGTGGTCTCGATGTAGATCTTCTCGCCGTCCTCGGTGAAGAACGGGTAGCGGTAGTACGCGCCGGCGACTTCGCGGTCCTCCAGCTCGGCCTGGGCCACCGCGGTGCGGAACGTGACGTCCCAGAGCGTGGGCGCCTCGGCCATGTAGGCGTCGCCCGCGGCGAGGTTCGCCAGGAACGCCCGCTGCGAGATGGCGCGGGACTTGTCGTCGATGGTCCGGTAGGTCAGGTCCCAGTCGACGGACAGGCCAAGAGTCTGGAACAGGTTCTCGAAGACCTTTTCGTCCTCGACGGCGAGTTCCTCGCACAGTTCTATGAAGTTCCGGCGCGAGATGACGTCGAAGTCGCGCTGGTTCTTGGCGGGCTCGGCCGGCGGGCGGTAGCCGGCGTCGTAGGGGACGGCCGGATCGCAGCGCACGCCGTAGTAGTTCTGCACCCGCCGTTCGGTGGGCAGGCCGTTGTCGTCCCAGCCCATCGGGTAGAAGACGTTCTTGCCCGTCATCCGCTGGTAGCGGGCCAGGACGTCCGTCTGGGTGTAGGAGAACATGTGCCCCACGTGCAGGGACCCCGACGCGGTGGGCGGGGGAGTGTCGATCGAGTAGACCTGCTCCCGGGTGGTGTCCCGGTTGAACTTGTAGGTCCCTTCGTCAAGCCAGCGCCGGGTGAGGGCGGCTTCCAGCCCCTCGAGGGCGGGCTTGTCCGGAACGTTGATGGGGGCGGTGGTGGGCGTGTCTGTACCCTGCGTGTCTTCAGCCATGGGCCAATTCTTCCATCTTTTCTTGCCGCGCCCCGCAGCCTTGCCTGCAGTAGCATGCAGCAGATGGACGAAAGCACCGGAAACTTCGTGATCAAACGCATCTACGACGAGCCCGCGGACGACGACGGCTACCGGGTCTTGGTTGACCGGCTCTGGCCGCGCGGCGTCAGCAAGGACCGCGCGCAGCTTCAGCTGTGGCTCAAGGAAGTGGCGCCCTCCGCGCCGCTTCGGACCGAGTTCGCGCACATGCAGGAGCGCTTCGCCGCGTTCCGCGCCGCCTATGAGGCCGAACTCGCAACCAACCCCGCCGTTGACACCCTGCGGGACCTGGCGGCCGGCCACGGCAAGGTGACCCTGCTGTTCGGCGCCCGGGATCTGGAGACCAACCACGCCCGGGTGCTGCTGGAGTTCCTGCAGCGCTGAAACGCTAGGGTGGTGCCATGACGGAAGAAATCGACATCGCAGGAACTGCAAATACAGCATCAGCCGCCAAAGCAGCAGTCGTCACCGGCGCGAGCACCGGGATCGGCGAGGCTACCGTGCGTGCGCTCCGGCAGGAGGGCTGGACCGTGTTCGCCGTCGCCCGCCGCGCCGAACGGCTTGAGGCGCTCGCCGCGGAGACCGGCGCCGTCGCGGTCCCCGCCGATGTGACCGACGACGCCGACGTCGCCCGGCTGGTGGATGAGGTGACCCGCGCCGGCGGCATCGACACCCTGATCAACATCGCCGGCGGCGCCCGCGGCGCGGACAGGGTGGCCGAGGCCAAGACCGAGGACTGGGCCTGGATGTACGAGGTCAACGTTCTGGGGACCATGAAGCTCACCCGGGCGTTCCTGCCGATGTTGCGGGCCTGCGGCGAGGGCACTGTGCTGAACCTGACCTCGACGGCCGGCCTGTCCGCCTATGAGGGCGGCGGCGGCTACAACGCCGCGAAGTTCGCCCAGCACGCCCTCACTGGCGCGCTGCGCCTGGAGGAGGCCGAACACAACCTCCGCGTGATCGAGGTGGCCCCCGGCATGGTGCAGACCGAGGAGTTCTCGCTGAACCGGCTTGGCGACGCGGGCGCCGCGGAGAAGGTCTACGCCGGGGTGGAGAAACCGCTCACGGGCGCCGACGTCGCCGACGTCGTCCGCTTTGCGGTGACCGCGCCGCACCACGTCAACCTGGACCAGATCGTGATCCGCCCGGTGGCGCAGGCCTCCAACTTCAAGGTGATCCGCAAGGGCTGACCGGGCGCAGCCGGGCGTTGTGCCGGCGCCCCGGACGTTCACCGGGGCGTCGCCTGGGGGCCGGGAAGGGGTGGCCGGACGTTGGCCGGGCGGGGGCACGGTGGCTGGTGCAACTGCACACCACCAGAGTGGAGATCCTTCCCATGCGCACCCCCACGAAGCCCGCTGCTTCGATTGTCAGTGCCGCCGTACTCGGCGCGGCCCTGCTCCTCAGCTCCTCCCTCCCGGCCCAGGCTGCCGACCCCAACGGCGGCGGAACCGCCGCGGCCGGCGGCGACAAGCACTTCGACCTTGAGGCCCACCGGGGCGGGATCGGCCTCACCGTCGAATCCACCTTGGCCTCCTTCGCCAAGGGGATCGAGACCGGCGTCACCACCCTCGAACTGGACCTGCAGATCACCAAGGACGGCCGCGAAGTCATCACGCACGACCGCAAGATCAGCGGGCAGAAATGTCAGGACACGGCCCCGGTCACCCCGAATGACCCGCAGTTCCCGTACGTGGGCAAGTACATCAAGGACCTCACCTTCGACCAGGTCCGCCGCCTGGACTGCGGCTCCCGGACGCAGCCGCAGTTCCCCGGCCAGCAGGCCTCCCCGGGCGCCAAGATGCCCACCCTGGCCGAGGTGTTCGCACTGACGGACTCCTACCGGGCCAGCCAGGTACGGTTCAACATCGAAACCAAGGTGGAGGCCGGCGCCCCGCAGGAAACCGCCCCGCGGGAGCAGTTCGTTGACGTGGCCCTGCGCGAGATCGACAAGGCGAACATGCAGCACCGCGTCTCCATCCAGAGCTTCGACTGGGGCTCACTGCGCCTGGTGCAGCAGCGCGCACCGCAGATCCCCACGGTCGCCCTGACCAACAAGGACTTCCTGCAGGCCGGCCAGCCGGGTGCCTCGCCCTGGCTTGGCGGCATCGACGCCGACGACTTCGGCGGCGACCTCGTGGCCGCGGCCGCGTCCCTGGGGTTCAACGCCATCTCCCCGGTGCACGGCACGCCGCAGAATGGCAAGGTCACCGACCCGGACTACGTCCCTTACGTCACCGCGGACATGGTGCAGCGAGCCCATGCGGCAGGCATGCAGGTCATCCCGTGGACCGTCGATGACAAGCCCACCATGCGTGCCCTGATCGCTACCGGCGTCGACGGCCTGATCACCGACTACCCGGACCGGCTCCGCGACGTGATGGCCGAATCCGGCATGAAACTGCCCAAGGCCTTCGGGCTGAAGCGCGCCGGCTAGGGTGCCGGCGTCGTGTTTCACTGCCCGGCTGCTGGTCCGCCGGGCAGTGGAACACGGCGACTTCCGGTAACATCGACGTATCAGCTTTGACCCGGCCATCACCGGTGAGCTTCCGGAAGAACGCCCCGGCGCAGCAGCACATCGCGCCAGGGCCGGTAGAACCGGACGGGTAAGCCCGTCACAGCAGTCAACGAGCGGCCGACGCCGGTGCAGCGCCTTTCTTCGGAGTGGGCGGGACCGGTGACGGTAAGTGAGGTGGTACCGCGGTGCCGGTGTTGGTGAAACAACACAGGGGCCGTCCTCGCATCCTGAATGAATCCCGTTGTTCACCAGCTCAACCCAGGATGTCGAGATGACTCATTACCCCAAGGCCTCCGCCGCACCCTCCGGCGCCTCCGCTTCCACCGCAGTTTCCAACACCTCTGCATCCAACACCTCCGGTGTTTCTGCCTCCGTGAAGTTTCCGGAGATCGAAGAGCGCATCCTGAAGTACTGGGACCAGGACGGCACCTTCCAGGCGAGCATCGACCAGCGGGATGCCGGTAAAGACGGATCCAACGAATTCGTCTTCTACGACGGCCCGCCCTTCGCCAACGGACTGCCGCACTACGGCCACTTGCTGACCGGCTACGCCAAGGACCTCGTGGGCCGCTACCAGACCCAGCGCGGCCGCCGTGTCGAGCGCCGCTTCGGCTGGGACACCCACGGCCTGCCCGCCGAGCTGGAAGCCATGAAGCAGCTGGGCATGACGGACAAGACCCAGATCGAGGCCATGGGCATCGACAAGTTCAACGACGCCTGCCGCGCCTCGGTCATGAAGTACGCCGACGAGTGGAAAAGCTACGTCACCCGCCAGGCGCGCTGGGTGGACTTCGAGAACGACTACAAGACGCTCAACGTCGAGTACATGGAGTCCGTCCTCTGGGCCTTCAAGCGGCTGCACGAAAAGGGCCTGACCTACAACGGCTACCGCGTGCTGCCGTACTGCTGGAAGGACGAGACGCCGCTGTCCAACCATGAGCTGCGCATGGACGACGACGTCTACAAGAACCGCCAGGACCAGACCGTCACCGTGACCTTCCCCATCACGGCAGGGGAGTCGGAGCTCTCCCAACAGCTCGCCGGGGTGCAGGCCCTCGCCTGGACCACCACGCCCTGGACCCTGCCGACCAACCTGGCGCTCGCCGTCGGGCCGGCCATCAGCTACGTTGTGCTCCCGGCCGGCCCGCACGGGATCAAGGCCGCCGCTGCCGACGCCCCCGTCAGCGGCAGCTTCCTGCTCGCCGCGGACCTCCTAGGCGCCTACGCGAAGGACCTCGGCTACGGCGACGGTGCCGAGGGCGCGGCCGCCGCCGAAGCCGCCGTCACCTCCCGCCACACCGGGGCCGAGCTCGAGGGCCTGAGCTACGAACCGCTCTGGGACTACTTCCACGACGCCGAGAAGTACGGCACCGAGAACGCCTGGCGCTTCCTCGTGGCCGACTACGTCACCACCACCGACGGCACCGGCATCGTCCACCAGGCGCCCGCCTACGGTGAAGACGACCAGAAGGTCTGTGAAGAGGCCGGCATCCCCGTGGTCCTCTCGGTGGACGAGGGCGCCAAGTTCCTGCCGCTCTTCGGCCACGGCGACCTCGCCGAGATCGCCGGGCTCCAGGTCTTCGAGGCCAACAAGCCCATCACCCAGGTGCTCCGCGCCCAGGGCCGTCTGGTCCGCCAGGCCAGCTATGAGCACAGCTACCCGCACTGCTGGCGCTGCCGCAACCCGCTGATCTACCGCGCCGTGTCCTCCTGGTACGTCGAGGTCACCAAGTTCAAGGACCGGATGTCCGAGCTGAACCAGGAGATCAACTGGATCCCGGGCAACGTCAAGGACGGCCAGTTCGGCAAGTGGCTCGCCAACGCCCGCGACTGGTCCATCAGCCGCAACCGCTACTGGGGCAGCCCCATCCCGGTGTGGCAGTCCACCGACCCGGACTACCCGCGCACCGACGTCTACGGCTCGCTCGCCGAGATCGAAGCCGACTTCGGCCGGCTGCCGCTGAACAAGGCCGGCCAGGTGGATCTGCACCGGCCGTTCATCGACGAGCTGACCCGTCCCAACCCGGACGACCCCCGCACCCCGGAGGAAGACCAGTCCGTGATGCGCCGCGTCGAGGACGTCCTGGACGTCTGGTTCGACTCCGGCTCCATGCCCTACGGCCAGGTGCACTACCCGTTCCAGAACGAGGAATGGTTCGACACCCACAATCCGGCGGACTTCATCGTCGAGTACATCGGCCAGACCCGCGGCTGGTTCTACATGCTGCACATCCTCTCCACCGCGCTGTTTGACCGGCCGGCCTTCCGAAACGTCATCAGCCACGGCATCGTGCTGGGCTCGGACGGCCAGAAGATGTCCAAGAGCCTGCGCAACTACCCGGACGTCTCCGAGGTCCTGGACCGCGACGGCTCCGATGCGATGCGCTGGTTCCTGATGTCCAGCCCCATCCTGCGCGGCGGCAACCTCGTGGTCACCGAACAGGGAATCCGCGACGGCGTCCGCCAGGTCATCCTGCCGCTGTGGAACGTGTACAGCTTCTTCACCCTCTACACGAACGCCGCGGCTAATGGGAACGGCTACGACGCGAAGCTGCGCTACGACGGCTACGCAGACACCCTGGATACGTACCTGATGGCCAACACCGGGGACCTGGTCCGGAACATGACCGCCCAACTGGACAGCTATGACATCTCCGGGGCCTGCGACGAACTGCGCGGCTACCTGGACATGCTCACCAACTGGTACGTCCGCCGCAGCCGCCAGCGCTTCTTCGACGAGAACACCGACGCCTTCGACGCGCTCTACACCGCCCTGGAAACGGTCTGCCGGGTCGCGGCGTCGCTGCTGCCACTGGTCTCCGAGGAGATCTGGCGGGGCCTCACCGGAGGGCGCTCCGTGCACCTGGCCGACTGGCCGGACGCGGACCTGTTCCCGGCCAACCCGGAACTCGTCGAGGCGATGAACCGGGTGCAGCAGATCTGCTCCACCGGCTCCTCGCTGCGCAAGGCCGCCAACCTCCGCGTGCGCCTGCCGCTGCAGGAACTCACGGTCGTGGCACCCGGCGCAGGCGCGCTGGAAGGCTTCGCCGCCGTCGTCGCCGATGAACTGAACCTGCGCTCCGTCCGCCTGCTCGACGCCGAGACCGCCTCCCCGGAGGAATTCGGCATCGAACAGAAGCTCGTGGTCAACGCCCGGGCAGCCGGCCCGCGCCTGGGCAAAAACGTCCAGCAGGCCATCAAGGGCTCCAAGTCCGGCGACTGGAGCGTCGACGACGCCGGCGTGGTCACCGCCGGCGGCCTCGCGCTGGAGCCGCAGGAGTACACCCTGGAAACCGTCGTGGCGGAAGCCGCGGAGGGCGAGGGCTCGCGCGCCGCGGCTGTCCTGCCCGGCGGCGGCTTCGTGGTCCTCAACACCGAGGTCACCCCGGAGCTGGAAGCCGAGGGCATCGCCCGCGACATGGTCCGCGCCATCCAGCAGGCTCGCAAGGATGCCGGCTTGAACGTCAGCGACCGGATCCGGACCAACGTCACCGCCACGATGGACGTCGTCGACGCGGTGAAAGCCCACGAAAACCTGGTGGTCACCGAAACCCTCACGATGGAGCTCGGCTTGTCCTCCAACGGAGACGGCACCGAACTGCAGATCACCGTCGAAAAGATAGAGGCCTAATCCATGACCGACGAATTTTCCGTAGAGAGCGTCTACGCCGAGCTGCTGGGCCGGGCGCCGGAAAACAAGATGGAGCCGCGGCTGGCGCCGCTGCACCGGGCCATGGATATCCTGGGGGAGCCGAACAAGGCGTTCCCGATCATCCACGTCACCGGCACCAACGGCAAGACTTCCACGGCGCGGATGATCGAGGCCGGGCTGCGCGCCCACGGACTGAGCACGGGCCGGTACACGAGCCCGCACCTGTCTAAAGTCACCGAACGGATCAGTATCGATGGCGAACCGGTGCCGGATGAGACGTTCGTCCGGATCTGGGACGAGATCCGCCCGTACCTGGAAATCGTGGACGGCGAGCTCGAGGCCGACGGCCAGCCGCGGCTGACCTACTTCGAGTGCCTGACCATCCTGGGCTTCGCGGTCTTCGCGGACCAGCCGGTCAACGTGGCCGTGATCGAGGTGGGCCTCGGCGGCATCACCGACGCGACCAACGTCGGCGACGGTCAGGTCGCCGTGGTCACGCCGATCTCACTGGACCACACCGAGCTGCTGGGCGAGACGACCGAGGAGATCGCCTACGAAAAAGCCGGCATCATCAAGCCCGGCGGCTTCCTGATCAGCGCGGCGCAGCCCGTGGACGCGGCCCAGGTCCTGCTGGAGAAGGCCAAGGAAGTCAACGTGCCGTTCCGCTTCGAAGGCGTGGAGTTCGGCGTCGAGTCCCGCAACGTCGCCGTCGGCGGCCAGATGGTGACCATCCAGGGCATCGCCGGCCGCTACGAGGACCTGCTGGTCCCGCTGCACGGGGCGCACCAGGCCGAGAACGCCGCCGTCGCGATTGCCGCGCTGGAAGCTTTCTTCGGCGCCGAGAAGCCGCTCGACGCCGAGGTGCTGCAGGAAGCCTTCGCCTCCGTCAACTCCCCGGGCCGGCTGGAGGTGCTCCGCACCGCGCCGACCATCATCGTGGACGCCGCGCACAACCCCGAAGGCATCCGCGTTTCCGCCGAGGCCATCCACGAGGCCTTCAGCTTCAGCAAACTCGTGGTGGTGGTGGGTGTCCTGAAGGAAAAGGACGCCGAGGAGATCCTCCGCCAGCTCAAGGAATCCTTGGGCGACCTCGCCTCGGAGTACTGCTTCACACAGTCCAACTCGCCCCGCGCCGTACCGGCCGAGGACCTCGCCGAGCTGGCCCTGGACCTGGGCTTCGGCGAGGACAACATCCACGTCGCCGAGAAGCTCGACGACGCCCTTGAGTGGGCGGTGGAGCGGGCCGAGTCCAACGAGGACCTGGCCGGCGGCATCCTTGTCACCGGCTCCATCACGCTCGTGGCCGAGGCGCGCATCCTGCTCGGAAAGCCCGAGGCGTAACCATGGCCAGACTTACCAAGGCCCAGCGCGAATGGCGCCCGGGCATGCCCAAGAAACGCCGCTCCACCAAGGTCATGTTCGCCTCGACCGTGCTGCTGCTGGAGGCCTTTGTGGCGCTCTTCGGCACCCTCGCGGTCTTTGGGCTGCGCCGCGGGGAGCTGCCGCCGCTGCTGGTGTTCGGCGTCGGCATCGGCCTAAGTGTGGTGCTTGTGCTGACCTGCGCCGTGCTCTCGAAGCCCTGGGGCGTGGCCCTGGGCTGGATTCTGCAGATACTGCTGATCCTCACCGGCATTGTGGAGCCCACCATGTACGTGGTCGGCGGCCTCTTCGCCATCACCTGGTGGTACGGCATCCGGACCGGCATCCGGATCGACCGCGAGGCTGCCCAGCGCGAACGCGAGCAGGCAGCCTGGGACGCCGCGAACCCCGACGGCCAAAGCAATTAGACTTGTCCCGAACCCCACCCCAACCACATTGGAGCAGCTGTGAGCATTGAGCGCACCCTCGTCCTGGTCAAGCCCGACGGCGTCGCCCGCAACCTGACCGGCAGCATCATCGCCCGGATCGAAGCCAAGGGCTACACCCTGGCCGAACTCAAGAAGGTCAACGCGACCCGCGAACTCCTCGAGCAGCACTACGAGGAGCACGTGGGCAAGCCGTTCTACGAGCCGCTGGTCGAATTCATGCTCAGCGGGCCGGTGGTGGCCGCGATCTTCGAAGGCCACCGTGTGATCGAGGGCTTCCGTTCCCTCGCCGGCACCACCGACCCGACGACGGCGGCGCCCGGCACCATCCGCGGCGACTTCGGCCGCGACTGGGGCGTCAAGGTCCAGCAGAACCTGGTCCACGGCTCCGACTCGGCCGAGTCCGCCGAGCGCGAGATCAAGATCTGGTTCTAGGAACCAGCAGCACCCAGCGAGGTGACAGTTAAGGCCAATGTCCGTGCGAACATTGGCCTCAACTGTCACCTCGCGGCGGTTAACCGGGTCCATCCCCTCAGTATCCGGAGGTCCCGACGAAGACTTGGATGAAGGCGAAGAAGATGGTGGCGACCACGGCGACGTAGAGCAGGGCCGTGAGGATCCAGCCGGAGTCTCCCAGGATGCGGGCGGCGGCGGAGGGCATCGGGATGACGCCGTGGCTGACGTTGCGGACGGTCACCCAGACGAACAGCGGGATCATCGCGGCCCACACGATCATGCAGAACGGGCACAGAATGTGGATGGAGTAGAGCGCCTGCGACCAGAGCCACACCACAAAGGCGAAGCCCAGGGTGACACCGGCCTGCAGCCCGAGCCAGTACCAGCGGGCGAACCTGGCCCCGGCGAGGAGGCCCATGGCGGTCGTGATAATCACAGCGAACGCGACGATCCCGATGAACATGTTGGGGAAGCCGAAGAGCGAGCTCTGCCAGGTCTGCATCACCTGGCCGCACGAGATCCACGGGTTCACGTCGCACACCGTGACATGGCCGGGATCCTTCAGGACCTCCAGCTTTTCCAGCACCAGCGTGCCGGAAGCCAGCCAGCCGACGACGCCGGTGATCAGCAGGAGCCAAGCGAAAGGCCGGTCGCGGGTCATCGGCGGCTGGGGGCGCTCCGCCTCGGCCGCGGCGGCGGCGTGCCCGCTGGCGGTCACGTCGTCCGGGGCGTGGGAGATGCTGGGCATGGGAACTCGATCCTTCGCGTCGGGTGCTCTTGGGCCGATTGTATCGCCGCAGGCTGGACGAATCGGGGTGGGCGTTGTGCCGGCACCAGTGATTCGGTGCGCGGCGCGGTACGGATGCCCCGCTTAGCCCGGCTTTGGCGGCTCTTGTGAGACAATGAACGTGGCTGGGACATGATCCACATTCGCGTCTCAGTCCGGCGACTTTGTTTTCAAGACCGCCAATGATGAGCAGGGCATACTTCGGGTCCCTCGATCCGACCTATCCCGCAATGCCATTGGAAGGCACCTGGTTGTGACGTACAGATCAACGGGTTCAGCACAATCTCGCCGGCCTTCCAGGGCTGCCGCACCCCACTGCCGGTGCGAACCTGGGGGTACTCAATTGACTTCTGTCAATGCCTGCGGGTGTTGACAAATATTTGCCCCCGCGGGTGCCGGATGTGGCGGTACATCAGGGGCAGGAGTGTCGCCACATATGGATAATGACCAGCTTGTAGCCGGTAACGACGAAGCAACTGTTACCGAGGAAGCAACGGAAACCGCCGCAGCAATCGAGGCGCCGAAGAAGGCCACCCGGACCCGGCGCAAGGCCGCGCCCAAGGCGGACGCCCTTCCTGCGCACGCCCCCGCTGCGGACGCGGAAGCCGCGGCCGGCACCGAAGCAGCGGCCGGCACGTCCGACGCCGTCGCTGAAGCCGCCGCTGACAACCCCGCCGCCGCGGAGCCGGCCAAGGCCCCGGCCCGCCGGAGCCGGTCGCGGAAAAAGATCGAAGCCGAAGCCGAACCCGCCGAGCCGGTTGCAGCAGCTGAAGAGGCACCGGCTGACGCCCCGGCCGCTGAGCAGCCCGCAGCGGAGGAAGCCCCGGAGAAGCCCGTCCGCCGCCGCGCCTCCCGCGCCAAGAAGGCGGCCCCCGTGGCCGAGGAGACCGAGGACGCCGCCCCGGCCGACGCCGAGCCGGCTCCCGAAACCGCCGACGTTGCAACCGACGCCACCCCGGCTGCGGATACCCCCGACACCTCCGAGGCCCCGTCACTGTTCCTCGCGCCCGGCGCCGTCACCTCGATGATCTTCCAGGCCCCGGACCTGACCGCCGTCGTCCGCCCCGCCCCGGCCGCAGCCGAGGAAACGGAAGACGAGGACGAAGAAGCCGAAGGTGACGACGCCGGCAGCCGCCGCCGCCGTCGCAGCCGTGGACGCCGCGGCCGCAGCCGCACCGGCGAAGCTGACACCGACGCCGATGGCGGAACCGACGGCGCCGCCGAGTCCGGCGAGGACACCGAGGGCACCCTCGAGGACGGCGTGACCTCGCGCCGCCGCCGCCGTCGCCGCCGCGGTGACCAGGACCTCGAGCTGACCGGCGGCGGGGACGACGATCCGCCCAACACGGTCACCCGCGTCCGTGCCCCGCGCGCAATCAGCGAGGCCCCGCCCAGCAACCGCGTGACCTCCGTCAAGGGTTCCACCCGCCTGGAGGCCAAGAAGCAGCGCCGCCGCGAATCCCGCGACACCGGCCGCCGCCGTACCGTCATCACCGAGGCCGAGTTCCTGGCCCGCCGCGAATCCGTGGACCGCCAGATGATCGTCCGCCAGCGCGACGACAGAATCCAGATCGGCGTCCTCGAAGACGGCGTACTGGCCGAGCATTTTGTCTCCAAGACCCAGCAGGACTCCCTGATCGGGAACGTCTACCTGGGCAAGGTCCAGAACGTGCTGCCGTCCATGGAAGCGGCGTTCGTCGACATCGGACGCGGCCGCAACGCCGTGCTCTACGCCGGCGAGGTCAACTGGGACGCCGTCAACCTCGAGGGCAAGCAGCGCCGGATCGAAAACGCGCTCAAGTCCGGCGACTCCGTGCTGGTCCAGGTCACCAAGGACCCCGTCGGCCACAAGGGCGCCCGTCTGACCAGCCAGATCTCCCTGCCCGGCCGGTACCTCGTGTACGTGCCCGGCGGCTCCATGACCGGCATCTCCCGCAAGCTGCCCGACGTCGAACGCAACCGCCTCAAGCGGATCCTCAAGGACCGCCTGCCGGAGAGCGCCGGCGTGATCGTCCGCACCGCCGCCGAGGGCGCGTCCGAGGAAGAGCTGACGCATGACATCAACCGTCTGCGCGCCCAGTGGGAAGGCATCGAGAGCCAGTCCACGTCCACCAAGATTCTGGCCCCGGAGTTGCTCTACGGCGAACCGGACCTGACCATCAAGGTGGTCCGCGACGTCTTCAACGAGGACTTCTCCAAGCTGATCGTCTCGGGCGAGGAAGCCTGGGACACCATCGAGGCCTACGTCACCTACGTGGCTCCGGACCTGGTGGGCCGGCTCGAGAAGTGGACCAAGGACACGGACATCTTCGCGGCCTGGCGCATCGACGAGCAGATCCACAAGGCGCTGGACCGCAAGGTCTTCCTGCCCTCCGGCGGCTCGCTCGTGATCGACCGCACCGAAGCCATGACCGTGGTGGACGTCAACACCGGTAAATTCACCGGCAGCGGCGGCAACCTCGAGGAAACCGTCACCAAGAACAACCTGGAAGCGGCCGAGGAAGTCGTCCGGCAGCTCCGGCTCCGGGACATCGGCGGCATCATCGTGATCGACTTCATCGACATGGTGCTCGAATCCAACCGCGACCTCGTGCTGCGCCGCATGGTGGAGTGCCTGGGCCGCGACCGGACCAAGCACCAGGTGGCCGAGGTGACCTCGCTGGGGCTCGTGCAGATGACCCGCAAGCGGATGGGCACCGGGCTGCTGGAAGTCTTCGGCGAACAGTGTGAAGCCTGCGCCGGCCGCGGCGTCGTCACCCATGACGAGCCCGTCGAGCACCGCCGCGCCAACACCGTCGCCGCGGAACACCACATCCCGCGCGCCGATCACCAGCCCGCCGCGCGTACCGAACGGAAGCGCCGCCGCGGCCGGGGTGGCCAGGGCTCGGACGAGCAGTCCGCGCCCGTTGCAGCGCACCCGGAGCCCACCGAGGCCGAGCGCCACGCCAAGGCAGAGGCTACCCGCGCAGCGCTGGCGAACATCGCCGCCGCGGCGCACGCCGCCCACCTCCACGACGGCGAAGCAACCGCAGCGCCCGACGCCGAAACCCGCCAGGCGGCGCTGGACGCGGCCGTGGAAGTTGCCTCGACCGAGGAAGCTGCCGGGCGTCCGGCCGCCGTGCTGACGTTCGGCGGCGAGCAAGTTGCGCTGCCCTTCGTCGAGCACGCCGAGGAAGCGCAGCAGCCGGCGCTGACCCTGGATCTGCTCACCGAGGCCTTTGCCAACCTGGGCGACGCCGAGGCCAACAAGCCGGCGGCAGCGGAACAGGGTGCGGAAGCACCCGAAGCTGAAGCTGAGCCCGCACCGCAGGCCCCTGCAGCGGAAGCAGCCGAAACGGCCGCCCCGGTGCCGTCCCGTGCCACCCGTGGCCGGGGACGTGCCCGGACCGCACGGATCCAGCCCCCGAGTGCCCGCACCCGCGAACCGCAGGCACCTGCCCGCCAGGAAGCGGCCAAGGTACCGGCTGCGCAGGCACCCGTCCGGCAGGAAGCCGCCAAGGCTCCCGCTGCGCAGACACCCGTCCGCCAGGAAGCCGCCAAGGCACCGGTAGCGCAGGCCGCCGCCACGGACACCACGGCGCCGCGCAGAGTACGCCGGAACCGGAGCGCCAGCCGCGCCCAGGGCGCCGCCAACGAGACGTCCGTGCAGCAGCGCGCGGCCGCTCCGTCGGCCGCCGGATCGGTCCACGAAGCCAAGGCCCCGGAGCCGGCGAAGGTGGCCGCCAAGCCGGCAGCCAGCGAGCCAATCATCCTAGGCGTCGGCGTGCCCGCCTCGGAGCTATAGCACCGGGCAGACGCCGCCACCCGCGGGTACCGACCGGGCCAGACGCACCATCGCGTCCAGCCCGGACGGTACCCGCGAGTTCGTTAACGGGCGTCCCGGTAACAACCGCAGCGGTGCGGGCGCGGCCGGGCAGTGACGGCTAGGCTGGGGGACTGACACGGGGTGCCGCGCAACGAGCCGGCTGAGATCCAGACCCGTTGAACCTGTCCGGTTAGCACCGGCGAAGGGATGTCTCTTGTTTTCATCGACCCAGCCGGCCTCCACCGAGCCGGCGGCGCCGGCCCAGCCCACCTCCCTCCTGCGGTCCGCCTTCCCGGACGCCGCACCCGGAGAACCCGGGCTGCCGCCGATTCCGCGTGTCCTCGCCATTGCGGGCTCCGACCCCTCCGGCGGCGCCGGCATCCACGCGGACCTGAAGAGCATCGCCGCGCATGGCGGCTACGGCATGGCGGCCATTACCGCGCTGACGGCCCAGAACACCCAGGGCGTCCGCTCCGTGCACGTCCCGCCGGCGGATTTTCTCACCGCCCAGCTGGACGCCATCAGCGAGGACATCACCATCGACGCCGTCAAGATCGGCATGCTCGGCGACGCCGCGGTGATCAACGCCGTCCGTTCCTGGCTCGAGCGGGTCCGCCCCGCCGTCGTGGTCCTGGACCCGGTGATGGTGGCCACCAGCGGCGACCGGCTGCTGCAGAAATCGGCGGAGACGGCCCTGCAGGGTCTGCTCCCGCTCGCGGACCTCCTCACCCCGAACCTCGCCGAACTGGCCATGCTGCTCGGCGACGAGACCGCCGCGGACTGGGACGCGGCGCTGGACCAGGGCAAACGGCTCGCGGCGCTGACCGGCTCCACCGTCCTGGTCAAGGGCGGCCACCTCGAGGACGTCGGCGCCGACGGCGACGCCGATGCGGGCTGCCCGGACGCGCTCGTCAACACCGGGGGACTGCTGGGTGCGGAAACGGTGGTGGTGCCGGGCGAGCGGATCGCCACCCGCAACAGCCACGGCACCGGCTGCTCGCTGTCCTCGGCGCTGGCCACGGTGCAAACCCGGACGGGGGACTGGGAGGCATCGCTGCGCGAGGCGAAGCCGTGGCTGCTGGGCGCGCTTCGCGAAGCCGGTCGCCTCGACGTCGGACGCGGCAACGGTCCGGTGCACCATTTCCACCACCTGAAGCAGGTCGGTTCACCGTCCGCGCCTGCCTTCGCCGGCGAGGGCGACTTCGCCGCGGTCCTCGACGCGGACGCCGGCGTCGGGCTGGACGCGATCTACGCCCTGGACTTCATCCGCGGCCTCGCGGATGGCTCCCTGCCGGAACGGGAGTTCGCCTACTACCTCGGCCAGGACGCCCTGTACCTCAACGGCTACTCCCGGGTGCTGTCCCGCGCGTCCGCCCTCGCGCCGTCGGAAGCCGAACAGCTGTTCTGGTCCCGTTCGGCACAGCAGTGCCTCGAAGTGGAGTCCGAGCTGCACCGGAACTGGCTGGCCGGCCGGGCAGTGGCGGCAACGCCGGGACCGGTTACCAAGGCGTACGTGGACCACCTCCACGCGGCCTCGCTTGCCGGCAGCTACGGCGTGCTGGTGGCCGCGGCGCTGCCGTGCTTCTGGCTTTACGCGGAGGTGGGCGCCACGTTGCACCGGGAGTTCCTTGGTGCGGGTGCCCCGGCGGGCCACCCCTATGCGGACTGGCTGCGCAACTACGCCGACGAGGGTTTCGCGGAGTCGACCCGGCAGGCGATCAGGTACACGGACGCAGCGGGCCGCCGGGGTTCCGAGACCGAGCGCAGCGCCATGGCCCTGGCCTTTGGGCAATCCTGCCGGTACGAGGTGGAGTTCTTCGACGCGCCGAGGTTGCACGCCTGAGCGGCCCGGCGGGATGCGGCCGGTACGATGGTGGGGCGCGGTTCCGGAAGTCGCTGCGATTCCACCACTTTTGCCCCTCGGGGACAGTGGGTGGCGTCCGTCACGCACTACCCGCCGGGACCAGCCTCGTTTGCGGCCGAAGGCAAAATTAGCGTAGTCTAGATCTTCGGTGCTTACGCCAACACTTGGGTTATGACCTTGAGGAACTGTTCACCCGCACTGCGGGCAGGACTTTCCACGGGATAGCTCATGGGTTCCCCCGGGGAATCCACCGGCGTTGAGGCACAGCGTGAGCCGGTCCAAAGACTTTGGCACCAGGTTCCGCACGCAAATCTAGTAATAAACGTCGAGAGAAGTGAGTTCCCCAGTGGTGTACGCGATTGTCCGCGCAGGCGGCCGCCAAGAGAAGGTTTCCGTTGGAGACTTCGTTACCCTGAACCGCGTCCCCGGTGGAGCCGGCAGCACCTTTGAGTTGCCCGCACTGCTCCTGGTGGACGGTGACAAGGTCACGACTGCAGCCAAGGACCTGGCCAAGGTAACGGTTACGGCTGAGATCCTGGAAGACCTCCGTGGTCCCAAGATCGTTATCCAGAAGTTCAAGAACAAGACCGGTTACAAGAAGCGCCAGGGCCACCGTCAGGAACTGACCAAGGTCAAGATCACCGGTATCAAGTAACTCCTCGTTACTGATCAGGTTCCAACAGTTTCCCCAGAATTTTTGAAGGCAGGCATCTCAAATGGCACATAAAAAAGGCGCGAGCTCCACTCGCAACGGTCGTGACTCCAACGCCCAGTACCTCGGCGTCAAGCGCTTCGGCGGCCAGGTAGTTTCCGCAGGCGAGATCATCGTCCGCCAGCGCGGCACCCACTTCCACCCGGGCGCCGGCGTTGGCCGCGGCGGCGACGACACCCTGTTCGCCCTGACCCCGGGTGCTGTCGAGTTCGGCACCCGCCGTGGTCGTCGCGTTGTGAACATCGTGGCTGCTGCAGCTGCAGAGTAACAACAAGTTCTAAATCGGTGGGGCGGGCCATTAGGTCCGCTCCACCGGTGTTTTAACCGCATTACAATCATCTTGGGCCCCTGGGACCCGAGGAACAGCACTGAGGAGATCCACGTGGCGAGCTTTGTAGACCGGGTAGTACTGCACGTATCCGGCGGTACCGGCGGCCACGGCTGTGTCTCCGTCCACCGCGAAAAGTTCAAGCCCCTCGGCGGCCCCGACGGCGGCAACGGCGGCAACGGCGGCGACGTCATACTGCGCGTGGACCCCCAGACCACCACCCTGCTCGACTACCACCACGCCCCGCACCGGCACGCCACCAACGGCGGCCCCGGCATGGGCGACTGGCGCGGCGGCAAAAACGGCGAGACCCTGGTCCTGCCCGTTCCCGAAGGCACCGTCGTCAAGAGCAAGGACGGCACCGTCCTGGCCGACATGGTGGGTGAAGGCACCGAATTCATCGCCGCCGCCGGCGGCATCGGCGGCCTGGGCAACGCCGCGCTCTCCTCGCAGAAGCGCCGCGCCCCCGGCTTCGCCCTGCTCGGCATCGAAGGCGAATCCAGCGACATCGTCCTGGAACTGAAGTCCATCGCGGACATCGCCCTGGTCGGGTTCCCCTCCGCCGGCAAGTCCAGCCTGATCGCGGCCATGTCCGCGGCCCGGCCCAAGATTGCCGACTACCCCTTCACCACCCTGATCCCCAACCTCGGCGTCGTCCAGGCCGGCGACGTGCGCTTCACCATTGCCGACGTCCCGGGCCTGATCGAGGGCGCCAGCGAAGGCAAGGGCCTGGGCCACCACTTCCTCCGCCACGTCGAACGCTGCGCCGCGCTGGTGCACGTGCTCGACTGCGGCACGCTGGAATCGGACCGCGACCCGCTCTCGGACCTGGCCGTGATCGAGGCGGAGCTCGAAAAGTACACCGTGGACATGAGCTACGCAGGCTCCGACGGTGAAGTCGTGCCGCTGAACCACCGGCCGCGCCTGGTCGCCCTGAACAAGGTGGACCTGCCCGACGGCAAGGACATGGCCGAATTCGTCCGCCCGGAACTCGAAAAGCGCGGTTACAAGGTCTTCGAAATCTCGGCCACCAGCCATGAGGGCCTCCGCCAGCTGGGCTTCGCCATGGCGGAGATCGTCAAGGCCGCCCGCGACGCCGTCGCCGCGACGCCGCCGAAGGTCCAGGCCCCCGTACTCCGGCCCCGCGCCGTCAACGAGAGCGGCTTCACCATCCGCCGCGAGGAGAAGAACCTGGAACCGCTGTTCCGCGTTCTCGGCGAAAAGCCGGTGCGCTGGGTCAAGCAGACCGACTTCACCAACGAGGAGGCCATCGGCTACCTCGCCGACCGCCTCGCCAAGCTCGGCGTCGAAAACGAACTCTTCAAGCAAGGCGCCAAGCCGGGCGACACGGTCGTCATCGGCGAGGACGACGGCGTCGTCTTCGACTGGGAGCCGACCATGATGGCCGGCGCCGAACTCCTCGCATCCCCGCGCGGCACCGACGTGCGCTTCGCCGACATCGGCGACCGCCCCACCCGCGGCCAGAAGCGCGAGGACCAGCAGGAGCGCCGCGACGCCAAGGCCGCCGCCCGGGCAGAGCTGGAAGCCGAACGCAAGGCCGGCATCTGGACCGAGTCGGTCAGTGCCCGCCGCGCCCGGCAGCCGCTCAAGGAGAGTGGACTCGGCGAAGCCGATGACGAGTAACGCTGTCGCTCTGCCCGGCGCGGCCGGGGCGCCCAGCCGCGCCGTGCTCTCCGGGGCCCGCCGGATCGTGGTCAAGGTGGGTTCCTCCTCGCTGACCTCCATCCGCGGCGGCATCGCCGAGGAAGCCCTGACCGACCTCGCCGACGCCCTCGCGCACAAACGCAACGCCGGCACCGAAATCATCCTGGTCTCCTCCGGGGCGATCGCCGCCGGGCTGGCGCCGCTGGGCCTCGACAAGCGCCCCCGCGACCTCGCCACGCAGCAGGCTGCCGCGAGCGTGGGCCAGGGGCTCCTGATGGCCCGTTATACCCACGCCTTCGGCGCGCACGGCGTCACCGTGAGCCAGGTGCTGCTCACCGCCGACGATTTTATGCGGCGCAGCCAGCACACCAACGCCTTCCGTGCGCTGGACCGGCTGCTGAACCTCGGGGTGGTCCCGGTAGTCAACGAAAACGACACCGTCGCCACCCATGAGATCCGCTTCGGGGACAACGACCGGCTCGCGGCCCTGGTGGCGCACCTGGTCCGCGCCGACGCGCTCGTGCTGCTCTCCGACGTCGATTCCCTCTACGACGGCCCGCCCTCGCACGGAGCCAAGCGGATCGCCCACGTCGCCGGCCCGCGCGACCTCGACGGCGTCTCGATCGGCAGCACCGGCAAGGCCGGGGTCGGCACCGGCGGCATGGTCACCAAGGTCGAGGCCGCGTCCATCGCCGCGGGCTCCGGGATCCACGCGCTCGTGACGTCCACCGCGAACGCCGCCGCCGCGCTGGCGGGGGAGGACGTGGGCACCTGGTTCTCGGTCAACGGCGCCCGCAAGCCGATCCGGCTGCTCTGGCTCGCCCACCTGGCCTCCGTGCAGGGCACCCTGGTGCTCGACGACGGCGCCGTCCGCGCCGTCCGGGACCGCCACACCTCACTGCTGCCGGCCGGGATCTCCGCCGTGCACGGCGACTTCGAAGCCGGCGACGCCGTTCAGATGGTCGGCACCGACGGGACCGTGATCGCCCGCGGCCTGGTGAACTACGGCGCCGCCGAGCTGCCGCAGATGCTGGGCCGTTCCACCCGGGAACTCGGCAAGGCGCTGGGACGCGGCTATGACCGTGAAGTTGTTCATGTTGACGACCTGGTGCTGGTCTAAGCCCGCCGCTCGCCTAAACTTGGAGCATGACTGAGGCCCTGACTTCGCACCCCGACCTGCCGCTTCACGACGCGCCCGCCGAAGGCGTGCCGTCGGCCGCAACGGACGTCGAAGCGGCCGTGCACGCCATTGCCGACCGGTCCCGGGAGGCCTCCCGCCGGATGGCACGCGCCAACCGGGCCTGGAAGGACCGCGGCCTGCGCGCCGTCGGTGCCGCGCTATTGGAACACAAGGACCGGATCCTGGCCGCCAACGCCAAGGACGTCGCGGCCGGGCGTGCCAACGGCACCTCGGCCGCGCTGCTGGACCGCCTCACCCTCACGGACGCGCGGGTCCAGGCCCTCGCGGCCGCCCTCGAAAACCTCGCCAACCTGCCCGACCCGGTGGGCAACGTGGTCCGCGGCCAGACCCTCCCGAACGGGCTGCGGCTGCGCCAGGTCAACGTGCCGATGGGTGTGGTCGCCGCGATTTACGAGGCGCGTCCCAACGTCACCGTCGACATTGCGGGCCTCGCGCTCAAAAGCGGCAACGCCGTCATCCTGCGCGGGGGGAGCGCCGCCGCCGCCACAAACGCCGCGCTGGTCAGCCTGCTCCGCGAGGCACTGGACTCGGTGGGGCTGCCCGCGGACGCCGTCCAGAGCGTCGACGAGTTCGGCCGCGAGGGCGCGAATGTCCTGATGCGGGCCCGCGGCCGGGTGGACGTGCTGATTCCCCGCGGCGGACGCGAACTGATCCAGACCGTGGTGCTGAATTCCTCGGTGCCCGTCATCGAAACCGGTGAAGGCAACGTGCACATCTTCCTCGACGCCTCGGCGGACGAGGAGATGGCCGTCGGGATCCTGCTCAACGCCAAGACCCAGCGCCCCAGCGTCTGCAACACCGTGGAGACCCTGCTGGTCCACTCCGGCTCCACCGTGCTGCCCGCCGTCGCCGCCGCCCTGCGCGCCGCCGGCGTCACCCTGCACACGGACGAACGGAGCCGGGCCGCGCTGGGTCCCGGGGTGGAGTCCGTTCCGGCCACCGAGGCGGACTGGGCCACCGAATACATGGACCTCGATCTGGCAGTGGCTATGGTGGACAGCCTGGACGAGGCGGTGCAGCACATCCGCACCTGGTCCACCGGGCACACCGAGGCGATCCTCACCAACGACCTTGCCAACGCCGAACGCTTTATCGCCGAGATCGATTCCGCGGCCGTGATCGTGAACGCCTCCACGCGGTTCACCGACGGCGGCGAGCTGGGCCTGGGCGCCGAGGTCGGCATTTCGACGCAAAAGCTGCACGCCCGCGGCCCGATGGGCTTGACCGAACTCACCACCACGAAGTGGATCGTGCAGGGCGAAGGCCAGATCCGGGCATAGCAACGCGGTAACATGGAAGGGAAGCCAGGAACGGCGGGACCTTTCCACGACGTGAATCAGTCGTAATTCAGTTGTGAATCCGTCGTAAACCTGCCGTAAAACCGTCATAGATTGTGAACTCACTAGGGGAGAACATGCTGTTGCAGCAGATCGCCACATCCATCGCCGCGGCCGGCGAACACGAAGAACTCGCGCCGCTCATTGCGCCGCCGTTCGTGATTGGCGGCGTTATGTTCGCGATCCTGCTGGTCCTGATGTTCATCACGCTGTCCTACGGCAACCTCGGCAACCGCCACGAAGCCGTCGAGGAGCACGCGGACCCGCACCGCCAGCACCCGAACAAGCACGACCACGGCCAGGGCCACTAATATTTCCGCCACCGTGAAGCAGCACGGCGCAATGCGCCGCCTGCGGCTGGGTGTGATGGGCGGCACGTTTGATCCGATCCATCACGGCCACCTCGTCGCGGCCAGTGAGGTCGCGGCGAAGTTCGGCCTCGATGAAGTGGTGTTTGTGCCCACAGGGCAGCCCTGGCAGAAGAGCAGCAAAAAAGTCAGCGAGGCCGAACACCGGTACCTCATGACCGTCATCGCCACCGCGTCGAACCCACGCTTCACGGTCAGCCGGGTCGACGTCGACCGGCCCGGCCCCACCTACACGATCGACACCCTGCGGGACCTCCGGACGCTGCGCCCGGACGCGGACCTGTTTTTCATCACCGGCGCCGATGCGCTGGCCCAGATCCTGTCTTGGAAGGACATCGACGAGCTGTGGTCGCTCGCGCACTTCGTAGGGGTGACGCGCCCGGGGCACGTGCTGGACGGCATGGGCCGCGACAACGTCAGCCTGCTGGAAGTGCCTGCCATGGCCATTTCCTCCACGGACTGCCGGGCCCGCGTCGCTGCGGGAAACCCCGTCTGGTACCTCGTGCCCGACGGTGTGGTCCAGTACATCGCCAAGTACGACCTGTACGACGGACGGGCCGACCCCGAGCCGGACAGCCAGGAGTCCCGCCCCGTCCTCGAAGTAAACCAAACCGCCAGCACCGAATGAGCCTTCAATGAGTCAGGAACAGCCTCCCATCCGCAGCCGCCGCGAATTGCGCCAGGCCAGGGATGAACGCCAGGACGTGAACCCCGGCGCCGGCACCGCCGGTGCTGTTCCGGCTGCCCCGGAGCGCACCGGCATTGCCGGCGCCGATACGGCCGGCTCAGAAGCGGTCCGGGGCGCCGCGAATCCTGCCTTCTCCGAGCGGCCCGAGGAACCGACCGAGGCCGAAACCACGGGCCGGCGCCGGATCCCGGGCCCGGTGGACTCGGTCCGCAGCACCTCGGCGGCGCAGCGGTCGTCCCAGATCCGCGCCCGCGACCGCGCGGCCCTGCGCACCATCAAGGAGCTCGCCGAGAAGGAAGGCCAGCTTTCGCCCGGCGGGCCGCCCACGCGCCGCCAGCTCCGGCTCCAGCAGCTGGCCGAGGAGACGGCCCCTGCCACCTCGGCCAACCCCATTGTCCCCATGCCCTCGCCGCGGACCCGCTCGCACCCCGTCGTTGCGCCGGCGGCCGCCGCACCTGAGCTCCAGTCCGCCCCGGCGGCCCCCGACGGCGGCGCTCCGGGCCCGGACGGTGGCGCTCCCGGCCCCGTCGGGAAGCCGCCGGAAGGAATGAGCGTCGAGCAGGCCCTGGCCGCGCGTGAGCTCCTTGCCGCGCAGGCCCGAAACCAGGTGGCGAAGATGGAGCACATCGCCGCTACGGACCCCGATGCCGTCAACCCGGAGGTGCTTGCCGAGCAGATCGCCCTGGCCGAGCGCGCCGCCGTGCTCAACCGGCGGGCCGCGGCCAAGCAGAAGCTGGCCGAACAGAACAGCCAGACGCCCCAGCGCAACGATCCGCCGCGGAACGATCCCTCGACGGCGAGCAACCTTGCCATGGTCACCCCGCTGGAATTCGTCGAGGTCCCCGGCATCGAGCGGCCGGTCATGAAGCGCCCTGCCACCTCGCACGTCCCGGTCGCCACCAACCCCAGCCCCAAGGTCCAGCCAAAGTCCTCGCGCCGTCCGGGCCTGTCCCGGCTGCGGGATGCCGCTCCGGTCAAAGGCCGCGCAGGCGTCCTGGCCCGGGCGGAGGCTGCCGCGCAGGCCGGAACCCGGCCGGCGGTACCGGCCGCCCAGCCTGTTCCCGAAGCCCCGGTAACCGAGGAGGACTTCGCCGCCCGCCCGCCTGTGGCTGCCAACGCCGCCTATGGGCTGGATCCGCTTGACGCCGCCACGGCCGGACTGGGCAGGGCACAGCGCCTGCGCGCCCTCCAGCTCGGCGTCTTGGCCCTGGGCGTGCTCGCGCTCATCGCCGGAATCATCCTGATCATCACCGGAATGGCCCACTAGCCGCCCACCCGCAACGACGACCCGCGCCGCGCAGGTCCGCCAGGTAGCCTCACGGACCGTTCGGCTTTCCCGTCCAAAAAGTTTCTGAATCTCAAGAGTTTCCAAATTCACCAAGGAGTCCCGTGACTGCAACCGATTCATCCATCGCCACAGCCCGCCACGCCGCCCGCGCGGCTGCGGAAAAATTGGCCGAGGACATTGTGGCCCTCGACGTCAGCGAGCGGCTCGCCCTGGCGGACGTGTTCCTGATCGCCTCGGCACCGTCCGAGCGTCAGGTCAACGCGATCGTCGACGGCATCGAGGATGAACTGTCCAAGTTCGACCTCAAGCCGGTCCGCCGCGAGGGACGCTCCGGCGGACGCTGGGTGCTGCTGGACTACGCCGACGTCGTGATCCACGTCCAGCACGAAGAGGACCGCGTGTTCTACGCCCTGGAGCGTCTCTGGAAGGACTGCCCGGTGGTCGACCTGCAACTCGGCGACGACGCTTCCGCCAAGGCCAGCGCCGCCACCGAAACGGAGTAGCCGGCCCGGCTGCCGCAGCGCCGGAGCCTGAATATGCCCGATTTGGAATTTTCAGAAGTGCTGATCTAAGATATTTGAGTTGCTTCGGAGAGAACGAATCCGGAGCAACGAAAATTCGGGGCTGTGGCGCAGCTGGTAGCGCACCTGCATGGCATGCAGGGGGTCAGGGGTTCGAGTCCCCTCAGCTCCACCGGATGATCCGCCGGAATCGAAAGATTCCGGCGGATTTTTTTGTGCCGCCCGCTGCCCGGGATGCCGGGGCGGCGCGCCGCGCGCCGCGCCGCGAGCCGATTAGCTTCACGGGCAAATGTAGATTAAGCTAATCAGGTTGCTTGATCGGACCGGCCTTCGGCTGGTGGGATCAGCGGCAAGTACGGGGCTGTGGCGCAGCTGGTAGCGCACCTGCATGGCATGCAGGGGGTCAGGGGTTCGAGTCCCCTCAGCTCCACCGAACAAGGTCCCGCTCGTTGAGCGGGACCTTGCTGGTTTAAGCCTTATCTAGGATGGGACCGTGAACGAAGATCGCGTGGCCGACGTCGTCGTGATCGGCGCAGGGCAGGCCGGACTGTCCGCCGCCTACCACCTGCAGCGCCGCGGTTTCGTCCCGGCTGATGATGACGGCGGCGACCTGGATGCCGACCACGACGGCGGCATCGGCGCGGTCCCGCCGAGCTACGTGGTGCTCGACGCCGAGGACGGTCCCGGGGGCGCCTGGCGCCACCGCTGGAAAAGCCTGCTAATGGCGACCGTCAACGGCATCAGCGATCTCCCCGGCATCCCGCAGCCCTCGGTGGACCCGCAGGAGGCGAGCTCCAGCTTCCTGAGCCGCTACTTCGGCGACTACGAGACCGAGCTCGGTCTGTCCATCCGGCGGCCCGTAAAGGTGCGCTCGGTCAGCCGCGAGGACAGCGACCCGGCTGGACGGCTGCGTGTTGCCACTTCCGGCGGGGTCTGGTCCGCGCGGGCCGTGATCAACGCCACCGGGACTTGGACCCGTCCGTTTTGGCCGATCTACCGGGGCCAGTCCAGCTTCCGCGGCCGGCAGCTGCACGTGGCGGACTATGTCTCGGCCCAGGAGTTCCGGGGCCAGCATGTGCTCGTGGTCGGCGGGGGCATCTCCGCCGTCGGACTGCTGGAGGAGATTTCCCACGTCACCACCACCACCTGGTTCACCCGCCGCGAACCCGTCTGGCGCGACGCCGCCTTCGACCGGCAGGCCGGCCACGACGCCGTCGCCCTCGTCGAAGAGCGGGTCCGGCAGGGACTGCCGCCGCAGAGCGTCGTCGCCGTCACCGGCCTGATCTGGACCCCGACCTTGCGCGCCGCCGCCGAACGGGGGGTGCTCCGGCGCCACCCCATGTTCACCGGCATCGAACCCGGGGGAGTGCGCCTCGCGGACGGCAGCTTCCTGGCCGCCGACGTCATCCTCTGGGCCACCGGCTTCCGGGCCGAACTGGAGCATCTTGCCCCGCTGCACCTGCGCGGACCCGGCGGCGGCATCGCGATGGACGGTACCCAGGTCGCCGCGGAACCCCGGGTGCACCTGGTGGGTTACGGCCCGTCCTCGTCCACCATCGGCGCCAACCGCGCGGGCCGGGCCGCCGTGGCCGGCATCGTCAAACTGCTGTCCGGTTCGGGATAACGTAAAACGGTGCAAAGTACGCTTGAACAACTCTTCCCCCGGCTGCGGCGGTTCCCCGACGTCGAGGCCGCCAACCTGCAGGCCTGGGACGCCACCGACCGGCTGCTGCTGGACACCGCCGCCGAGCTGCGCGCCTCCGGCGTGATCGCCCCCGGCACCAGGACCGCCGTCGTCGGCGACCGGTACGGCGCGCTGACCCTCGGCCTGCTGGCGCTGGGCCGGGATAACGGCACGCCGGGCATGCAGGCGGGCACCGTCCGCGTGCACGAGGACCTGGTCACCGGCGAACGCGCGCTGCGCCACAATGCCGAAGCCGTGGGAATCACCAAAGGGTTCGACCAGCTCCCGCTGGACGCCGCGCTGGACGGCGCCGGGCTGGTGCTGCTGCAGCTGCCCAGATCCCTCGCCGAACTCGACGAGATCGCCGACGCCGTCGCCCGGCACGCCGCGCCCGGCGTGGTGCTGCTGGCCGGCGGCCGGGTCAAACACATGAGCCTGGGCATGAATGCGGTGCTGGAACGCTACTTCGGTGAGGTGCAGCCGCAGCTGGCGAGGCAAAAATCGCGGATCCTGCTGGCCCGCGCCCCCAAGGCGGTCGCCGCCGCCCCGCCCTTCCCGGTGACCGAGCGCAACGCCGAGCTGGACCTCACCGTCTGCGCCCGGGGTGCCGTGTTTTCCGGCACCGGGCTGGACATCGGTACCCGATTCCTGCTGGAATTCCTGCCGGAGATGCCGGCGGTCCGGCACGCCGTCGACCTGGGCTGCGGCACGGGAATCCTGGCCGCGATGTACGCCCGCAGCCACCCGGACGCCCGCGTCATCGCCACCGACAGGTCAGCGGCCGCCGTCGAGTCCGCCCGGGAAACGGCCCGCGCCAACGGCCTCGACGCCCAGATCGACGTGCTGCAGGACGACGCCATGAGCACCCTGCCCGACGCCGGCGCCGGCCTGGTCCTGCTCAACCCGCCCTTCCACCTCGGGGCCGCCGTGCACGCCGGGGCAGGGCTCAAGCTGATCGAAGCCGCCGCCCGGGTCCTGGCCCCTGGCGGCGAACTCTGGACCGTGTTCAACAGCCACCTGCAGTACCGGCCGGCGCTGGAACGGCTGGTCGGGCCCACCCGCGAGGTGGGCCGGAATGCCAAATTCACCGTCACCGCGAGCGTCCGCACGGCGCGGCCCTAACCGCCCCGGCGGCGGCGCCGGACGGCCGGGCAGAAAACCGCCCGTCTGTGAAGCCGGTCTATGGGGCTCGGGGCGGCGGGTAACGTACGATTCTGGAATCAGCAGTTCTTGGCCGAAGACGTTTAGAGGTATCAGTGACTGAGACCCGCACACCCTCGCCGCGGCGCGGAACGAATCTTCCCCGGATGGGGGATTTCAACCTCACCGTCATCCTCGACGCGATCCGGCGCGCCCCGGGCGGCCTCAGCCGGGTGGAACTCGCGCAGATCGTCGGACTCTCGCCGCAAACCATTTCCAACATCTCCCGCCGCCTGCTGGACCAGAACCTCATCGTCGAAGCCGGAAAAGAAGGCACGGGGCCCGGCAAACCGCGGACCATGCTCAGGCTGAACCCGGGCGGCATGTACGCCGTCGGCGTCCACCTCGACCCGGCCGTCCTGACCTTCGTTGTGCTGGACCTCGTCGGCGCCGTCGTCAAGCACTCCCGGATCAAGACCCCCTCCCGCACGGATCCGGGATCCATCATCGACACCATCGCCGCCGAGATCAAGCAGCTGGTGGAGGAGTCCGGCGTGGACCGTTCCAAGGTGGCCGGGCTGGGCGTAGCCTCGCCCGGACCGATCGACCTGGTTGAGGGCGCCGTGGTGGATCCGCCCCTGCTGCCGGGCTGGGAGCGCGTTCCGTTGCGCGACGCCCTGGCCGAGGCGACCGGGCTCTCCACGATCCTGGACAAGGACGTGACCAGCGCCGCCGTGGCCGAAACCTGGGCGGGCGGCCCCAGCGGTGCCGGCAGTTTCGTCTTTATGTACATGGGCACCGGCATCGGCTGCGGCGTGGTCCTCAACGACGAGGTCATCCGCGGCACCTCCGGCAACGCGGGGGAGATCGGACATATCATCGTGGATCCCGACGGCCCGCTGTGCGACTGCGGCCAGCGCGGCTGTGTGAAATCCTCCGCCATCCCGCAGGTCCTGGTGGCCCAGGCCGAGGCGGCCGGAGTGCTGGACGGCTCCCGGGCGGAGCGAAGCGCCCCGGCCGTGCAGGAGAGCTTCGCCGAACTCTGTGCGCTGGCCTACGGCGGCAATGACGTCGCGATGGACATCCTCCGGAAGTCCGCCGTGCTGGTGGGCCGGGCCATCTCCGCGGTCACCAACGCCCTTGACGTGGACCGGGTGGTCTTTGGCGGGCCGTTCTGGACCTGCCTCGCGCCGGCCTACCTGGAGCAGATCCCGGGCATCGTGGGGGAGAACAGCGCCACGCGCAAGATCCACGGGATCGAAGTGGTGGGCACTGGCGTGGGCGAGGATGTGGGTGCCATCGGCGCCGCGTGCCTGGTTCTGGAGCACACCCTGGCGCCCCGCTCCCAGCGCCTGCTGCTGGAAGGCTGACCGGCCGGCCCACGTTGGGCTGGTCGAAAAGCAGCCGTCAGTCGATATCCTCGATGACTGTCCCGAACGGGATGGTGTCATCCAGATGGGCCTGGTGGTCATGCGGGTGCACCACCACGCGGACACCGTGCAGCTTGTCGGCCGCCGACTGCATCAGCACGGGCCTTACGGTGTTGATGAGGCTCTCGCTCTTGCCGGCGAGATAGTCCTGGTAACTTGCTGGAAGCTGAATCATGGCATCAGGATAGACCTGCGCCGCGGACAAGGGGAGGGCCCTCTGGGGCGAATAATCTTCTGCCCCGACCCTCCCGTGAGCGTAAAGACGCGTCTTAATTCGGCGGTCGACTTGTTTGCCGCTTTCCCGGCCCCTACAGTCGTAGACAAGTTACCGCGGTAACGTGTCAGCGATCCTCCGCTGCAGGCCGGCCCACTGGAGCAATCCAGGCGGCGGCCAAGGAGGGTGTGGGTGCCCCCATGTGGGCCTGACATTTGCTCACGGACAACTTCGTACCAGGCGTAACAGTCGCGGCTGCGCCCTGCTGAAGTTTCCTCCGTGTTCCCCAAACTCAACTCATTGGCGGCAGCGCCGGCCGGTTCTCCGGCCCCAGCTGGCGGCAATGGCTCACAGCCAAGGACGCAAATGTCTCCACCAAGCCTTATCGACGCACATCCCAATCTCGCCGGCGCGGCCCCTCTCGCCCTGTCGTATGAGCTGTTCCCGCCCCGGTCTCCCGCGGCCGCGGAATCGCTCTGGACCACCATCGCCGAACTGGAAGCCACCAGCCCCGACTACGTGTCCGTGACCTACGGCGCAAGCGGCTCCAACCGCGGCACCGCCGTCGAACTCGTCCGCCGCCTGGTGCAGGAGACCTCGTTGCGGCCGCTGGCGCACCTGACGTGTGTGGGCAACACCCCGCAGGAACTGGCCGAGGTCATCGGCGAACTGCTCGACGTCGGCGTCCGCGGCATCCTGGCCCTGCGCGGGGACCAGCCCCGGGACGGCGAACGCCCGGCGCAGGGTTCGCTGCGGTACGCCCAGGACCTGATCGAACTGATCCGCCGCGTTGAACAGCGCCGCTCGGCGCTGCTGTGCGCCGGCAAGGTGGCTGTGGGCGTCGCCGCCTATCCCACCCGGCATCCGGAATCGCCGAGTGAAGCCCACGACGTCGAGGTGCTGCTCGCCAAGCAGCGTTCCGGCGCGGACTTCGCCATCACCCAGGTCTTTTTCCACACCGAGCAGTACGCGCAGCTCCTGGCCCGGGCACGCCGGGCCGGCGTCACCATCCCGATCGTCCCCGGGGTGATGCCGTTGACCAGCATCCGCCGGCTCACCCGCCTCGGCGAACTCACCGGCGTCGAGCCGGCCCCGGAGCTGATCGAAAAACTCTCCGCCGCCGGGACCGACGCCGAACGCAACCGGATCGGGGTCGCGGCCACCGTGGACCTGGCCAACGCGGCACTGGACGCCGGCGCCCCGGGGCTCCACCTCTACACCTTCAATGAACACGCCAGCGCCCTCGACGTGCTGGACAAGCTTGCGCTGCCGCGCCCGCACCGAGCCGGTGGCCGCGCCGGGGCCGCGCGCCGCGGCGCCGGCCAGCAGCTTGCCAGCTGACCATCCGCTTCCGACGCAACCTGACGAAACAACCCAAGGACTTTCCCATGACTGAACAGCACAACACCCCCTTCCCGTCCGCCTCGATCCTCGGCTACCCGCGCATCGGCCGCCGCCGCGAGCTCAAGAAGGCGGTCGAGGCCTACTGGGCCGGCAAGATCGACGCCGCCGCCTTGGACGCCGCCGCCAAGGGCATCCAGCTCGGCACCGCCCAGCGCCTGCAGGGCCTGGGGCTGACCGAGGCCGCCGCCGTCCCCGGCACCTTCTCCTACTACGACCAGGTGCTCGACGCGGCAGCCCACCTCGGCGCCGTGCCCGCCCGCTTCGGCAACCTTCTGAACGCCGAGGGCCAGCTCGACATTGACGGCTACTTCACCCTGGCCCGCGGCACCAAGGACCAGCAGCCGCTGGAAATGACCAAGTGGTTCGACACCAACTACCACTACCTCGTCCCGGAAATCGGCCCTGAAACGCGCTTCGCGCTGACCTCCAACCGGATCGTCGAGGAATTCGAATACGCCCTCGCCAACGGGGTGGAAACCCGACCGTACGTCGTCGGTCCGGTCACGTTCCTGCTGCTGAGCAAGGCCTCCGACGACGCCCCGGCCGGCTTCAGCCCGCTGTCCCGCCTCGAGGACGTCCTCCCGGTCTACACCGCCCTGCTCCAGAAGCTGGCCGCCGCCGGCGCCAGCTGGGTCCAGCTCGACGAGCCCGCCCTCGTGGTGGACCAGGTCACCCCGGCAGCGGAAATCGACGCCGCCGTCGCCCGCTCCTATGAGGTCCTTGCCGCCGCTAGGAACCGCCCGCAGCTGTTCGTCTCCACCCCGTACGGTGCGCTGGACGGCCAACTTGGCACCCTTGCGGCCACCGGCATCGACGCCCTGCACCTGGATGTCTTCAAGGGTGAGGTCCCCTCGGCCGCCGCGCTGGCCGGGCTGGGCAACAAGACCCTCGTAGCCGGCGTCGTGGATGGCCACAACATCTGGCGGAACGACCTTGCTGCCTCCGCGGCGAAGATTGCCGGGCTGCAGAAGTCCGTGGCCCGGCTCGCCGTCAGCACCTCCACGTCGACCCAGCACGTCCCGCACGACGTCGACGAGGAGAGCCAGCTCTCCGCGCAGCTGCTCAGCTGGCTGGCCTTCGCCGACCAGAAGGCCGCCGAGGTGGTCACCCTGGCCGGCCTGCTCACCGATCCCGACGCCGTCCGGCCGGCCATCGACGAGGCCACCCGCATCATCGCCGACCGCGCGGCAGCCGACGGCGTCCGCCGGGCCGAGGTCCGGAACCGCACCGCCGCCCTGACCGACGCCGACTTCAGCCGTTCGGCCTACGGCGTCCGCGAGGCCGCGCAGGCCGAGGCCCTGCACCTGCCGCCGCTGCCGACCACCACCATCGGCTCCTTCCCGCAGACCGCCGAGATCCGCACCGCCCGGGCCCGCGCCACCAAGGGCGAGCTCACCACGGAGCAGTACGAGCAGCTGATGAAGGACGAGATCAAGCGCGTGGTGGAGCTGCAGGAAGAGCTCGGCTTCGACGTCCTGGTCCACGGCGAGCCCGAGCGCAACGACATGGTCCAGTACTTTGCCGAGAACCTCGAAGGCTTTGACGTCACCGTGCACGGCTGGGTCCAGTCCTACGGTTCCCGCTGCACCCGCCCGTCCATCCTCTGGGGCGATGTCACCCGCAGCGCCCCGATCACGGTGGAATGGGCCAGGTACGCGCAGTCCCTGACGAACAAGCCGATGAAGGGCATGCTCACCGGCCCGGTCACCATCCTCGCCTGGTCCTTCGTCCGCGACGACCAGCCGCTCGGCGAGACCGCCAACCAGGTGGCCCTGGCGCTCCGCGACGAGATCGCGGACCTCGAAGCCGCCGGCATCAAGGTCATCCAGGTCGACGAGCCCGCGCTGCGCGAACTCCTGCCGCTGCGCAAGGCCGAGCAGGCCGCGTATTTGGACTGGTCCGTGAAGTCCTTCCGCCTCGCCACCGCCGGCGCCGCCGACAGCACCCAGGTCCACACACACCTGTGCTACTCGGAGTTCGGCGCGATCATCGACGCGATCGACGGCCTCGACGCCGACGTCACCTCGATCGAGGCCGCCCGGTCCCGCATGGAGGTTGTCCACGACCTTGAGTCCCACGGCTTCGGCCGCGGTGTGGGTCCGGGCGTCTACGACATCCACTCGCCGCGCGTCCCGGGGGAGCAGGAAGTCACCGAGCTGCTCGGCACCGCGGTGAAGCACGTCCCGTCCCGCCAGCTTTGGGTCAACCCGGACTGCGGCCTGAAGACCCGTGGCTACGCCGAGACCGAGGAGTCCCTGCGCAACCTGGTGCACGCCGCCAGGACGGTCCGCGCGGGGCTGCTGGAAGCGGCCAAGTAAGGACACGTGAACCAACGACGCCGGCCGGTCACCTCACAAGGTGGCCGGACGGCGTCGTGCGTGTTCTCAACCATCGGTTGCTGAGCAGGTGCCCTATTGACCGCTCAAAAGGGCCGTATTGGAGCAGTCGATCAGGATTCCCAGAGGATCTCGTCGTCGACGACGCCGTCCTCGTCCGCGGAGGCCACCAGGATCTCGTCGGTGAAGTGGGAGCCCAGGGTGAAATCCAGGACAAAGTAGCGTTCCGGCTGGCCGGGGAAGATGCCCACGTGACCCAGCTTCAGGGCCTTGAGGAAAACCTGGTTGGTCAACTGCGCCTTGTCGGTGACACCAAAGACCTGCTTCAGGTGCTCGGGCTTGATGGCGTTGCAGTGGAAGCGGAGGTATTCCTGCGGGCTGGTGCCTTCCTGCTCCAGCTCCTCGGCGATCATTTCGCGGACCTGGTCCACGAGCTCGGGCAGGAAACGCAGCCGGTAGTCAACCTTGTGCATGGCCGCCTCGTCGAAGTGGTCATGCGCGTTGACACTGAGGTCAAGTTCCAGGGGCTGGCCCGCAAGTTCGTGTTTCGCCGCGAAATTATGGTCACGCCCGTGGTTGAGCTCGATCTCTCCAAAGTGCTGGCTCGCTACCTTGCTCATATCTTCAACATAGTCCTGAAAACTGGTCCGTTCCAGCATCGGCGGTGATTTATCCGATACCGGGCCCGCCGCCGGGCGGCAGACCGGTACATTGTTCGGATGCAGACCGTCGCCGCCACCGTTGCCCGTGCCCGTGAAGTTTTTGACAACGGAACCACCCGTCCGCTGGCGTGGCGGCTGGAACAGCTCGGCAGCCTCCGGCGGATGCTGGTCGAACGGCGCGAGGATTTCGCCGCTGCGCTCGCGGGCGACCTGGGCAAACACGAAACCGAGGCGCAGCTGACCGAGATCGGTTTTGTCACGGCCGAGGCCGCGCACCTGGAGAAGCACCTGGAGGCCTGGCTGCGCCCCCGGCCGGTGTCCGTGCCGCTCGCCGTCCAGCCGGCCAAGGCCTGGACCGAGCTCACCCCGCTCGGCGTGGTGCTGGTCATCGGCCCGTGGAACTACCCGCTGCAGCTGTTGCTCGCGCCGCTGGCCGGGGCCCTGGCCGCCGGTAACACCGTGGTGCTCAAGCCCAGCGAGCACGCCCCGGCCACCTCCGCCGCCCTGGCCCGCTGGATTCCCGAGTACCTGCCGGGCGCGGCCCAGGTTGTTGAAGGCGGCATTCCCGAGACCACGGAGCTGCTGGCCCTGCGCTTTGACCACATCTTCTTCACCGGCGGGGAGGCGGCGGCCAAGGTGGTGCTGCGCGCCGCCGCCGAGCACCTGACGCCGGTGACCCTAGAACTGGGCGGCAAGTCCCCCGCCTACGTGGACGCCTCCACCGACCTGGCCAAGGCGGCAAAGCGGCTGGCTTGGGGCAGATTCATGAACGCCGGGCAGACCTGCGTGGCCCCGGACTACATCCTCGCCACAGAGGACGTGCTCGCGCCGCTGGAACGCGAGCTGGTCAAGGCTATCCGGGCCCTCTTCGGGGAGGATTCAGCCCGGAGCGACTCGTACGGCCGGATCATCAACGAACGGCACTTTGACCGGCTGGCCGCGCTCGCGGACGGCAGCACCGTGGTGCACGGCGGCGGGCGCGACGCCGCCAGCCGGCACTTCGCCCCCACCCTGCTGCGGCCCGCTCCCGGCGACGCGGTGATGGGGGAGGAAATTTTCGGCCCGCTGCTGCCGCTGGTCCCGGTGAGCGGGCGGGACGAGGCAATCCGGATGATCAATGCCGGCCCGAAGCCGTTGGCCCTGTACGTGTTCAGCAACGACGCCGGCACCCGCCGGGCATTCTCCGAACAGACCTCCTCGGGGGCGCTGTGCTTCGACGTTCCGGCCGCGCACCTGACGGTGCCCGGGCTGCCGTTTGGCGGGGTGGGGAACAGCGGCATGGGCGCGTACCACGGCGAACATTCGCTGCGGACCTTCTCGCACGAACGCTCCACCCTGTCCAAGCCCCTCCGGCCGGACACGCTGGAGTTGATCTACCCGCCCTACAGCAAGGCCAAGCACCGGATCATCAGCCTCCTCGTGGCGCCGGCCGGGAAACTCGGCGGGAAGGCAGGCAAAAAGCCCGGCAAGAAGACCGGGGAGGGCACCGGCCAGCTGTAGGGGTCAGTCCCGGCGCGTGGTACCCAGCTTGTGCAGGGTGTCTGCGAGCAGTTCCACGAACAGCTGGACCTGGGCCGTGAGCTGCTCCTTGGGCAACAGGGCGAAGACGTTGCGGGCGAGCCGGATTTCGGGGACGTCCAGCACCACCACCCCCGGGGGCCGGTGCAGCAGGGCCAGTTCCGGGACCAGCGCCGCGCCGAGGCCGGCGGCCGCCATTTCCAGGCTGGCGTGGAAGTCGTCGCTGTACGCCACCACGCGCGGGTGCAGGTTGCAGCTGGCGAAGAGCCGCTCAATCACCGTGGCGTCCGATGTGCCCGGGTGGTGCATGATCCACGGCATGTCGGACAGATGGTCGGCCGCGACCTTGGACTCCGGGCCGATGCCCCAGGCGGCGGGCAGCACCACCCGGAAGTCGTCGTCGCCGATCCACTGCCGGTTCACCGTGTGCGGCCAGGCCAGGCCCGACTGGCCCACCTGGTAGACCAGGGCGACGTCGAGTTCGCCGCCGGTGCGCAGACCCTGGATGGTCTGGCCCGGTTCGGCCACGGACACCCGCAGCTCGATGCCGAGCTTCCGCCAGGCCGGGTTCTGCAGGATGCGGGGGAGGACGTAGGTAGCCAGGGACGGGAAAATACCCAGCCGGAGCTCCTGGCTGGTGCTCTCGTGCGTCCGGGCCGCCGCCGCCATCAGCGTGTCGATGTCGGTAAGGACCTTGGCCGCGTGCCGGGTCATCACGACGGCGGCCTCCGTGGGAAGGACGCTCCGGGCCGAGCGCTGGAACAGGGCCACCCCGGTGTCCCGCTCCAGCGCGGACATCTGCTGCGACACCGCCGAGGCCGTGTAGCCGAGCCGTGTGGCGGCCGCCGCGAAGGAGCCCAGCCGGACCACTTCCACGAGCGTTCGGAGATGCACGGGGTTGATCAAGGGCTGCCCTTCGGTGGTTACGGTGAGGCGGGTGCGAAATCCCGCTTCATTCTGGCACATTGGTTCCCAGGCAGCCGGTGTGAAATCACACTCATCCGGCGGCCCCGCGGTGACGAATTGCCCATAAGTAGTTCCATGAGGACAATTCAGGCGAAGCAACAGGAGCAGACCAGTGCAGCAAGCAGCAAGCATCCCGGACGGACGGCGCGTTGCCGTGATCGGCAGCGGGGTGGCCGGACTGACCGCCGCCTACGTGCTGAACCGGCGGGACCGCGTCACCGTCTTCGAGGCAGACGCCCGGCTCGGCGGCCACGCCCACACCCATGACGTGCCCCAGGCCGACGGCTCCGTGCTCGGCATCGACACCGGCTTCATCGTCCACAACGAACGGACCTACCCCACCCTGCTGCGGCTCTTCCGAGAACTGGGCGTGCAGACCCAGGACTCGGAAATGAGCATGTCCATCCGCTGCGACGGCTGCGGCCTCGAGTACGCGGGCGCCCGGGGAGGCGCTCGCGGGATCATCCCGCGGCCCTCCACCCTGCTGCGCGGCCGCTACCTCAAAATGCTGCTGGAAGTCGGGCGCTTCTACCGCCGGGCCCGCGCCCTGCTCGCGGAGGCCGACGCCGACGGGGCCGCCAAGGCCGGGATTCCCGAGCTGACCCTGGGCGAGTTCCTGGACCGGGAGAAATTCAGCAGCTACTTCATCGTGCACTTCATGACCCCGGTGGTCAGCGCCGTCTGGTCCTGCGACCCGACCACCGCGCTGGCGTACCCGGCCCGCTACCTCTTCACCTTCCTCGGCCACCACGGGCTCCTCGGCGTCAAGGGCTCCCCGCAGTGGCGCACGGTCACCGGCGGCTCGCGGAGCTACGTGGACAAACTCGCCGCCACGCTTCCGGACATCCGCCTCGCCGCCCCGGTCGCCCGCGTCCGGCGCCACGCCAGCGGGGTCGACATCACCACGGAAAACGGCACCGAGACCACCGAGACCTTCGACGCCGTCGTGATCGCCACCCACCCGGCGCAGGCGCTGCGTATGCTCGCGGACGCCTCGCCCGCCGAGCGGGAGGCGCTCGCCGGCATGCCCTACTCGGTCAACCACACCGTCTTCCACCGCGACGACGCCGTGCTGCCCGCCAGCGACAACGCCAAGGCCTCCTGGAACTACCGGCTGCCCTCCTGCGACGCCCGCCCGGACCGGGTGCTGGTCAGCTACGACATGACCCGGCTGCAGCGGCTGGAACCGGCGGACGGCAAACGCTACATTGTCAGCCTCGGCGAGTCGGAGCTGATCGGCGACGGCACCGTCTTGGAGCAGATGGTCTATGAGCACCCGCAGTACACCCCGGCTTCGCTGCGCGCCCAGCAGCAGATCCTGGGCCTCGGCGACAGCCGCCTGGCGTTCGCCGGCGCGTACCACGGCTGGGGCTTCCACGAGGACGGTGCGCTCTCCGGCGTCCGCGCCGCAGCCAGGCTGGGCCGCGACTGGGAAGACCGCGTCGCGGGGCCGCAGGCCGCGGAACTTCAGACATCCCTGGAGGGCGCATGAGCGGCAACGCAGCGATTTACCGCACCTCGATCGCGCACGTGCGGCGCACCCCGCTCAAGAACGCCTTCACCTACCGCAGCTACAGCTGGTACGTCGACGTCGACTCCCTGCCGAAGCTGCCGCGCTGGCTCGCGCCGCTGGCCGGCTTCTCCGCCGCGGACCACCTGGGCGACCCGGACGGGACGCTGCGCGGCAACGTCGAGCGTTACCTCGCCACGCAGGGCATCACCCTCGACGGCGGCCGGATCACCCTGCTGGCCAGCGCCCGCGTCTTCGGCCACGTCTTCAACCCGCTGAGCCTGTTCTGGTGCCACGACGCCGCCGGGGACCTGCGCTGTGTGGTCGCCGAGGTCCACAACACCTACGGGGAGCGTCACTGCTACCTGCTGGAGACCGACGAAGCCAGCCGGGCCACCGTGCCCAAGGCGTTCTACGTCTCGCCGTTCAACGACGTCGAAGGCCAGTACCGGATGAAGCTTCCAGAGCCCGGCGAGCGGCTGGCGGTCTCGATCGTCCTGGAGCGCGAGGGACAGAAACCCTTCGTCGCCACCATGGACGGCGTCCGCAGCGAAGCCACCGTGCCGAACATCCTGGCCGCGGCGCTCGCCGTCCCGCTGGCGCCGCTGCGGGTCGCAGCGCAGATCCGCTGGCAAGGCATCAAGCTTTGGGCACGCAGGCTGCCCGTCATCAAGAGACCACATCACCCCTCACAGGAGGCAGTCCAGTGACCATGACCGAAGCGACCGGATCCCAGCCGGTGGAGAAGAACCCGGCGCAGACCACCATAGCGCCGCAGCACGCAACTCAATCCCACGCGGCACACTCCAACGCAACACAGTCCAACCCCGGCGTGCCCTACACGGTGCCGCAGCCGCCCGCCGTCGTCGACGCCGGGATCTGGCCCAGCATCGCCGCGGTGCCCTCGAGCCTCAAGGCCCGGCTCGCCGGCCGGGTCGCGGACGCGATCTTCCGCGCCGCCGTGCGCAGCCTCCCGCTTGAAGTTCGCTACCCGGACGGCACCGTCCTGGGCAAGGCCGCCGCCGGCGACTCCCCGTCCGGCGAGCCGTACCCCGTTATGACGATGAACCGCCCGGAAGCCTTCGCGGCGCGCCTGGGCGACGGCGGCCTGATCGGGCTGGGGGAGTCCTACATGGCCGGGGACTGGGACGCGGACAACCTCACGGCGGTGATGGAAGTCTTCGCCGCCCGCGTAGGGACGCTGGTGCCCGAGCCGCTGCAGAAGCTCCGCGGCCTCTACCTGCCCCGGACCCCGCGCACCGAGCGGAACTCGGAGCAGAACACCCGCTCCAACATCTCCCGGCACTACGACCTGTCCAACGAGCTCTTCGCGACCTTCCTGGACAGCACCATGACCTACTCCAGCGCGCTCTTCCCGGAGAGCGGCGATGCACTGGGCCACGTGGCGTGGGACGGACTGGCCGCCGCGCAGCAGGCCAAGATCGACCGGCTGCTGGACAAGGCCGGCGTCACGGAAGGTACCCGCGTGCTGGAAATCGGCACCGGCTGGGGCGAACTCGCCCTCCGGGCCGCCGCCCGCGGGGCCACGGTCTACTCGGTGACCCTCTCCAGCGAACAGCAGGAACTGGCACGCCAGCGCGTGGCCGAGGCAGGCTACGCCGACGCCGTCACGATCGAACTCAAGGACTACCGGGCCGTGGAGGGCGAGTACGACGCAGTCGTCTCGGTCGAAATGATCGAAGCGGTCGGCTACGAATACTGGGCCACCTACTTCCAGACGATCGAACGCGTACTGGCCCCCGGCGGCAAGGTCGCCATCCAGGCCATCACGATCGGCCACGACCGGCTGATCGCCACGCGGACCAGCTACACCTGGGTGCACAAGTACATCTTCCCGGGCGGCGTCATCCCCTCGGTCCGGGCGATTGAGGAGATCACCGAGAAGCAGACCGGACTCCGGGTCCGCGAACGCCTCGCGATGGGCGAACACTACGCCCAGACGCTGCGGCTGTGGGAGGAGCGCTTTATGGCCCGCGGCGAGGAGGTCCGCGCCCTCGGTTTCGACGAGATCTTCCAGCGGATGTGGCTGTTCTACCTCTGCTACTCCCGCGCCGGCTTCGAGACCGGGTACCTGGACGTCCAGCAGATCGTGCTGGACAAGGCGGCCACCAAGACAGTAGCCGGCAGCGCAGTTGCGACGGCTTCCGGCGAACGGACGGCGGGATGAGCGGGGCCCTGGCAAGCACAATCGCGGACGTCCTCCGGCCGCTGGTCGGCGGCGAGCTGCCCGTCCGGCTAATCGTGTGGGACGGCAGCGAGGCAGGCCCCGCCGGCGCCCCGGTCGTTCGGCTCAAGTCCCCGGACGCCATCCGCCGGCTGCTCTGGGCGCCGGGGGAGCTGGGCGCGGCCCAGGCGTACGTCACCGGCGAACTGGACGTCGACGGCGACCTTAACGCGGCCCTCGAGCACCTGTGGAAGGTGGTCCGGGACCGCGGCCTGTCCGGGATTCGCCCCACCCCGGCCGTGCTCGCCGGCGTCGCCCGGATCGCCAGGGAAGCCGGAGCCCTGGGCGCCCCGCCCGAGCCGCCGGCCAGCCAGGCCCGGGTGAAGGGACGGCTGCACAGCCTGATCCGCGACCGCGCGGCCATCAGCCACCACTACGACCTCAGCAACGACTTCTACGCGCTGATCCTGGACCCGCAGATGGCCTATTCGAGCGGGTATTGGATGGATTCCCGGGGGAACGCCGCCCCCAGCTACGGCCTCGAAGAGGCCCAGCGGGACAAACTCGACCTGGTCTGCCGCAAGATCGGGCTCCGGCCCGGGATGCGGCTGCTCGACGTCGGCTGCGGCTGGGGCTCCCTGAGCCTGCACGCCGCCCAGCACTACGGCGTCGACGTCGTCGGCGTCACGCTCTCGGTCGAACAGAAGGCGTTCATCGACGCCCGGATCAGGGAACGCGGCCTTGAGGGGCGCATGGAGATCAGGGTGCAGGACTATCGCGAGATTCCGGACGGCCCGTTCGACGCCGTCGCCTCGCTGGAGATGGGCGAGCACGTGGGGCAGCGGAACTACCCGGTGTACGCCGCCGCGCTGTTCAACAACGTGGACCCCGGCGGCCGGGTGCTGGTGCAGCAGATGTCCCGGCGCGGCAAGCACCCCGGGGGCGGCCCGTTCATCGAGTCGTTCATCGCTCCGGACATGCACATGCGCCCGGTGGGGGAGACCCTGGGGTTCCTGGAGAACGCCGGACTCGAGGTCGAGGCCGTCGAGGCGATGCGCCGCGACTACGTCCGGACCCTCGAGGCCTGGTACGCGCGGTTCGAGCAGAACCACGACGCCGCCGTCGCGATGATGGGCCAGGAGATAGTCCGGGTCTGGCGGCTGTACCTGGTCGGTGCGCTGCGCAGCTTCGCCGAGGGCCGGATGGGCGTGGAACAGATCCTCTGCAGCCGTCCGGAGTAGGCGGCCGGAGCGGCCCCCGGCAGGTCTCCTGCCGGGAGCGCTGTTAGGCGAGTCACCGTGAACAAAGGCGGGCACCGACCGGTGCCCGCCTTTGCTGTGCCGTCAGCCACTAGATGTAGTGCTTCCTGCCACTCGGAGACCCCTATCCGGGGGCCCGCGACACGCCGTCCGGAATGCGACACGCGGGGCGGTTAATTGTGGCTAACTACTCCACAGGGTGTGGATGGTGTCCGCGAAAATGGCTGAAATCCGGACATTTTGAAGGCGCCGGCCTGTGGATTAAAGGTGCGTTAAATGACATACTTGTAATACATCATCTTGGGGTCCAAGCCGGGCTCTTGCACTACATGTAGTATCGACATACAGTTCGAGCGAAGCGGTTGCAGACCGCCAGGCGAGGCCAGTAGCGGATAAGGATTCCTGTTCCGAGTCGGCCCCACCGGACACGAACCACAGACTTCAACAAAGGGGACTCAGGACATGACCGTTACGGTTTACACGAAGCCGGCTTGCGTGCAGTGCAACGCCACCTACCGCGCTCTCGACAAGAAGGGCATCGCTTACCAGAGCGTCGACATCTCCCAGGATGCCGAGGCCCTCGAACGCCTCAAGTCCCTGGGCTACATGCAGGCCCCGGTCGTCGTCACCGACCAGGACCACTGGTCCGGCTTCCGCCCGGACAAGATCGAAGAACTGGCGCAGGCCGCCGCCGTCGCGGTCGCCTGAAAGCCTCCACACGGCACCACCACGTCGGATGAGGTGACTCCCATGGCACTGGCAACCGCCGGACCGCCGCTGGCAGCGACCACCGTGGACTCAGCCACGGTTCGCACTACCGGCAGCCACCTCATCTACTTCTCCTCCACCTCAGAGAACACCAAACGCTTCGTGCAGAAGCTGGGTCTCGACGCCGCCCGCATCCCCCTCCACGCGAGGGAACCGGCACTGCTGGCGACCGAACCCTACGTGTTGGTGCTTCCCACCTACGGGGGGACCGGGGGAGAGGGATCCGTTCCGAAGCAGGTCATCCGCTTTCTGAACGATCCGAGGAACCGGCAACAGCTCCGTGGAGTGATCGGGGCGGGCAACACGAACTTTGGGGACAACTACTGCATGGCCGGCGACATCATCGCCGCCAAATGCCAGGTCCCGCACCTATATCGTTTCGAACTCATGGGGACGCCGGAAGACGTCAGCCGAGTACAACAAGGATTGGAAGAATTTTGGACACGACTGTCGCAGACATCGAAGTGACCGGGGCGGGCTCAGCCGCCGCCGGGAACACCAGCACCGCCGTCGAGAAGCACACCGTCCCCGGCGAGAAGCCGGCGCTGCCGGCCGCCTACCAGGGCCTGGGCTACCACGAGCTCAACGCCATGCTGAACCTGTACGGCCCCAACGGCGAAATCCAGTTCGAGGCCGATCGCGAGGCCGCGCACCAGTACTTCCTGCAGCACGTGAACAACAACACTGTGTTCTTCCACGACCTCGAGGAAAAGCTCGATTACCTCGTCAAGAACGAGTACTACGAGCGCGAAACCCTCGACCAGTACACGATGAACTTCATCCGCGAGCTCTTCAACCGCGCGTACAAGAAGAAGTTCCGCTTCGAGACGTTCCTCGGCGCGTTCAAGTTCTACACCTCCTACACGCTGAAGACGTTTGACGGTAAGCGCTTCCTGGAGCGCTACGAGGACCGCGTCTGCATGGTGGCCCTGCACCTGGCCCGCGGCGACGAGAAGCTCGCCACCCAGATGGTCGACGAGATCATCGAGGGCCGCTTCCAGCCGGCCACCCCGACGTTCCTGAACGCCGGCAAGAAGCAGCGCGGCGAGCTGGTCTCCTGCTTCCTGCTCCGCATCGAAGACAACATGGAATCGATCGGCCGGTCCATCAACTCCGCGCTGCAGCTCTCCAAGCGCGGCGGCGGTGTCGCGTTCGCGCTGACCAACATCCGCGAGGTCGGCGCGCCGATCAAGCAGATCGAGAACCAGTCCTCCGGCGTCATCCCCGTGATGAAGCTCCTCGAGGACAGCTTCTCCTACGCCAACCAGCTCGGTGCCCGCCAGGGTGCCGGCGCGGTGTACCTGCACGCCCACCACCCGGACATCTACCGCTTCCTGGACACCAAGCGCGAGAACGCGGACGAGAAGATCCGCATCAAGACCCTCTCGCTCGGCGTCGTGATCCCGGACATCACCTTCGAGCTGGCCAAGAAGGACGAGGACATGTACCTGTTCTCGCCGTACGACGTCGAAAAGGTCTACGGCATGCCGTTCTCCGACGTCTCGGTCACCGAGAAGTACTACGAGATGGTGGACGATTCCCGGATCAAGAAGACCAAGATCAAGGCGCGCGAGTTCTTCCAGACCCTCGCCGAGATCCAGTTCGAATCCGGTTACCCGTACATCATGTTCGAGGACACCGTAAACCGGGAAAACCCGATCGACGGCAAGATCATCATGTCCAACCTGTGCTCGGAGATCCTCCAGGTTTCGCAGCCGACGACGTACCACGATGACCTGTCCTACGACACCACCGGCAAGGACATCTCCTGCAACCTGGGCTCGATGAACATCGCCAAGGCGATGGACTCGCCGGACTTCGGCCTGACCATCGAGACGGCCATCCGCTCGCTCTCGGCCGTGTCGGACATGTCCAACATCACCTCGGTGCCCTCGATCGCCCGCGGCAACGACCAGAGCCACGCGATCGGCCTCGGCCAGATGAACCTGCACGGCTACCTCGCCCGCGAGCGGGTCCACTACGGCTCCGAAGAGGGCCTGGACTTCACCAACATCTACTTCTACTCGGTGGTGTTCCACGCGGTCCGCGCCTCGAACCTGCTGGCCATCGAGACCGGCCAGACCTTCGGCGGTTTCGAGAAGTCCAAGTACGCGTCCGGCGAGTTCTTCGACAAGTACACCGACCGGGAATGGGTCCCGCAGACGGCCAAGGTTGCCGAGCTGTTCAAGAACATCCACATCCCCACCCAGGATGACTGGCGCGAGCTGAAGGCCTCCGTCATGGAGCACGGCATCTACAACCAGAACCTGCAGGCTGTTCCGCCGACCGGCTCGATCTCCTACATCAACAACTCCACCTCCTCGATCCACCCGGTGGCGTCCAAGATCGAGATCCGCAAGGAAGGCAAGCTGGGCCGCGTGTACTACCCGGCCCCGTACCTGACCAACGACAACCTGGAGTACTACCAGGACGCGTACGAGATCGGCTACGAGAAGGTCATCGACACCTACGCCGCTGCCACGCAGCACGTGGACCAGGGCCTGTCCCTGACGCTGTTCTTCAAGGACACCGCCACCACGCGCGACATCAACAAGGCCCAGATCTACGCCTGGAAGAAGGGCATCAAGACCATCTACTACATCCGTCTCCGCCAGCTCGCGCTGGAAGGGACCGAGGTGGAAAATTGTGTCTCGTGCATGCTTTAATCAACCGAAATCGGTTGATTAGGTGAAGTGATGGAAACGACGACGACGGGCGGCTTGGTCTACGGCATCCGGCTTAGGCGGGAGGTCGAGTACCGCTATGTCGGTATCACGACAAAGACGGCTAGTCGTCGTTTCCATCAGCACCTTCGCGTGGCAGCCGAGGGTCGTAAGACGCCCTTCTACGACTGGCTGCGCAAGCACGACCCGGCGGACGTCATCGCGGATGAGTTGGACTGGATTGAGGGGTTGCGCGAACTGGGCCAGGCCGAGATCGAGTGGATCAGCTACCTGCGATGCGAGGGGGACCGTCTGCTGAACGTTGCGGACGGCGGCCTAGGACCGACCGGCGTCGTCTGGACGGAAGAACAGCGCGCAGCCGCCCGGTGGAGGTCAACGGGGCGAAAAGGTCTCAGTAGGCCCGGTGCCGCCAATCCGTTCTACGGAGGCAAGCACAGCACCGAGCAGCGTCTGAAGTGGGCGGAGGACCGCAAGGGAACGTATTCGGGAGCGGACAATCCGAATTTCGGAAAGTTCGGGCCCCATCATCCAGGGTTCGGTCACTCGTTGACAGAGGATGTCCGCAAGGCCCTCTCGGAAGCAAGGAAAGGTGCCGGCAACCCAAACTTTGGGAAGAAGGCCAGCGCGGAAACCCGTGCGAAAATGTCAGCAGTACGGAAGGGCCGTCCGATGCCTTCCAGCCAGCGCAACGCTCACACCAGACATCACACCAACAAAGGCCTAGAGAAAGCCGACTGCAAGTATTGCGTCGAGGACTCAGCCAAACCCAGTCTCTCTTCAGAAAGCGAGTCGGAGTCATGACAGAAAAAGTAAAGCTTCTCAGCCACGTCGAGGCGATCAACTGGAACCGGATCCAGGACGACAAGGACGTTGACGTTTGGAACCGCCTGGTCAACAACTTCTGGCTGCCGGAGAAGGTGCCGCTGTCCAACGACGTGCAGTCGTGGGCGACGCTGACCCCGGACGAGCAGCAGCTCACCATGCGCGTGTTCACCGGCCTGACGCTGCTGGATACCATCCAGGGCACTGTCGGCGCGGTTTCGCTGATCCCGGACGCGCTCACCCCGCACGAAGAGGCGGTCTACACGAACATCGCGTTCATGGAGTCGGTGCACGCAAAGAGCTACTCCTCGATCTTCTCCACGCTGGCCTCCACCAAGGAGATCGACGAGGCGTTCCGGTGGTCCACCGAGAACGAGAACCTTCAGAAGAAGGCCCAGATCGTCATGGACTACTACCAGGGCGACGACCCGCTGAAGCGCAAGGTGGCCTCGACGCTGCTGGAGAGCTTCCTGTTCTACTCGGGCTTCTACCTGCCGATGTACTGGTCCTCGCGGGCCAAGCTGACGAACACGGCCGACCTGATCCGCCTGATCATCCGCGACGAGGCCGTGCACGGCTACTACATCGGCTACAAGTTCCAGAAGGGCCTGGAAGGCCTGTCCGAGGAGCGCAAGCAGGAGATCAAGGACTACACCTTCGAACTGCTCTTCGAGCTGTACGAAAACGAAGTCCAGTACACGCACGATCTCTACGACTCCGTCGGCCTGGCCGAGGACGTCAAGAAGTTCCTGCACTACAACGCCAACAAGGCGCTGATGAACCTGGGCTACGAGGCCATGTTCCCGGCTTCCGTCACCGACGTGAACCCGGCGATCCTGTCGGCCCTGTCGCCCAACGCGGACGAGAACCACGACTTCTTCTCGGGGTCGGGTTCGAGCTATGTGATTGGCAAGGCTGTCAACACTGAGGATGACGACTGGGACTTCTAGTCCTCTTCTTCTGTATTCCGCAAGAAACGACCCCGCACGCACGAGCGTGCGGGGTCGTTTCGCTTGGGTCAATCATCTTATCGGCTAGGTAAGTTCTTCACCGCTGCCAGCCGACCCGACGGCCCTAATCTACGAAGGTGACTTGCACCCCGAGTGCTCCGCACAGGGTGGTCAGAAATGCCTTGGTGTTTTCGGTAGCCCGTTTCCGCAGCTCGGACTTCTCCGCGGCGGCGGTGAACTTTGTCTCGGCGAGCTTGTAAAGATTTGCCTGGTCCGGCGCCGCAAAGGCATCGGTGATCCCGTCAACGATGCCGCGCTCTTGATCGAATATACGGGACCGCTCCATGTCGAGATTGGGCTTGTCGAGCTGAGCCTCGGGTAGGCGCACCGTGACCCATTTTCCGTCAGCGGACAGTTTCAAGTCCTTTTCGTTGAGCCCCGACAGGTCAACGTAGGCATCGACGGTGCCTGCCGCAACAAAAAGCGTCCGCCGTCCAGCAATAAAGCCGGGCATCCAAGCAGGGGTGTCGTCGGGCTTGAATTCGACAACTACCTCCATATTGCCGACGGCGGCGTGGTATCGGCTGGCGTTCTTAATCGACATCAGAACAGGCCGGTCCCGTTCTTCGCCCGAATGGAACGGATTGAATCCAAACGCGTTCGCCGCAGTCACTCCGCCTATCGCGACTAGTGCGCCAACTAGCAAAAGCGCCATGCTTCTCTTTAAAGAAACCTTCCGGCCGGAACCCGGCGGTGGCGGAGTAACCGGGTTGGCAGTGGATGTTGCTGTGGTTGTCATTGCCCCATTTTTCGTATTGTTGGTTGCACCGCCTGGCGGCGGAAAGGTTGGTCTAGTGATCCTCGTGGCTCAACTAAGCGCGGCGGTCAATGCTGAAGAACTCGGCGCGGGAGTTCGGCCTTCCGGAGCCTACTTCCGGAGCCTACTTCCGGTGCACCCCGGCGGCGGCCTCTGCAGCAGTCAGCGCCGCGCGGAACTCCGCTACGGCGGACCGGTAGTTGGCCGTATTGGATTCTGACTTTGCCTGCTCGGCGTTGCGCCTGGCCCTGATCATGGCAGCGGTAGCGGGGTAAGCGGCGTCGGACATGGCCGGGAAATCGAACTGCAGTTTAGGGTCAACTTCGTAGGCCAGCCACTGGCTGTCGAGGAGCTTATGCTGTGCGGCAATGGAGCTGAAGGCTTGGGCGTCAGCCAACGACAGCCCGCTTAGGTTTCCGGAGGCCAGACCCGCGGCTTCCTCCGCAGTCCGAGCCGCCTCTTGCTGGCGTTGCAGTGCTTGTTCGGCTCCAAGCCCCTTGGAGTCTTTGAGCCGGTGCTTCAGCACCATGTTGTTCTCGTAAATCCGGATTTCCTCCGGTGTCATGCGGTCGAGCTCCGAGGAGCTTCGGCTGACCACATCGCTTGGGCCTCGCCGGCTGGCGATGCTGCTGACCGGGATGGGAAATAGGAACTTGCCCAACACGAATCCCACGACCAAGACACCAACGACTGCCCAATCCGGCAGGGTTGCTGAGCCCGTTGACCCGGCCACGAAAAAGGCGCCTAGATTCGTTAGGGCCTGGCCTGTGGTGAAGGTTAGTCGCGACTTTCCGAGTCGTCTGACCTTGCGGTGCGTGGTGAGCTGCCGAGAGTGAAACGAACGGGCACTGGAGATCCAGCCGCGCGTCCGTTTCACCAATTGAGGGCGTTCAGTCATGATCCCGAGGATAGCGGTCTACGCAGACACTCAACGGACTGGCCGGCCATGTCGCGGAAGGACGCGGCATGTGAGACGCCGCACATTCGTTGACTATTCAAGTAATAGTGCGAGAATAGATGCATACGCATATAAACGCGGACCGCGGGAGCGCCGGCATAACGACACTGACCGCGACATCGCTGAGAGATTGGATTAAGCCATGCAACTCGAGAACAAGGTCGCCTTCATTACCGGTGGCGGATCGGGCCTGGGGCTCGCGACCGCGAAGACCTTCATCGCCGAAGGCGCGAAGGTCATGATCTTCGATTTCAATCCCAAGTCGCAGGAAGTGGCCAACGAGATCGGCGCGAAATTCTTCCAGGGTGACGTCTCGAAGGCCGAGAGCGTAGAAGCTGCCGTTGCGAAGACGGTCGAGGAATTCGGTGGCCTTGATATCGCCGTCGCTTCGGCCGGCGTTGGTGGCGAGGGCGACGTCGTCACCTCTACCGTGGAAAACTGGGAGCGCACCAACGGCATCGACTACTCGGGCGTGTTCTACACCAACAAGTACGCCATCGAGCAGCTCCTCAAGCAGGGCCGCGGCGGCGTCGTGGTCAACCTCGCCTCGATGTTCGGCCTGGTGGCCGTCTCCAACAACATCGCCTACTCGGCCTCGAAGGGCGGCGTTGTGAACATGACCCGCGCCGCCGGGACGATGTATGCGAAGGAGGGCATCCGCGTCAATGCGGTGGCACCGGGCGTCATCCGGACCCCGCTCATCGATGAGCCGACCCTCGAGCAGTATGCAGGCCTGCACCCGGCCGGTCGTGTCGGGGAGGCCCAGGAGGTCGCCGACCTCATTACCTTCCTCGCGAGCGATAAGGCGAAGTTCATCACCGGCGCGACCATTCCGATCGACGGGGGCTACACCGCCGTCTAGCCCGACCCTGCCGCACCTGGCGCGCCCCCTCCCATCGGAGGGGGCGCGCCTCGCTGTATATCGGGCGACGTCGGGCCTCGGTCCGGGCGGCCCTGACCTGCCCGCAAATCTGGACACTTGAACCTTCAACTAAAACCGGTTAGAATGATGTCATGACTTCCACACTCGACCGCCCCCCGGTTCTCTTCCTCAGCCACGGCGCGCCGCCTCTGGCTGACGACGCCACTTGGACCCGTGAACTCAAGACCTGGTCCGGTACCTTTGACAAGCCCACGGACATCCTGATGGTGTCCGCCCACTGGGAAAACGCTCCGGTGACGCTCAGCGCCACCACCCGTAATCCGGGGCTGGTTTACGACTTCGGCGGTTTTGCCCAGAAGTACTATGAGGTCACCTACGACGCGCCGCAGGCACCCGGGCTCGCCGCCGAGGTGGAGAAGCTGGTGGCATACCATGGCCACCACGTCGAACGCGACGAGTACCGCGGCCTGGACCACGGCGCGTACGTCCCGCTCAAGGAGATGTTCCCGGACGCGGACGTACCGGTGGTGCAGATGTCCATGCCCACCCTTGATCCGCAGGGCTTGTTTGACCTGGGCAAGTCGCTGGCGCCGTTGCGCGACCGCGGCACGCTGATCGTCGGCTCAGGCTTCACGACTCACAACCTGCGCTGGTTCAACCCCGCCGGCGGACCCGACAGCACCCCGCCGTCGGTCTCCCGGGAGTTCGATCACTGGGCCGAGGAAGCAATGGCGCGCGGCGACGTCGACTCCATCCTGGACTTCCTGCACAAGGCTCCGGCGGCCCGCGAGGCTCACCCCCGCAGCGAACACTGGGCGCCGCTGTATGTGGCCCTCGGTGCGGCCTACGAGTCGGGCGACCTGAACGCCAAGACCGCCATCGACGGGTTCTGGTTCGGCCTGTCCAAGCGCTCCTGGACCCTGACCTAAAGCTGCGGTGTCAGGCAGCGACTCACCCGACAGCCTAAACGCGAAGCCCTGCACCCGGTTGGGTGCAGGGCTTTCGCGTCCGCCGCAGGTTGTCCAGCCAGGCTCAGGCGTAATGCAGGCTCAGCAGCAAGGCCTTGAGCTGGACATACTGATCGGTCGCCATCCAGGCCTCGGCCGCGCCACGGTTCGGGAAGCCGGGGTCGTTGAAATAAACGCGGGTGAAAAGGCCGCCGTTGGCCGTGGGGATCAGGTTGCACCAGGACGAGGCGCCCTCGCCCTCCTTCAGCGACCGGGGATCGGTGAGTCCCATGAAATAGCCTTCGCCGTTCCCATAGGATTCCGCAACGAATCCGAAGCGGGGTTCGGTGCCGTTCGGGGCCGTCATGGCCGGGACCGACGCCTGGTCGAAGACCCGGCGCGAAACGGGACCTCCCGCGCACCCGGCGGTGACGCCGTTGGCCAAGGTCAGCAAATCGTTGCCCTCGGCGTCGGCGACGATCGCTTCGACCCCGGGGAGGCCAGCCGGCGGCTGTACCGTCCGCGCCGTCCACGTCTCCGGATAGGCGAACGAGATGTGCCCGTCCGGGAAGGTAAAGGTCTTCAGCGCCGGAGTCGCGCGCTTCGCCGGTGAGACGGGAGCCTTCGACGCCGGCGCGGTGCCGGTGGCCGAGGGTGCCGGAGTGGACGACGTCGGGAAGCCCAGCGTTGCCGTGCGCTCTGCCGTGTTACTCACGGCGACATCCGAGGCTGCGGCGGAAGTGCCTGGCTGTGGTCCGCATCCGGCGAGGACGAGGCTGGCGGAAAATCCGGCGACGGCGATGGCGGTGAAGAATGTGGCGCGGTGTGAATTCATTGTGTAACCCCCAAGTTCCGTGATGACGGGCTGAACACCCGCTTGAAAACAAAGTTTCCCGAACGGGGCCAGGACTTACAGGCAGGGCCAAGAACTTTGCTCCGGCTACCTGCTGGCTCAGAACAACGTGATGCCGGTCAGCTCCCCGAGTCGGGCCAGGAGCCTGTCCTGGAGACCCGGGTCCTGGGCTTCGGCGGCGGGGGTGCGGAGGGTGCGGTGGTGCCAGTAGCCGCCGCTGGTGAGTGCGGCCGGGTCGAGGCTCGTGGCCAGCCAGGTCTGGGTAAGGTGCCCCATCGCCAGGTCATCGGGCGCTCCGGGGCCGCCCATCTTGGTGGGGACCCAGCCGGGGTCGACGGCGTTGCTCAGCACGCCGGGCCAGCGGCGTGCTGCTGCGAGGGCCAGTGCGGTGACGTAAAGTTTGCTCTCTGCATACGCCTGGCTGGCATTCCAGCGCCGCCGGGTCCAGTCGATGTCCTCCAGCGAGCCACCGCCGCTCCGGTGCAGGCCGCTGCTGAGGAAGATCAGGCGGCTGGGCCCTTCGATCAGCGCCGTGAGCAGGTACGGAGCCAAGGTGTTCACTGCCAGCGTCCGGGCGTGCCCCTCGGGCGTGGTGCCGCGGGCCGGCTCCAGGTAAGTGCCGGCGTTGTGGATGAGGGCGTCCATGCGGCCGATCCTGTTGACCTGCTCGGCCAGTGAACGGGTTTCCTCCCCGCTGCTGAGATCGCCGACGACGACGCTGGCCGCCCGGTCGGCGAGGCCGCCGAGGGCCTGGGCGCGCTCGGCTGTGCGGGCGTGAAGGACGACGTCGTGGCCCTCATCGAGAAGCGTCAGCGCAGCGCCGAGCCCCAGCCCGGCGGCGGAGCCGGTGATGAAGATCCGTGCCACGCGGTTCCCCCTAGCCTTGGTCAACATCCTGGACGGAGCGGGAAAGCAGGCAGAACTCGTTGCCCTCGGGATCAGCCAGTACCACCCAGCTGACGTCCGGGCCCTGGCCCACGTCTGTGCGCTCGGCGCCCAGGGCGAGCAGCCGCTCGAGCTCCTCGGCGGTAGAGGTGCCGTTGGCGCGGAGGTCGAAATGCATCCGGTTCTTGACGGTCTTGCGCTCAGGGACCGCAATCACATCGATCGTGGGGTACGCCTTGCCGTGCGGGCCGATGCTGATGATGCCGGTGTCCTCTTCGAGGATGTGCCAGCCGAAGACGGCGCACCAGAAGTCGGCTACCACTCGTGGATTGATCGCGTCGATGGCAATTGAAGCTAGCTGGCTCGGCATGGCACCACGATAGCCCAGGAGAGGGCCCGGGAGGCTTCGATCCGGGCTGAGGGCGGGTGGTAGCCGGATCCCACCGCGTCCTTAGGCGGCCGCACACAGGTGCCAGTCCGGGAAGGGATCCGGTGGCAGGTCGGGGCCGGGGCCGGGGCCGCGGCATTGGTCCGGAACCTGGTCCGCATCGTCCGGTACTTCCGGATACGGGCACGGTTCGTCTGGATCGTGCAGAGATGGGTCCGGTTCGACGCCGGGCGCAGGATGCGGGGGCGGTCCGGAGCCGAACAGCGGATCCGCAGCCAGGGTGGTGCCTGGCCAGTGGGGTGGTTCCCAGTCCTGGTGTTCGCTGGGGTAGGTCCGGCCGGTGGGTGAGGTCCAGCCGGGTGGGTGGTTCTTGGTCGCCGGGGTGGGGGTCCAGGCGGTGGTGTGTTTGAGGCGGTGGTGTTTGCGGCAGGGCTGGCCGAGGTTGGTGATGCCGGTGGTGCCGCCGTCGGCCCAGGCCAGGAGGTGGTCGGCGTCGTTGTCCAGGGAGGCGTTGTGGCAGCCGGGGAAGGGGCATTTGCCGTCCCGGAGCCGCAGCCATTGCCGCAGGGCTTTCGGGACGCGGTAGCTGGTCCGGCCGATTTCCAGCGGTGCGCCGTCGCGCGGGTCGGTCAGGACGCGGTGGAACGAGTCCGCCCCGTCGCTGATGAGGCGGCGGGCGATGGACGGCGGGATTGGGCCGTGCCCGTCCAGGACCGCGGGTTCGTCGGTGGCGCCGAGGAGGGCCATGACCGGGACGGTGATCAGGACCTGCGCCCGCGGGACCGGCACATCCGCGGTCAGCCAGGCGCCGGCGTGGCCGGGCGCGCCGTCGGCGTCGTCGTTGGCGGTTCCGGTGGTGAGGAGCCAGGTCGCGGCGGTGTCGGCGCGGAGCTGGGGCAGGGTCCGGGGCTCCGTCGGGCCCTGCTGGGCGCGGGCGGCGGCGGTGATCCGGTCCCAGATCCCGGCGGCGGTGTCGGCGGGCAGGTAGGCCGAGAGCCAGGCCATCCCGTCCCGGTCCGGGCAATACTCCACCCGCCGCTCCGCTGAACTTTTGGTGTGGCGGGTTTCGATGCTGACCGGGTGGTGGCGTTCGCGCCAGGTGCGGGCTTTGGCCCGGAACCGGCCCGGGACGAGTTCCCCGGCGGCGCAGCCGCGGGCGGGTTGGGGTGCGTCGGGGTCCAGGAAGTGCGCTTCCAGTGCCGCCGCGCCTGCGGGCTCGAGGTTCGCGGTTTCGTCGACCATGATCCGGGCGTGCTGCCAGGAGATCGTTCCGGACTGCAGTGCTTCCAGGGCCAGCGGCAGCGAAGACGTCAACGCCAGGGCGTCGGAGATCAGCGCCCCGGCAGCCCGTTCGCTCACGGTCAGGGCGCAGGCGAGCTCGGCGACGGTGGACATCTCGCGGGCGGTGCACTCCTGCGGGGACCCCGCCGGCGACGCGAGGGCCCCGGCGGCCCGGGTGTACTCCGCGGTCAGCCGGACCTTGAGCGCCGCCATCCGGGCCTCCCCCCGGGCCGTCTCGGCCAGGGCGTCCAGATAGCTATCGGCCAGGCTCCGCAGCGGATCGGCGGGCTCCACGCCGTCGTCCACAACAGCAGCCAGCGCGGCAACGGACGCCGTGACGGCCGCCAGGGCCTCCCGGATCTCCGCACTGATCTCCGTACTCCAAGCCGCTCCGCTCTTCATACCCCCAGACTAAAAGCAGGCACCGACAATTAATGATGCGTTTGCTGAATCTTGGCGCCGACGCCCGGATGCGGCGTCAGAAATGTTGCGTGCAGCCGTGGGAATGGCCTATCGGTCGTGCAGCCGGCAAGTAACTCAGTGGCTTTAACAAGTATGAGTTGTTGCTTAACGGGTACGCGCCACAGAAGGGTTCGGCGCCAACGACTTACTAGGATGAGGGCTCCCGGACCGGCAATTCGTGCTCCAGCGGAACCACCGCAGCTTCCGGATGTCACGTCGTCGGCGCCACATCGAAACTGGCATTTAGCGATGCCGTCCACCAGCCACAAGAGCTGAGCCAATATCCGGACCATGCGTGTTGACCAGTGCGGAGCCCGCATGGGCCGTTCAATGATGAGTTTGCGAGGAATTCATGCGGCGACCGTTCATTTCCCGCCTAGTCCTGATCACCACAATTATCGGGTTCAGCTTGGTGCCATTGCCCACTGAAGCCGCCGGGGGAGTGGCAACAGACAAGGTGGTTAGTGCACACCAGTCGTCGTTTTCCCGGTCCGTCGTGTCCCCGGCCTTTACCACCACTCAAAGTAGAGAATTGTTGATTGCCTTTGTGACCTCGGACGGCCCAGCAGTTTCAAGGTCCCAGCAGTTCGCTTCAGTCACCGGCGGCGGACTCACCTGGCGCCTGCGTAAGCGGACTAACGTCCAGTACGGGACAGCCGAAATCTGGCAGGCGGTGTCAAGCAGCATTCTCACGAACGTAAGAGTCACAGCTACCCACAACGGGTCGTACCAAGCATCGATCACGGTAGCGACCTTCACGGGCGCTGACACAACCACTGACGGGGCGGTTGGGGGAGCCAGCGGGTTCTCAGGAGCGCCCACCGCCTCGCTGACCACAACCCGCACCGGATCGTGGGTCTGGGGTACGGGGAACGACTGGAACAGGGCCGTCGCACGCACCGTTGGAAGCGGTCAAACTAAAGTCGACGAGTTTCTTTCCAGCGCCGGTGGCACGTTTTGGACGCAACGCCAGACCACCCCAGGCACGGCGACAGCGCCGTCGACGGTAAGAATCAATGACACCGCTCCCACGAACGACAGGTGGAACTTGTCACTTATCGAGATTCGGCCTGCCCAGGCGGCGCCGGTGTTTACGGCGTCGACGCCGCCGGGTACGGCTACGGTGGGCAGCCCGTACAGTTATACGTTCGCGGCGTCCGGCAACCCGGCGCCGTCGTTTAATGTGGCTTCGGGGTCTTTGCCGGCCGGGTTGGCCCTGAACAGCGCCTCGGGGATGCTCTCCGGGACGCCGACGGCGGCTGGGTCCTCGACGTTCACGGTCGCAGCGACGAACGGGGTGAGCCCGGACGCGGTCACGCCGTCGCGCACGATCACGGTCAGTGCTGCCCAGGCGGCGCCGGTGTTTACGGCGTCGACGCCGCCGGGTACGGCGACGGTGGGCAGCCCGTACAGTTATACGTTTGCGGCGTCCGGCAACCCGGCGCCGTCGTTTAATGTGGCTTCGGGGTCTTTGCCGGCCGGGTTGGCCCTGAACAGCGCCTCGGGGATGCTCTCCGGGACGCCGACGGCGGCGGGGTCCTCGACGTTCACGGTCGCAGCGACCAACGGGGTGAGCCCGGACGCGGTCACGCCGTCGCGCACGATCACGGTCAGTGCTGCCCAGGCTGCGCCGGTGTTTACGGCGTCGACGCCGCCGGCGACGGCGACGGTGGGCAGCCCCTACAGTTATACGTTCGCGGCGTCCGGCAACCCGGCGCCGACGTTTAATGTGGCGTCGGGGTCTTTGCCGGCCGGGTTGGCCCTGAACAGCGCCTCGGGGGTGCTCTCCGGCACGCCGACGGCGGCGGGGTCCTCGACGTTCACGGTCGCAGCGACGAACGGGGTGAGCCCGGACGCGGTCACGCCCTCGCGCACGATCACGGTCAGCGATGCCCAGGCGGCGCCGGTGTTTACGGCGTCGACGCCGCCGGGTACGGCGACGGTGGGCAGCCCCTACAGTTATACGTTCGCGGCGTCCGGCAACCCGGCGCCGACGTTTAATGTGGCGTCGGGGTCTTTGCCGGCCGGGTTGGCCCTGAACAGCGCCTCGGGGGTGCTCTCCGGCACGCCGACGGCGGCGGGGTCCTCGACGTTCACGGTCGCAGCGACGAACGGGGTGAGCCCGGACGCGGTCACGCCCTCGCGCACGATCACGGTCAGCGATGCCCAGGCGGCGCCGGTGTTTACGGCGTCGACGCCGCCGGGTACGGCGACGGTGGGCAGCCCCTACAGTTACACGTTCGCGGCGTCCGGCAACCCGGCGCCGTCGTTTAATGTGGCTTCGGGGTCTTTGCCGGCCGGGTTGGCCCTGAACAGCGCCTCGGGGGTGCTCTCCGGGACGCCGACGGCGGCTGGGTCCTCGACGTTCACGGTGGCGGCGACCAACGGGGTGAGCCCGGACGCGGTCACGCCCGTGATTACCATCGCCGTTGACCCCGCCCCGTCGCCCGACGGCACGCAGGCTGCCGTCGTCTTCGGTTGGGGCCCGGTGGTGACCGGGGACGAGTTCTCCTACACGGGAGCGCCGAATCCGTTGAAGTGGGGGGTCTACAACAGTCCAGGGCATGCGGGCAACGGGATTCGCAGCCCGGGTGCCTGGTCAGTGGACGGGAGCATCGTCACCGTCAGCGGCGACTCGGCTGGCACCACCGGCGGCATGTCCGCCAAGTTCGCCCAGCAGAAGTACGGCCGCTGGGAAACCAGGATGAGAACCAGCGCCCGGGACCCGAAGTACCACCCGGTTCTGATCCTCTGGCCGAACAACAACACGTCACCGAACTGCGCGGAGATTGATTACGCCGAGGGAACGTCCGATACCTCCCGGATCAAGTTCTTCCTGCACTACGCCTGCAGCGGATCGAACTTCCAGACCCAATCAGCCCAGCCAATCGATACCACCCAGTGGCACAACTACGCGGTCCAGTGGACGCCGGCCGGCATCACCGGGTATATAGACGGCGTGCAATGGTTCACGGACACTGATCCGGCGCACCAGCCCACGGTCGGGATGCATCAAACCATCCAGCTCGACTGGTTCCCGGACGGGACCTCGACCCAGCCGAGCCAGATGCAGGTCGACTGGGTGCGCGTCTACAACTAGGCCACTGCGGGGAAACCGCCGTTCTTGCGGGGGGCCACCGGCCCTTCCCGGGGGCGGCCCGGACGCGGTACACCGGTAACCAAGGTGTGATCGATCCGAGCGGGAGGCACGCATGGCCGAGGTAACCATCGGGACCGAACGTGGAGACATGCCGTCCTACCTGGCGACTCCGCGCGGCGCGGGGCAGTGGCCCGGCGTCGTCGTCATCCATGACGCGATGGGCCTCAGCCGCGATACGCGCAGCCAGGCGGACTGGCTAGCGGGCGAGGGCTACCTCGCGGTGGCGCCGGACCTGTTCCACTGGGGCAGCCGCGCAACATGCCTGTGGGCACTCATCCGCGGCTGGCGTCCGCTCGGCGACCTGGACCGCACCCGCACGTGGCTGGCCGCGCGCGAGGACTGCACCGGGAGGGTCGGCGTGATTGGCTTCTGCATGGGCGGCGGCTTCGCGCTCATGGTGGCCCCGGACCACGACTTCGCCGCTGCCAGCGTGAACTACGGCGGGTTCGACGATGAGACCGCGCTTGCCCTGCCCCGAGCCTGCCCGATCGTCGCCAGCTATGGCGCCAAGGACCGCTGGCCGGGAGTGCGCCAGGCACCGGCCCGCCTGGATCCGCTGCTGACCGCCGCCGGGATAGACCACGACATCAAGGTCTACCCGGGCGCCGGGCATGGTTTTCTCAACAAGCATGGTCCCTCGGACTTGACGTTCGGAGACCAGCTGCTCGCGAAACTGGTGGCGGCGGGCTACCACGAGCCCTCCGCCGAGGACGCGCGCCGCCGCATCCTCGCCTTCTTCAGGAAACATCTTGGCCCTGCGGGGGAGGAGCAATGACTAACAGCACCCATGGACGGCTGTCCGGAGGAGTTGCCGCCGGGTTCGCAGCCGTCTATCTGGCACTCGTTCGCCCGCGACTTTTACGCGCGGGCGCGACCGGCGGCGAGGTCCTCGGACCCTACCCGGGCGCCGGGATCGTCCCGGGCGGAAAGCGCAGCGCAACGATGGCCGTGACCATCAACGTTCCACCGTCGCGAGTGTGGCCCTGGCTGCTGCAAATGGGCACCGACCGAGGCGGCTGGTACAGCTGGGACCGGCTGGACAACTTCGGCCGGCGCAGCGCGGAAACCATCCACCCCGAGTGGCAGGACATCGCCGTCGGCGACCATCTGGCGGCCACACCGGACGGCAGCCAGTGGTGGCAGGTCGCGTCGCTCGAGCCGGAACGGTTCCTTGGCCTTCGTATGTCCCTCGATCTGCGGGGGAAACCGTTCGACCCGGCAGGGGCACGGCCGCGGCATTTCACCGACTCGCTCTGGGGATTCGAGCTGAAAGAAGCGGCCGACGAGCGCACCCGGCTTATCGTGAGCGGGTACTGGTCGTTCCGGCCAAAATGGCTGCAGCCGCTCCTGAGCATTGTGGTGCTGGAGCCCTCGCACTGGGTAATGCAGACTCGCCAGTTCGCCAACCTCAAGCGCCTCGCCGAGTCAGTAGGCGTCTGAGCGTCCGCCGCCCGCCGGCCCGCCGAAGCCGCCACCCCCGCCCGCCGGCCCGCCGAAGCCGCCACCCCCGCCCGCCGGCCCGCCGAACGGGCCGCCGCCCGGCGGCCCAGAGAAGCCGCTAGCCGCCGGCCCGCCATACGCGCCACGTCCGCCCGCCGCGCCGCCTCCGCTGCCGAGCAAACTGCGGGTGAGCGCCTCGCCGTCGGCCATCAGCTCGCCCACGGCCGCCTGAAGGTGGGTATCCGCGACCGGGGCGCCGGCAAGGGCGGCGGCCACGACGGCGCGGCGGATCAGCTCGCGGGCGAATGAGGCGGTGGTGCCGTCGGTCCGGGCCGCGGCCTCCTCAAGTGCCGCAGGGCTGAAGGCGATCCCGCGGGCATACAGCCTGAGCAACGCTACGCGCTCCGCCGGCGCGGGCAGAGGAATCTCCACGGCCAGATCCACCCGGCCGGGCCGCTGCGCCAGGGCACGCTCCAGCATGTCCACGCGGTTGGTGGTGAGGACAAAGGCCACATCGGCGTCGTCGGCCAGGCCGTCCATGGCGTCGAGCACCTCGAACAGCAGCGGCTGGGGCCCGTGGCCGAAGCTGCGGTCCTCGGCGATCAGGTCGCAGTCCTCAAGCACAACGATGGAGGGCTGCAGGGCCCTCGCCATGGTGGCCGCCTCCGAGATCCGGGCCAGCGAGCCGCCGGACAGCAGGATGGCGGTGGCCCCGTGGCTGCGGCTCAGCAGATACCGCACCGTGTGGGTCTTCCCGGTGCCCGGCCGGCCGTAAAGCAGGATGCCGCGCTTGAGATGCTGCCCGTACTGCTTGAGCGACTCACGGTGCTCGGCGATGCCCAGGGCGTGGTCGGTGACCTTCTGCAGCAGGCCGCCGGGCAGGATGACTTCGTCCGCGGCGAGGCTGGGCCTGGCGTGGAAGGTCACGCCCGCCGCGCTGGGGCCGTATTCACCCATCACGAGCGAAATGACCTGCCCCTTGAGGACGCTGTGGTGCTGCATGCGACGTCGGAAGTCGGCGAGGAAGCCCGCAGCGGCCTCGGTGTCGCCGGCAAGGACTTCCAGGCAGGCCGTCTGCCGGCCGTACCGGGGATTGGCGTCCCGCTGCAGCACCGCGAGCGGCCGGCCGCCGTGGCTGAACAGCCACAGCCCCAACGCCACCGCCTGGCGCTGCTCATCCGGACCCACCGCCAGGTTGGCGTAGTCGGGCTGGGCCAGCGGGAACTGCGGGAAGACCTGGGCCTGCTGCAGCATGTCGCTCAGGGAGTGATGGTGGCGCTGGTCGCCGCCGCCGATCCCGACCAGGCGGAAGTGGGGATCCCCGCCCGCAAGTTCGGCCATCTGGATGTCCGCGTCCACAAACCGGTGCGGCGGGATGTCTTCCACCACGACGGCGACCGACCCGGCCGGCACGCCCAAGTGCTCGGTGAGAGTCGTCAGCAGCTGAGGCCCGGCAGGTGCACGGTGCTGCCCGGCCTGCGCAAGCTGCACGAGTTGCGCGAAATTGTCGATGAACTTCCCCAAATTTTCATCCATGCGCAGACCCTACCAGCGACCCGGCGCTGCGCAGCCCTACCGCACGTTCTGCTCAATGGCCCGGCCCAGGATGCGGGCGCCCTCCGGGAACGCGCCGGGGTTGGGCCCGGCGTAGTTGAGCCGGATGAACGGGCCGGCCGGCTCGGCCGGGAACCATTCCGTGCCGGCGGCAATGAGCAGGCCGTCCCGCTCGCAGTCGGCGCTCAACTGTTCGACATCGGTCCCGTCCGGCAGCCGCGCCCAGAGGTTCAGCCCGCCCTTGGGGACCAAGGTGAGATGGGCCTGCGGGGCGTGCTCGCGAAGGCTCGTCACCAGCAGGTCGCGGCGCGACTGGAGTTGGTGCCGGACGATGCGCAGGTGCGTCTGCCAGGCCGGCTGGGTGACGACGTCGAGGGCCGCGGCCTGGAGCAGGCCGCTGACGTACATCGACTCGGCTCCGCGGTCGGCGAGGATGCGTTCCCTGGCCGGTCCGCGCGCAATGACGGCGGCCACCCGGATGGCCGGCGACACACTCTTCGTCAGCGTCCGCAGGTACACCACATGGCCGGAATCGTCGCGTGCGGCCACGGGGGAGGGGACGCTGCTGATGCCGAAGTCGCGGGCCCAGTCGTCCTCCACGAGAAACGCCCCGTGCCGGCGCACCACCTCCAGGACCTCATCGCCCCGCCGGACGCTCCACTGTGCCCCGGTGGGATTGGCGTAGTTGGCCTGGGCGTAGAACAGCCGCGCCCCGGTCTCCTCGAACGCCCTGGCCAACCCGTCCGGGTCGGGGCCGTCCGGCCCGGACGGCACCGGGACCACACGGACGCCGGCCTGTGCGGCCGCAAGGATGGCACCCCAATAGCTGGGGGACTCCATCAGCAGCGGCTGCCCGCTGCCCACCAGCGCCCTGAAGATCGAGCTAAGGCCGCTTTGGCTGCCCGGCAGCACGACGACGTCGCTCGCCCCGGGCGGGGTGACGCCCGCCGGCGTCGAGGTGCCAAGTTCGTGGGCGAACCACGACTGCAGCTCGGGCAGTCCCGCAGCGGGTGCGCGGGAAAGCGCCGCCTCGCCACGGGCCGCCCGGATCAGGGCCGCCCGGACCAGCCGCTCCGGCAGGAGTTCGCGGGCCGGGTAGCCCGAGTGCAGGGCGATCACATCGTTGGGTGCGCTGCGCATCGCGGCCGACGCCGAGCGCAGCGGCGCCTGCGGTGACCGCAGCGCCGCCGTCTGCCAGCTGTAGTCGGACGGGCGGGCCGTCCTGACCGCGCGGACGAACGTCCCCACGCCCGGTCGGCTCTCGATCAGGCCCTGGGCGGTGAGTGCCTGCAGGGCTTTCTGCACTGTGACGGGACTGACACTGTGTTCGGCCACGAGCGCGCGCGTGGAGGGCAGCCTTGACCCGGGGGCGGCCCGTGCAATCCATTCCTTCAGCTGCGCCACAATCCGCGAACTGCTATCGTTGTCCATGAGAGACAAGAGTAGCGCTACTGTCAGTGCAAGCCCAGTGATACCGGCCGCGCCTGCTGCCCGCGCGGCCGCCCCCGCGGCCGGAGTCTGGTGGGGCCTGCTGGGCGTGGCGGCGTTTTCCTTCACGGTTCCGCTCACCAGGGTCGCCGTCGCAGGGCTCTCGCCGCTGTTCATCGGCTCCGGCCGAGCGGTCGTCGCAGCTGCCCTGGCATCGGCGGCCCTCATCCTCACCCGCCAGCGTTTGCCCCTCGGCCGGCAGTGGGCCAGGCTCGCGGTGGTTGCTGGCGGAATCGTCGTCGGTTTCCCGCTGCTCACTTCTTTCGCACTTACCAGCGCTCCTGCCAGCCACGGCGCCGTCGTGATCGCCCTGCTCCCGGCCGCGACGGCGACCGCTGCCGTCCTCCGCGGACATGAGCGGCCGCCCGCGGCGTTCTGGCTCGCCACAGCGGCGGGCGCTGCCGCCGCTGTCGGCTTCGCCTTCGCGCAGCCCGGAGGTTTCGGGCAACTGCACTGGGCAGACCTGCTGCTCCTCGGCGCCGTCGCGGCCGCGGCGGTGGGCTATGCCGAAGGCGGACTGCTCGCCCGTCAACTTGGCGCCTGGCAGACCGTGTCCTGGGCGCTCGTCCTCGCGGCTCCGCTGATGGTCGCCCTGGCCGCGCTCGCGGTGGCCCAGCAGCCGCCGTCAGGAACCCCGGCGCAGTGGGCCTCCTTCGCCTACCTTGGCGTCGTCAGCATGTTCCTCGGATTCTTCGCCTGGTACCGGGGACTCGCCATCGGCCCCATGACGCAGGTCAGCCAGATCCAGCTGGTTCAACCCGTGCTCAGTATCGGGTGGGCGGCGCTACTCCTGGGCGAAGCGCTGACGCCGTCTACCCTGCTCGGCGGCGCCGCCGTGATCGCCTGCGCCGGCCTGGCCGTCCGTGCCCGGGTGAAGCCGCCGCTGGGGCCGCCCCAATCCTAGAGACGCCCGGACCGAGCCAATTCACATCCAAGGAGAGCCCCATGTACGTCCCCAAGCATTTCGCCGCCAGCCCCGGCGCCGTCGATGACCTCCTCGCTGCCCCGGGAGCCGCCAACCTGATCACCATGACCTCGGAGGGCCTGCTCGCCAGCTTCTTGCCTGTGTTCTTCGACCCCTCCGCCGGTGCACACGGCGCGCTGCACGGGCACCTGGCCAGGAACAATCCGCAGTGGTCCAAGCCGCCGGTCGGCGAGGCACTGGTCATCCTGCAGGGTTCGGACGCTTACATCTCGCCGGCCTGGTATGCCTCGAAGGCCGAGCACGGCCGCGTTGTGCCGACCTGGAACTACTCCACGGCACACGTGTACGGCACACTGGTGGTCCATGAGGACCCGGCGTGGCTCGGCCGGCATGTCCGGCAGCTGACCGAGCTCCACGAGGCCAGTTCAGACCGGCCGTGGTCCGTCGACGACGCCCCGGAGCGGTTTATTGCAGGCCAACTGCGCGCCATCGTCGGCGTCGAACTGCTGATCAGCAGGATCGAGGCGAAAGCCAAACTCAGCCAGAACCGCTCGGCCAAGGACGTCGACGGCGTGGTGGCAGGACTTCTGGCCGCCGGCCACGCGGCCAGTGCGGCCGACGTCGACCGGGCGCGGCAGGAAGGGTTGCCGTCGGCATAGCCAATTCCACCGGCCTGCACTAGATTCAGGGGACGAACCGGCAGGGGGCCGGTCCTCCAGCAGCGGACCAACGGCAAGGATGACCATGAAAACCAGTTCCCCCACCGCGGCCGCCCTCGCCACGTTCATCCTGGCCGGCTGGTTGCTGGCCGGTGCAGCGGTCCCGGCCCAGGCGGCCGGCGTCACCTACTACGTCAGTGCCGCGGGCAACGACAGCAACGCCGGAACATCCAGCACCGCACCCTGGAAGACCCTGGCCAAGGTCAATGCAACCGTGCTGGGCCCCGGGGACACCGTCAGTTTCCGCAAGGGCGACACCTGGACCGGCGGCGTGGTGACCGGCCAGAGCGGAACCGCCACGGCTCCCATCACGCTGAACGCCTACGGCAGCGGCAACGCCCCAACCATCACCGGCGGCAAGTCCGGAAACTGCATCAGGATCAACGGCAACTACACCACGGTGGACGGACTGCGCGGCGTCGCCTGTGGGTATGCCGGCATCAGCATCACCGGCGACCGCAACACGGTCCGGAACTCCAGCGCCGCGAACAACGCCGTGGGCATCAAGGCCGGATACGGCTCCGACTTCGGCAAGTACACCGGCAATGTGCTCACGGACAACAACGTTATGAACGTGCTGACGGTGGGCACCAATTGCGGAACGGCCCAGGCCGTGAACTGCAGCGACGATTCGGGCGCCTCGGGGGTGCTGATCAACGGCAATGACAATGAGTTCTCCGGCAACACCATCACCGGATCCAACGCCTTCTCCTACGATTTCAACCGCGACGGCGCGGCGGTGGAGGTCTACAACGGCAACCGGAACAACATCCATCACAACGTGGCCGTGGACAACAACAACTTCTCCGAGCTCGGTAAGTCCACCGGCACTACGGACGGCAACATCTACCGGTACAACCTTGTCAGGTCAACCTGCGGGGCCAACTGCAGCGAGTCCAAGGGCCTGGTGGCCCGCGGCACGGGGACGTCGTTCGGGCCCACCACCGGCACGGTCTTTGAGTTCAACACCGTCTACCTGACCGGCGCGCGGTCCCAGGGCATCGTCTGCCACGCAGGCTGCCCCGCCTCGACGGTGATCCGCGGCAACATCCTGGTGGGCGTCAAGAACTCCCTGTGGATCAACGGCACCGGCTGGACCGAGAGACAAAATGTCCTCAACGGGCCGGTCAACGTTGTGCCGAACAGCACGTCCACCACGGCCCCGGCCCGCTTCGTTAACGCCCCGACCGATCTCCGGCTGACCGGCACCAGCCCGGCCATCGACCGGGCCGGAGCGAGCCCGTCCGGCTTTGACCTGGCCGGCCTCGCGGTGCCGCAGGACGGGGACTGCAACGGAACGGCCGCCGCCGATTCCGGAGCCTACGAGTTCGACTCGCCCAACTGCTGAGCCGTTTGCGGCGGGCTCCCGGCTGGGCTCAGGGACGCGCGTCGCTACTGTAGCTGAGCCCGATCTGGCCTCGGACCGTGTCCAGCGCCGCCATGACCTGGACACTCTCGCTGGGCGGCAGGATGTCGTTGGCGGTGGCGCCGGCGGCAATGAGCCGCTCGATCTCCCACCCCTGGTATTGCATGCCGCGGCCGGTCACCGGTTCGTCGAAGCGCTCGACGACGTTGCCGCCGTCGTCGTACCGGGTGAAGCCCGTGGGGGTGTACCAGACCGGATCGATCTCGATGCTGCCTCCGGTGCCGATGACGGCGGCCCGGTTCGGTCCCGCGGTATCCAGTGCGCAGTGCAGCACCGCCTGCTGTCCGTCCCCGTATTCGAAAATCATGGCGGTCTGGCGGTCGACGCCGGTGGCCGTCATGCTGGCAGCGGCCTGAATCTTGGCCGGCGCCCCGAAGAGGTCGAAGGCGAAGGACGCGGGGTAGATGCCCAGGTCCAGGAGGGCCCCGCCGCCGAGCGCGGGGTCGTTGAGCCTGTGTCCCGGGTCCTTGGGGAGGTTCTGGTTGTGGTCCGCAATCAGGGTCCGGACCTCGCCGAGGGCGCCTGAGCCGACGAGTTCACGGATCCGGACCATGTGCGGCAGGTACCGCGTCCACATGGCCTCGAGGGCGACCAGGCCCTTGGACGCGGCGAGGTCCACGACCTCTTGTGCCTGCCAGGCGTTCATGGCGAACGGCTTTTCCACCAGCACGTGCTTGCCGGCGTTCAGGGCCAGCAGCGCGTTCTCGTAGTGGAAGGGGTGCGGCGAGGAGATATAGACAACGTCGACGTCGGTGTCTGCGACCAGCGATTCGTAGCTGCCGTGGGCCGCGGGCAGGCCGAACCTGGCGGCGAACTCGCGGGCCGTCGCCAGGTTGCGGGAGCCCACCGCCTGGACCGCAAAGCCATGCTGCACCAGATCGGAGGTCTGCAGCCCGGCAATGAGTCCGGTGCCCAGGATTCCCCACCGGATGACACCGGGGGAGTCGTGGCTTTCGGCGGCGCGGTTCGCGGCGGTGTCTGACATGGCTTCGGTTCTCCTCGGGCAGGGGCTCAGGTGGGCGCCGCCGGGTTCGGAACGCAACGACGCCGTCTGAGCATGCTAGCCCAGCACAGGATCCCTCAGCGCGGGAAAATCACTTGCAGGTGCAGCGCTGCTCCGTGGGCACGTCGGCCATCACGGAGTCCACGTGCTCGCCGCACCCGGCCCAGGTGATCTTTCCACAGCTGTTGCAACGGACGGGACTGCACATTGTTTTCTCCTTGAGTCGGTACTGCGGGTGCGGCAGGGGCCGCGGCTTCTATTGAACTGCTTGTGGTGAGGCGTGGCCGTTCAGGACGCGGCCGAGGCGGACACTTTCGCCCGGACATCGTCCATGTCGAGCCCCTTGACGGCGGTGATGAGCTCATCCAGGCCGGTGGCATTCATGGCGCCCGGCTGGGAGAAGACAAGGATACCCTCGCGGAACGCCATCAGGGTGGGGATAGAGGTGATGCGTGCCGCCGCGGCGAGCGCCGGCTCGGCTTCCGTGTCCACCTTGGCGAACACGACGTCGGAGTGCGCCTCGGAGGCCTTGCTGAACGTCGGGGCAAACATGCGGCACGGACCGCACCAGGCTGCCCAGAAGTCCACCAGCACAATGTCGTTGCCGGAGATCGTGTCGTTGAAGGTCTTTTCGGAAATGTCGATGGTTGCCATGGATCCAATTTATACCCCCGGGGGTATTTTGCGCAAGAGTCGGGACCGTGACCCGGGGAAACGCCGGGGCCGCTTTCGTGGCCCGCTCGGGGCGTATGCCTCCCGGCGGCTTGAACGCATAATACCCCCTGGGGTATATTAGGGACAGCTATTGCGATCAAGTTCTCCACCGCCTTCTCCTCCCTCGACCGAAAGGTGCACCCGCATGGATCTCACCGTCCAACAGCTCAAGGACCAGCTCAAGAACGGCAGCGACGCCCAGATTGTGGATGTCCGCGAGCCCGCTGAGGTCGCCGACGGCATGATTGCCGGCGCGCGCCACATCCCGCTTGGCGAACTTGGTTCCCGGCTGGGCGAACTGGACAAGGCCCGTCCCGTCGTCGCCGTGTGCCGCAGTGGCCGCCGCAGCGCCGCGGCCGCCGACCAGCTGACCGCCGCCGGCTTCACCGCCTACACCATGACCGGCGGGATGCTCGACTGGGCCGCCGCGGGCCTCCCCGCCGGCTAAGACCCCCTGAACTGCCCGGGCGGCGCTTTCCCCCCAGCGCGCCGCCCGGGCCTCCACCTGTCACGGCTCGCCCCCGGGCTGCCGGGCCGGTGGATGGCGGCCTCCCGACCGTGGGCTGCCGCCGGAACCACCCAAGCTAGACCGAAAGAGACTATGACTTCCTCAAACAAAACCACCACGACCGACACCGCACCCCAGACCATTGACGCGTCCACCCTGAAGGCCTGGGAGGACAATCACGATGACCTGATGGTGATCGACGTACGCAGCGGTGCCGAGTTTGATTCGATGCACATCAAGGGCTCGTACCATGTCCCGCTGCCCCTGCTGAGCGAGCACACCGAGGAGTTCGCCGCCAAGATGGGCACCCGCGTGGTCTTGGTCTGCCAGTCCGGGAACCGGGCCGAGCAGGCCCGCAAGCACCTGGACGCCGTGGGCCTTGGCAGCGCGAGCGTGCTCGCCGGCGGGGTCCCCGCCTACGCCGCGGCCGGCGGCAACGTCGTCAAGGGTAAGAACACCTGGGCCCTGGAGCGCCAGGTGCGCATGACCGCGGGCTCCCTGGTCCTGGCCGGCGTCGTGGGCAGCAAGTTCCTCTCGCCGAAGCTTGGTCTGCTGGCCGGCGGCATCGGCGCCGGCCTGACGTTCTCCGCGGCGACGAACAGCTGCGCCATGGGCCAGATGCTCTCCAAGATGCCGTGGAACCGTTCCGCGAACGAGCCCACCGCGCACCAGGCGCTGCAGAACCTGGGCGCCAAGGCATGATCCTCCCCGCGGCGGCGTTCGGGCTGATCGTCGGCGGCCTGCTGGGCCTGGTCGGAGGCGGCGGGTCCATCCTCGCCGTCCCTGCCCTCGTCTACGGTGTGGGGCTCCCGCTGGCCGCGGCGATCCCGACGTCGCTGGTCGTCGTCGGCGCGTCCTCCGCCGTCGCGGTCCTGCCGCGGCTGCGGGGCGGGGTGAACTGGCGGCTGGCCCTGATCATCGGCGCGGCCGGGACCGCCACCGCGTACCTCGGCGCCTACGTGAACCGGCTGCTGGACCCGAAGGTGCTGCTGCTGGCGTTTGCGGCGATTATGGTCTTCGCTGGGATCCGGATGATGCTTCCGTCCAAGGTCTCCGGCGGGTCCTGCGCCTTGCCCGGCGGCGGTGTCCACTGGCGCAGCTGCCTGCCCAAGGCCATTGCCACCGGCGCCGTCGTGGGCTTCCTGACCGGGCTCCTGGGCGTCGGCGGCGGATTCCTGATCGTCCCGGCCCTGACTCTGGTCCTGGGCCTGCCCATGGCGGTGACGGTCGGCACCTCACTGGTCATCATCGTGATCAACTCGGTCGCCGGGTTCGCCGCCCACCTTGGTGACCTGCAGATCGACTGGGCCGTCACGGCGGCCTTCGCGGGGGCAGCCATGGTGGCCTCCGTGGTCGCCGGCCGGCTCGGAACCAACATCCCGGACAAGGTGCTCAAGCGCGCATTCGGCGCCCTGGTCCTGCTGGTCGCAGCCTACGTGAGCGTGCAGGCCCTCGTCTCCTAGCAGCACGCCCCGCACCACCAGAAAGCGCCGGAAGCCACAGCTTCCGGCGCTTTTTCCTGCTTTCCACCGACCCAGGCGGGACCGGCCGTGACTGATGGAACTGTGAGTGCAGTCGGGGGCATCGCGGCGGGCGCCTCCGTGCCGCCTTGCGGCGGGGCCGCTTAGGCGAGACTCTCGAACACCAGGGTCGCCTGGATGCGGTCACCGCCGGCGAGCCCCTTGCTCCCGCTGCTGGCGGTGGTGATGGTGTGCAACCGGTACCCCTTGGCGGCCTGGTCGTTGATGGTCTTCTCCAGGGACGTCAGGTTTCCAGACCCGGTTCCCCACAGCTTCTCCTTGAGGATTACCTGCAAAACGACGTAATGCATGGCGGGCGCCTTTCGTGACGGGACAATTGGCAGCAATGCTACCTGCCGGCCCGGCATCCCCTCGGAGGCACCGCGACGCGGCGGTTTCTGGCCGGGCATGGCAAAAGGGCGGTAGCCCGGGTTGCCCCGGGCTACCGCCCTTTCTGGTTCTTTGATCTAGCCGGCGGTGACGGTTGCCTTCGTCTGCTGCCACGCGGCCCACGCCGCGTAGCTGCCGTCGAGTTCGACGACGTCGTAGCCTGCCCGGCGCAGGGCGCTAGCGGCGACGGAGTTCCGGACGCCGCTCTGGCAGTAGGACACGATGGTGCCCTCGGCCGGGAGTTCGTCCAGGTGCCACATCACGCGGCCGCCGCTGAGCTGGTACGAGCCCGGGATGTGGCCGGCGGCGTGCTCGGTGCGGTTGCGGACGTCCAGGACCATGGCGGCGTCGAAGCCTTCGAGCTCCTCTGGCTGGATCAGCTTCGGGACGCTGACCGGCAGGCCCTCAATGCTGGTGAGGTAGCCGGCGACGTTGTCGATGCCGACGCGGACGAGGTGGTCCCACATTTCCTGCGCGGCGGCCTGGCTGGGGGCCAGGAGGACGAGCGGGTTCTTGTCGGTTTCGGGGTTCACGACCCACGCGCCGAAGCTGGCGGTGGACTTGCCGGCCGGGATGTTCAGCGACCGGCTGACGGTGCCCTCGTGGACCTGGGCGTTGGGGCGGGTGTCCACGAAGGTCAGGGTGTCCTCGGCCAGGCCGGCGGCGACGTCGGCGGTGGCGAGTTCGACCAGCGGGGTCCGCTCGCCCATCACGGCCGGGCCTTCCCGGTTTTCACGCTTCATCCGGGCGAAGTAGGCGTGGGCGTCGGGCTGGCCGTCAAGGAGTTCGTCAATGAAGCCCTGCTCGTCGTTGGCGGCGAGGTAGGGGCCCCACCAGGCGTAGAGCCGTTCGTAGCCGACGGTGGAGGACGGGATGGCCCCGAGGGCCTTGCCGCAGGCGCTGCCGGCGCCGTGGCCGGGGTGGACCTGGACGTGGTCGGGCAGGGTCAGGAACTTGTCCCGCAGGCTGGCGAAGAGCTGCTTCGCGCCCTCGAAGCGCGTGTCGACGCCGCCGGCGGCCTCGTCGAGCAGGTCCGGGCGGCCCAGGTCACCGGAGAACACGAAGTCGCCGGAGAGCAGGTAGCCGGGGGCGTTTGCGAAGGCTCCGTCGGTGATCAGGAAGGACAGATGCTCGGGCGTATGGCCGGGGGTGTGCAGCGCCTTGACCGTGATGTTGCCGAGAGTGATCTCTTCGTTGTCGTGGAGGCGCTCGGCGTCGAAGCCGTACTGCCAGTCCGTCCCGCCCTCGCCGGAGACGTAGGCGGTGGCGCCGGTGGCGGCGGCCAGTTCGCGGGTGCCGGAGAGGAAGTCGGCGTGGATGTGCGTCTCGGTGACGGCCACGATCTTCATGCCATTGGCGGCGGCGAGGTTCTCGTAGACGGCGATGTCGCGCCGGGGATCAACGACCAGCGCCTCTCCCTTGGCCTGGCAGCCGATGAAATAGCTGGCCTGGGCGAGGTCTTCGTCGTAGATGCGCTCGATAAGCATTCAGGGTGCTCCTTCTTGAGGTAGACGGGGAAGGGATTCCTTCCGCTTCTGACTTCAACAATAATACCCCGGGGGGTATCACGCAAGCGGCGTCCGGACGGTGCCGGCAGCATGCCTGGACCTAGCCGCCCACCCTGGCCATTACCTTGTTGATGGTGGCCGCCAGGCCGTCCGCGGCCTGCTGGACGGCACCGTCGGAGAGGGTCTTGGTTTCGGTTTCGACGCAGAGCCTGCCCTTGCGGGCGCCCACCAGGACGTGCCGGACGCCGGTCCCGTCGGGCAGCATGTACACCACGGCGTAGCCTGTCTGCCCACTGGTATCGACGGTGGGGTGTTTGAGCGGCGACCAGGTCCGGGACCCGGCCGAAGGCAGGTGCTCCTGGACCGTGGTGCAGCCGGCCAGATCGGCGGCACGCCGGTCAAAGGCGGACCCGTCCGGCGACGGATCGGGCAGGCCGATGAGCCGCAGGCTGATCTGGTCCGGTGCCTGGCCTGTGCCGGGGATCTCGGCGACCACGGTGGCGGCTCCCCCGAGTGAGGCGAGGTAGGCGGCGTCGTCGTAGATGCAGTGTTGGGCGGCGGGATCCGCGGGTGGTGCCGATGCCGCGGGGGTGTAGCGGCCCTCCAGCACCTGGGCCGGGCTTCCGTTGGGCCCGGTAATGCCCTGCAGCAGCCGTGCCACTTGCTCGGGGGTCTGAAGCTCCGGTGCCGGCCGGGACGGTGGTGGGGCCGGTGTGGGGTGCGAGGGCGGCGGTTCCGACGTCGGGCTGGTTGCCGGCGGCGCGGCCCCCGGGGCGCCCCCGGCCAGTTCCCGGACCAGCATCCGGGCGAGCCCGAGCAGCGGCGCCAAGGCGGACTGGAGTTCCTCGTCGGACGGATTGGCCTGCACCTGCCGACTGAGGCCGAGAGATACCGTTCCCATGAGTACCTGCAGGGACACGGTGCCGTCGGCCGGGGGAGTGTCCGCTGATGCCGCCGGGCTCGATACCAGGGCGTAGGCCCGTTCCCCCAGTTCGGGGACAGTTAGTAGCCGGACCGTGGCCGGCGGCGAGTCCGGGGAGTCCTGCCGGAAGCTCGCGCAGGTGGCGGCCTGCTTATCGGTATAGGCGAAGTCCGCGGCAACCACCGTGTCCCGGGGCGCGCTCCTGGCCAGCACAAAGGCCACGGCCTCGCGGGACCAAGTTCCGGTGAGCGTCAGGACGCCGGCGGCGAAATTCATGTCGAGGTCTGCGCGGCTGGTTGGCGCGCTGTGCGGCCGGAAGAGGCCGCATTCACCGGGCTCGACGGCGGGCTGCTGCGCGGGTGCAGGCCGTCCCTGAAGGCGCGTCCGGAGGTCCGCGCTCCTTGAGACCCTCCCGGCGCCCGGCTGGCCACCGTTGATCGCCCGGTCCACCAGGGCCATCAGTTCCTCGTCGGACAGCACCGCATCAGCCCCCGGCGACTCGGGGGCGCTGGCGGAGGCACCGGCAGGGGAGGGGGACGCGGCGGGGGACGCGGCGGAGCCGCTGCCGGCCGGAGGCGGTGACGGTGATCCCGGTGTACAGCCGCTTAGAGCCAGCGCGGCCGCGGCGCACGCCAAAAACCAGCGCTGTCTCCGCGGGGGACCGCCGGGGATTCGGATTGTTGCAGCACCTGGGCGCACGACTGGACTCCCTGCCGTCGAAAGATGTGCTGCGCCCAGCCTCTGCCCCCCGCCCCGGCGGCACCAGAGGATTTGTGCCCCTGCACCACAAAGGCACCGTCCTCAGCCGAGGACGGTGCCTTTGCAGTGTGACGGCGCCGTGGTGATGCGGCGCCGGCGCGGCGCCGCGCGCGTGTGTCCTACTGGTAGACGCGGACCCAGTCGAGCTGCATCTGCGACGGGCTGGTGGCGGTGCCGTCGGGGAACCAGTCGAGCTGCATCGTCTGGTGCATGCCGACCGTGGGCTGGTGTGCCGGGTTGGTGTCGCTGAACGTCTTCACGCCGTCGATGTAGCCGGTGATGCCGGCAGGCGTCCACTCCACCGCGTAGTTGTGCCACTGCGTGGTGTCCACGGGCGTGGCTGCCGTCGTCTGGAAGTCCCCGCCGCTGCAGGCGTAGTGCAGGAAGAACTTCATGGCAGCGGTGTTCGAGGTGCCTTCGGCGAAATCAACTTCGGCGCAGTTCGGCGAGGTGTTGTTGTTCGGCCACAGGAGCAGTACGGGGTGGTACTCGGAGTCGCGGACGTTGGTCTTCATCCGGGTCTCCCAGCGGCCGTATTTCTGCTGGCCGAACTTTGCCGACATCCCGCCGGTGGTGCCGGCCGCGTCGCCGGTGACGGTCGCGACGCCGTTGGCCACCGACCACGCCTGGGGGCTGCGGACGCCCTTGCCGGCATGGCCGGCACCGTTGAAGACGCCCCATTTGGCGGCGTCCGGGGCTCCGGCGTAGGAGAATTCGTCGCCGGCCAGGACGGGACCCCAGCCCAGGGCGGCGGCGGCCTGTGTTCCGTCGCCTGCGGGGGCTGCCGGGGCCGGGGCGGCAACCGGTGCTGCCGGCGCCGCGGGTGCTGCCACCGGCGCCGCCGGGAGAGTGCTGGGCGCCGCCGGCGCGGCAGCAGGCGGAGCTGCCGGGGCCGCTGCAGTGGTCTCTGCAGGGGCCGGCGCAGCGGCGGCGGAGGTGGCCGGCGTCGACGCCGGGGATGCTGCCCGCGCCGACGACGTCGGGCTGGCCGCCTTGGTGGGCGCGGCGGTACCGGCCGAGGACGCAGCACTGCATCCGGTCAGCGACAAGGCACCGAGGGTAACGGTGATGGCAATCTTCTTGAACAAGTGACCCCTCCGGGATATTGAATTGGCGCAAGCGCAGGGCGCGATCGGGGCGCTGGCGAGCTTCTGGCAGCTTCTTTCAGCCCCGCCTGGCGGACAGGGCGAGCAGGCGCCGGCTGGCGCGGCGGCGCCCTGCATAACGGGCATCCGGGGCCCTGCGTTCGGGCCTGGCCCTCGGGCCAGCCGTCAACGTTACTCGATCGTAACCTTTGTTCGCAAAACGCCTGATGGTCCCCGGCCCATGACCCGGAGAAGAAAATGTGGCACTCATGCATCCGTTCGGCACCCCCGGCCGGTAGTAAGGGTGTAAGCGAAACACCGCCCGCATCCGGGCCTCAATGAGGAGTTCCACATGCATACGAAATCACTCTCTGCTGCAGCCGGCGCACTGACGCTGCTGGCAGGGCTTGCCTTTGCAGCCCCGGCGCAGGCCGGGGAGAAGCGCCACGACCATGACACAGCAAAACTCTCCGTTCTTCACGGCGTCCCCGGGGTAATCGTGGACGTGTGGGTGGACGGAAAGCTGACGCTGGATAACTTCACCCCGGGCACCCTGGCGGGGCCGTTGAATGTCCGGGAGGGGGAGCACAAGATTGCCATCACCGGCGCGGACTCCACGAGCGCCGACAACCCCGTGATCGGCCCTGTTGAGGTAGATCTCAAAGAGGGCCGGGACTACACCGCTGTGGCGCACCTGACGGCGGACGGAAAGCCCACGGCCACGCTGTTCAAGAACGACACCTCGGCCAGCCCCGATGGCAAGGGCAAGCTGACGGTGCGGCACGTAGCCGCGGCACCCGCCGTCGACGTCCTTGCCGGTGGCAAAGCCGTGATCACGGGCCTCGAGAACCCCGACGAGAAGAAACTCACGCTTAAGGCAGGAACCATCTCCGCCTCCGTGGCCGCAGCGGGCAGCACCGAGGCCCTGATCGGCCCCGCGGATGTGAAGGTCAGCAAGGGCAAGAACACGATCGTCTACGCCTGGGGCAGCCTGGCTGACCACAACCTCGACCTGGCAGTGCAGGTGGTGAAGTCCGCACGGCAGGACGACTGAGCGGTCCGTCAGGTGCTGAATTTGCGCCGAACGGATGGCGGGGCCGCGGCGATCGCGGTCCCGCCATCCGTCCTCCCGCAGGTTCCTCCATTGCGGTGCGCCGAGGCCCGGGGAATAATGGCGTTCCACGGGTCTCATTGCCGCTCTAAGGAGCACCTGTTGGAGGCTACTGATCGTGAATGGGATGTTTCCATTGACCATGCCTTCGCCGCGGGTGAGGAGCAGGCGCTCGCAGAGGCCTACCGCATGCTCGGACCCCTGGTCCATACGCTGGCGCTGAGGGCGCTGCGCGAACACGGCGCCGCCGATGACGTCACGCAGGAGGTCTTCATCCGCGCCTGGAAATCGCGAACCAGCTATCGCCCCGACGCGGCCCGGCTGCCCGCCTGGCTGATCGGGATCACCCGCAATGCCATTTCCGATGCCCTGTCCGCCCGCTCCCGCCGGCGGGACGTGGAAAGGGCAGCCCTCTACCTGGTCAACGACCCGGCAACCGGCGTCGACCGGCCGCATGCCGAGGCGCTCGCGGACCGCCTGACCCTCGACGACGAGCTGGAGCGCCTGGGGGACCCGCAGGCGTCCATCATGCGGCTGGCGTTCTACGAGGATCTGACGCACGACCAGATCTCGTCCCGGCTCGATCTTCCGCTTGGCACGGTCAAAAGCCATATCCGACGCAGCCTCGCCCGGCTGCGGTCCCGGCTGGAGGTGGAACATGGAGCATCTTGACGATGAGCTCCTGGCGTTGCTGGCGCTGGGCGAACGGCCCGCCAGTGCGGAGGAACGGCTCCACCTGGACGGCTGCCACGACTGCGCGACGACGCTCGACGCACTGCTGAACACCGTCTACGTCGCCACGCTCAACCCGGACCAGGTGCCTCTGGAAGTGCCGGGCAGCCATAACTGGGCCGCGATCCACTCAGCGCTGGGGCTCTCGCCCGCCCTGGCCGCCGACCCCCTGCGCCCACCCCGCGGCGGCGAAGCCCCTCACGCGGAGGACCAGCCGGCGGGGGACCGTCCCTCGGAGGACCGGCCGGCCGGAGCTGCCGGGGCGCAATGGCACCCGGCCCCGTCGAACCCGCATCCCGCCGGGCGGCAGCCGGGCCAGCGGCACACGGGCCAGGGCTTCCCACGGCGCGGATCATGGATACTCGGTCTGGCCGCAGGGGTGCTGCTGGGCGCTGCCGGGGCGTGGACGGCCGTGACCGTCCTGGGCCCCGCCCAGCCGCCGGTGGCACAGCCCACCCCATCCGGGCCTACGGCGGTGCTCCTGGCCGAAGCCTCGCTGGCTCCGCTGGCAGGACACTCGGCCAGCGGCAGCGCACTCGTGGAGAAGCTCCCCGACGGATCGCGGCAGCTGGTCGTCAGCCTTCCCGAGGAGAAACTCACGGGCTTCCGCGAGGTGTGGGTGGGCTCGGCCGACCTGTCCCGGATGGTTAGCCTGGGTGTCCTGGGCCAGGGAACCGGTTCTTTCGTTATCCCCGGGGCCCTGGACCTGGCCGACTATCCGGTCCTCGACATCTCCGACGAACCCTACGACGGGGACCCGGCACACTCCGCAGAGAGCATCGCACGCGGTAAGTTCGCCGCGCAGGGTTGACCCCGGCCGCAGGAGCGGGCTGGCGGCTGCGACAGAATGGACCCATGAGCGAGGCCGGTGACTTCATTGATGCGGCGCTGCAGCGCGAAAGCACCTGGCAGCGGGCCGAGGAAACACGGTCCCGCCTCGGTCCGGAACTCCGGTCCTATGGCGCCTCCGTCGGCGCCGTCCGGGGCGCGGTCCGGGATGCGCTCCGCCGCTACCGGCACCTCGGCCGTGACGGAATCACGGCGCTCAGCTCGGAGTTGTGGGCGGTACCGGTCTTCGAACGCCGCCTCGCCGCTGTCGTCCTGCTGCAGTCCCATCTCGCTGTGCTGGACAACTCGGACCTGACCCGGATCGAAGGCTTTCTGCGCGGTGCGCGCCTGCCCGAGCTGGCGGATCCGCTGGCGGTCGACGTCGTCGGGCCGCTGATCGCCGGTCTTGACGGGGCGGCCCGGAGGCGGGCCGAGGCCGTCCTGGAACGGTGGCTGCAGGACCCGGACCCGTGGCTGCGCCGAGCGGCCCTGCTGGCACCGACGGGCGAACTCCGTTCCGGCGCGGGCCGGAGCCGCAGGTTCCCCTAGCGCTGCGGCCGGCGCTCCACCACGGCGTACGCCCTGCCGTCGAGGAACTGCCAGTCGGTCACGACCATAAAGCCGAGGGCATCCACACGGTCGTTCAGGACGTGGACGTCGAATCCGCCGTCGCGCGGTTCGGCATCCCAGGTGGCGACGTGGATTTCCCCGCCCTCGAGCACCAGCAGCTCCGTATTGACGTCGAAATCCTCCTGCGGCTGGTCACTGAGTTGGCAGATGGCGACACAATGCCGGTTCATAACGGGCCTTCCGCTCGGGGAACGCTGGATGAGCCCATCCTATGCGTGGCAGTGCTCGGTGCCCTAGGCCTAATTCCCCGCCAGGACACGCCTCCGTTACCTGAATGTGACATTACCGCCCAGTACCGTTACCGTGGATAGGTGCCTGTTTGTTTCCGATACGGGCGCTTCCGAGCCGATTGCCTAACTCTGCCGCGGCCCGGGATCCGAATGCAACCTTCTGGCAGAGACGGGGAAACCACTTATGACCTGCCGCTCCGGCGGGTCTTGGGGTGAAGCCGCACAGCCCGCTCTGACGGGTCCGCGGCCGGGTGCCTCCCATCCGAATCCGACAGCTCACCTCGCAGGCATTGGGAGAGGCTACAAACATGACTTCACGCACTACTGCTGCGCGCCATCGTTCCGACGTCCCCGCAGGACGGACCTCAGCATTTTCGGTCAAGCCAGGCACCATCGGCCGCCAGGCCGCGGTCCTTATGGCGGCGTCCGGCCTCGTCCTGACGAGCGGCATGGCGGCCAACGCGGCGGCCGCACCGGCTGAGCGCGAGTCCGCCCCGGCATCATCGGTCGACGTCGCCGGGAAGGTTTCGGCCCCGGTCACCGCCGACTCCGCGGTCCAGATCAGCTTCGACCGTCCGGCAGTGGCCACCACGCCGGCGCCTGTAGTCGAGCAGCCCAAGCCCGTTGCCGCACCGGCCGCACCGGCCGCGCCCGCCGTCGCCCAGGCTCCGGCCGCCCCCAAGATCACCGTCCAGGCCCAGGCTGCCGTTGCCCCGGCCCCGGCCCCGGCCGGCGGAGTCAACGCCGCGATGCTCTCTGCCGCCTACAGCCAGATCGGCATCACCCAGGACTGCACTGCCATGGTCGAGAAGGCCCTCGGCGCTGCCGGCATCCCGGTGGGCGACCTGGGTCCCCAGCAGTTCATGAACTACGGCAAGGTTGTCGCCGACCCGCAGCCGGGCGACATGATCGTCCAGTCCGGCCACGTGGCCATCTACGCCGGCAACGGCCAGGTCATCAGCGGCGGCATGAACGGATCCAACCAGACGATCTCGCACCCGCTCTCCTGGCTGACCGCCACCGGCGGCGTGACCTTCGTCCGCGCCGGAGCCTAATCCCCGAGTAGATATTGCACCAGCGCTACTCCCGAAGGCCGGTGGCCGGTTGTCGCTACGACAGCCGGCCACCGGCCTTCGCTGGTCCGGGGCACCCTAGCTGGTGTACGTCATCAGCTGGTGTACCGCAGCCGGACCACGCCGTTGCCGAACGTCCGCGTTTCGGCGAGCGTGAGCGCGGTCCTGCTCTCCGCGGACTTGAACAGTGGCGTGCCCTGGCCCAGCAGGACCGGGTGGATGTAGATCCAGTACTCGTCGATCAGTCCGAGCCGGCGGAAGCTGTCCGCCAGCCGGGCCCCACCCAGGGCCAGATCGCCGCCGGGCTGTGCCTTGAGTGCCAGGACGTCCTCAATCACGACCTCGCGCGCCACCGTGGTGTTCCAGTCGGCGCGCTCCAGGGTTCTGGAGTAGACGATTTTCGGCATCTCTCGCCAGATACCCGCGAACTCGACCTCGGGCGGCGTGCTGGCCGGGTCCCGGTCCGCCGTCGGCCAGTAGCCGGCCATCAGCTCAAAGGTGATGCGGCCGTCCAGGAAGGCGCCCATGGTGCGGAGCTCCTCATTGAAGTGGCTGTGGAGCTCGTCGTCCACCATGTGCCAGTCGAGTTCCCGGTTAGGGCCTTCCATAAACCCGTCCAGGGACACCTGCATTGCATGGATGATCTTCCGCATGTGCCGAGCCTACGCGCGCACCGGACCACGGGGAACCGCCCGGCGGGGAACCGTCGCCGGCCGAGGCGACCGGCAGTATAGTGCCGGTGAGCCCCCGAAAGCGGGCTGCAGGCGCTCACTCAGACCTCTTTCGGCAGCATCTTGCCGAAATCCAGAAACTGCGGCACGATAGGGGAAGTCTCCCGCTTGAACCGGCAATATGATGCCGGACCGACGTGGCGGGTCCGTCTGGAAGGAACAGCAGTGGGTGATGTGGCGGCGATCGCCGAGGGAATCCGCCGGAGCCGGAAGGACGCCGGGCTGACACAGGAGGACCTGGCGCACCTGGCCGGCACGTCGGAGCGCACCGTTCGCGCCATTGAGACCGGAACCGGCAACCCCTCGCTGCAGGCAGTGGTGGCCGTGGCCAATGTGCTGGGCCTGAAGCTCGCGGTGGCCTGATGCCGGGGGAACTGCAGGATCTGCGCTTCGTCCGGACCGCCGACGTGTACAAAAACGGGGTCCCGGCCGGGCAGCTGGCGCGCACCGGCCATGGCGGCGTCCGCTTCTCCTACCTCGCCGAATACCTTGCGGGCGGCCATCCCGCCGTCGCAGTCTCGCTCCCCCCGTCCGAGGCGGCGGTGGAAGCCCCGGCCGGGGCCCTGCCGGCCTTCTTTGCCGGCCTGTTGCCCGAGGGACACCGGCTCACCGTGCTCAAGAACGCCACCAAGACAAGCTTCGACGACGAGCTGACCCTGTTGCTCGCCGTCGGCTCCGACGTGCCCGGCGACGTCCAGGTGGTGCCTGCCGGCGAACCCCCGGCGGAGCCAGCGGCCCTGGCCGACACCTCGCGGCCCGAGGAGCTGGACTTTTCTTTCCTCGCAAACACCGTGGACCTGCATGGCATCCCTGGCGTGCAGCGCAAAACCAGTGCCTCCATGCTGACGACGCCGCTGGCCCTGCGCGGGCACCGCTACCTGCTGAAGCTGGATCCGCCGGAACATCCCCATCTGGTGGAAAACGAGGCAGCCCATCTGAAAGCTGCGAAAGCGCTGAAGATCCCGGTCGCCAAGAGCTCCGTCATCGCCGACCGGAACGGGCTCCCCGGGCTGCTGGTGGAACGGTTCGACCGCTATAGGACCCCCGACGGCGCGTGGCACCGGCTTCCCCTGGAGGACGGCACCCAGGTGCTGGGCCTTCCACCGGCCTCCAAATACGGCGTGAGCGCCGAGCAGGTGGCCGCCGCACTGGCCGGTGTCTGCAAGGCGCCGCTGGTTGCCAGCCGCAACCTGTACCTGCAGTTCCTCTTCGCCTGGCTGACCGGCAACGGCGATCTACACGCGAAGAACCTGGCCGTCCTCGGCGGCGCCGCCGGCTTCATTATGGCCCCCGTGTACGACGTTCCATGCACCCTGCTCTACGGCGATGAAACCCTCGCGCTGCCCGTGGCCGGAAAAACCAAGAACCTCAAGGCCAGGCACTGGGCGGAACTCGCGGACACCCTCGGGCTGCCGCCGCGGGCCGCGGCGGCAGCCAACCGCACAGCCCTTGCGGCCGCCGGCGCAATCCGTCTCGAGGAACTGCCGTTCGCAGGCTCCCCGTTGCGTGGCGCCCAGCGGGAGCTGCGGTTCAGGCGCCAGGAACTGGGATCCTGAGCCAAGGTTTCCTCAAGGTCCGGCCCTTGCTGCGGCGGCCTCTGACAGGCAAAATTCAGGGACTTTGAAGCACCGCGGTTCACGAAAGTTCCTGTGCCTGGAGGAATTGCATGCCTATAACAGCGCCCACGGGCACCGGCCAGTGGTCAGATTCGACCGGCCGGGGATGATGCCCTGTGGGTCTGGTGCGAAACGGCGGCTCCGGCCGCCTCGGGGTCCGGGGCACGCGGCGGGGGCGGTTCCCGCGGCCCAGCGCTGAGACGCTGACCGGGATCGGCGCCATCCTGGCGCTGGTGCTGGCTACCAGCGTCTATGCCGTGGGCCAGGCAGCGGTCCCGTCCAACCCGCCATACTCCGCCCCGGGCCCAGCAGGTGCGACGGCGGCCGCGCCCGCAGCGCCCGCCGCTCCGGGCCCGACGCCGCCCGCCGGGCAGCAGGCAGCACCCACTGCCGGCACCGCGCCAACCCCCGCGGTCCAGCCGGCCGGCGCGGGAACAGGAACGCCGCCGCCGCCGCCGTCGTCGGCCGTGCCGCCGGTCTCCGCGGAGAACCCTCCACTCCAGAGCGTGCCGGAAACCGGTGCGCCCGAAACCGGTGCGCCGGCGACCGGGGCACCACTAGGGGCGGCCGCCGCCGTGGCGCTGACGCCGTCCATCGGACCCGACCTCGAGGCGCAGCTAAACGGCATCATCCATAGCTACCCGGGCTACCAGCTGGGCGTGGCGCTGATCGACCTGGCGGACGGCGCTGTGCACGAATACGGCGTGCGCACCAAGTTCACGGCGGCCAGCACCGCCAAGGTCCTCGCCGCGGCGGCCTACTACCGGCTGGCCGAAACGGGGGAGCTGTCGTTGGACGAGCCGATGGGGGTGAGCACCGCGGGCCTGCAGATCCGCCAGATGATCCAGCAGAGCAATAACGAGTCGTGGGCCATGATCCTCGAAGCGCTCGGGTCCCGGCGCCTAACCGACTATGCGGCCTCGATCGGCATCGAATACGACCGCGCCTACAACAAACTCACGCCGGCCGAAACCGCACGGACGCTGGCCCTGCTCTACACCGGCCAACTGCTCAACGCGGCCAATACCGCCCAACTGCTGTCCTACATGCAAAACACCAACCTGGAAACGCTCATCCCGGCGGCGCTGCCGCCCGATGTCGTCGTGTTCCACAAATACGGATTGCTCTACGGCAACCTGCACGACGCCAGCATCCTGGTCCGGGGCGGGAAGGCCTATGCGTTTGTGGTCTACACCCTGGGCCGGAGTCCGGCGGAAATAACGAGCCGCACCCGGGTCATCCACCTGCTGACCCGGACCGTCTCTGCCGCGCTTTTCCCCGGTTGAGCCGCTGAAACCGCCGGGCGGCTATTCCGCGGCTTTGGCGAACGTGGCCGCGCTCAGGAACTCCACCCCGACGAACGGTTCCCCGCCTTCCACCCAGGCGTCGTGGCCCGGGGGAATGGTGTAGGAATCGCCGGGGCCGACGTCGATCCGGCCGCCGTCGGTCGTCTCGACAATCAGCCGGCCGGAGACACAAAACCCGACGTGGCTGTTCTGGCAGGAATCCGTGTGCACCACCGGTTTGATGCAGTCGGACCAGCGCCACCCCGGCTCGAAGCTGAACCGGCCGATGGTGTAGTCGCCGACGGACACAATATCGATCTCGCTCTTGTCTGGGCGGCGCTTCTCATCCGGGGAATTGTGCGACTTCACTTGCAGCTGGGTGACAACGTTTGCGGACATTGCACTCCCTCTTTTCGATCAGGGAAATGAACTGCTTACGGGGCCTAGAATCCTCGCTTGGCGAGCGGTTGTCGAGATGAATTTCATCGCAGCCCGTTAGAAGCTGGAGTAACTTCCGGAGCCGGAAAAACTGCCGCCGCTGCCGCCATATCCCGTGGTGCTGCCGCCACGGGCGGTGCTGACGCTGCTGACGCCGGTGGTGAGGCCAGTGTTGAACGTGGGGACCGAGAAGAAGTAGTAGGAGGGGTAGACGGTGCCCAGGATGCTGGGTTCGTAGCGGGGCCGCTGCTTCCTGCCCGTCCCGGACTGGGCCTGCTCCATTTCCTTGCGCATCAGCCCGGCCTCGCGCTCGTTGCGGGCATAGCCGGCGATCACGGTCTCGGCATGGGCCTTCAGCAGCTCCGAGAGCTCGGTCCGGGCGTCGCGCAGCCGGTCCAGCGCCGTTTCCGGGCTGATGCTGCCGTCGGACAGCTCGGCCGTCCAGCGTTCCATGTCGCGCTGGCTGCGGTCCCGGAAAGAGCGCAGCGACGCGGCGGTCGCGGAGCCGCCCTCACCGTGGTTCTTGGCCAGCAGGCCCTCGATGCCGGCCAAGTCGCTGCGGAAGGGGGCAAGCTGGCGGTCCCAGGCCGTCGCCCAGGTGGACCCGCGGTTCAGCAGGGCGTTGGTGTCCGAGATGACGTCGTCCAGGGCGTCGAGCTCGGCCGCCGCATCCGCGTATTGCCGGGCCAGCGCCAGGCTCGACCGGCGGCCCAGCTGACGCTGCGTGAGCGCGTGTACCTGGTTGAAGAGGCCGGTGGCCGTGTTGTACCGGCCCAGGAAGGTGCGGTTCTTTTCCAGCACCGTGCTGCCGTAGCGGGAGGACTCCGGGATGGTGCCGGCGTTGAGTTCGGTGACCTGCAGGTCCATGCTCACGTTGGCGTAGTTCGCGTCCCCGCGGGCGATCTCCTTGCGGCTGCCCACCCTCGTCCGCCAGCGCACCAGCAACCAGGTGCCCGCACCGGCGACCACGGCACCCGCCGCGCTCCAGGCCGCGACGAGGAAGGCGGTGGAGCGGTACCAGGGCTGGTTGATCAATTCGGCCCCGCGCCGGATGCCGGCGATCGTACCCTCGGTCCATTGGGCATCGCGCAGCAGGTCCTTGGCCGCGTTCTGGATGTCATCGCGTTGCTCGAGGGAGACCTTCCGGTCCTCGCCCATGTAGGTTCCGACGTGCCGGCCCACCGGATCCAGCGCGAAGATGAACAGGCCGTCCGCCCACTTCTGCCCGTCCGCGCTGATCCAGTCCGGGTGCTCAGCGCGGGCGTAGCGCAGCACCTCCTCGTTGAGGTTGTCCGCGGCGGTGCCGTTATACGTATACACAGCCACTTTGGTGGGCTGGTAGAACTCGATTTTCCGCACCGCGGGCAGGAGGGTGTTGCTGTCCAGGACGCCCGCCCGGTCGGCCACGACGACGTCGGCGGGCGGGACTGCGAGCGCCGCCGGTGCGGCGCCGAGCAGGATGCCGGCCACGCCGATGAGCAGCAGCAGGACGCGCGCCGGTTCCGGGCCGAAGATTTTCCGCATGATCCCCATCGTCTGAGCGTAATGTTTGCTGCCAGCGTCGTCGACACGCCGGGGCGCTGAAAGGGCCTAAAGACACCATGACGGTGCTGGGGCGGGCATCCATACTGACGGCATGAGCCAACCGCCGTACGACCCCGGACCGCCGGCAGCGCCACACGGCGACGAAGCAAGGGTTCCGGAGCCGGAACCGGCGCCCGGACACCGCCGCCCGGACCGGGTCCTGCTGGGCATCGTAGCGGCGATCGCCGTCCTGGTGGTGGTGGCGCTGGCCGTGGTCTTCCTTCGCGGGGAACCGCAACCGCTGGACGAAGCGTCCCCGGCCGGCGTCGTGCAGCGCTACAGCAAGGCGGTGATCGACGCCGATCCCGCCGCGGCGGACGCCTATCTCACCGACAACGCCCGGTCCCGGTGCGCCAACTACTACGGCGGCGCGCAGGCCAGCCGGGTGGTTCTGGTGTCCACGACCGAGCGCGGTGAGACGGCGACGGTGAAGATCTCGATCGTGCATTCGTCCGCCGAGGGCCCGTTTGGCCCCTCCGAATTTGCCGAGGACGCCGTGGTTGTCCTCGTGAAGGTGGCGGGCAAATGGAAGATCAATGAACTCCCTTACAGCCTTCAGACCTGCACCGGCCCAGTGGTGAAAAAATGAGTGCCGCGCGGATCCACCCCGCCCCTGCCGCCGGGTCTGCCCAAGCCAAGGTCCGCCGCCTGGTGGTGTTTGTGCTGCTGTTCGCCCTCGTGGTGATCGCCGCCAACGGGCTCGGCGGCCTGCTGGAACGCCTGCTGCGCGCCGGGCAGGTGCTGGCCGGGGAGGGCGTGGCGGGGCTGGCGCTGAATCTGGCGTTTACCCTGATCGGCGGCCCGCTCGCCGCGCTGCTGTGGTGGCTGATCTGGCGCCGGCTCGACGAGGCCGGGGAGCGGGAGGCGCCGTCGTGGGGCCTCTATGTGGCGGCGGTCTACACGGTGTCCCTGATCCTGTTCGTGACGTCCCTGCTGGCGATGGCGGCCTCGCTCATCGGCGATGAAAATCCGGACTGGCGGGCGCCGCTGTCCGTCGGGGTGGTCTGGGCCCTGGTGTGGGTGTGGCACCGCTGGATGTGGCGGCACCCCGTGCGGGGGCCGCTCGAACTCTCGAGTGTGCCGGCCGTGATCGGCACCTACTTCGGGCTGGGAATCGGCGTCGGCGGCGCGGTGACGGCGCTGGCTGCCCTGCTGGACATCGCGATCCGGGGGTCCCTGGAGCTGACGGCAGCCGCGGATCCCTGGTGGCGCTCCGCCCTCCAGGATTTGGTCTGGGCGGCCGGGGGAGCCCTGGTGTGGTGGTGGCACTGGGTCCGCGGTAACGCGCGCCGGCTCCGGGGCGGGTTCGCCGATGTGGGGCTGGTCGTGGTGGGTGTGTTGGCGGCCGGGCTGCTCGCGCTGGGCGGGGCGGGGACGGTCCTCTTTGTGCTGCTGCGGCTGGCTTTTGACCGGGAGGACCCCCTGCTGGAACTGCTGTCGCCGCTCGCCGCCGCCATAGCTGCGGCAGCCGTCGGGGCGCTGGTCTGGCGGTATTACCGCACCGCCGCCACCGGCCGCTCCGAGCGGACCCGGCAGGCGGGCATGCTGGTGACGTCGGGCGTGGCGCTGGCGGCGGCCGCGACCGGCGTCGGTGTGATTGTGAACGCGGCGCTGTCCATCGCGGTTTCGCCGCTCGCCGGCGGCAATGCGCGCACGCTGCTGCTCGGCGGCATCAGCTCGCTCGTGGTGGGCGGCGCGGTCTGGTGGCTGGCGTGGCGTCCGGCGCGGCAGCACCGGCAGGAGACCGCGGTTCCGACGGGGCGGCGTGTTTACCTTGTCGCCGTGTTCGGCCTCAGCGCCGTGGTGGCACTGGTCGCCTTGCTGGTGATCGGGTACCGGCTCTTCGAATTCTTCCTGGCCGAGGTAACGGGCGGCAGCCTGGTGGATCGGATCCGTGCGCCGCTGGGGCTGCTGGTGGCCACGGCCCTGGCCGCCGGGTACCACTTCGCCGTCTGGCGGCAGGACCGGTCCCGTCAGGCGGCAGCGGGGACCGGCGGCAAACGCTCGATCGGGCACGTGATCCTGGTGGCCGGTCCCGACGCCGAGCCGCTGCGCCGGGCGGTCGAAGAGCTGACCGGGGCCGGGGTCACGCTGTGGAGCCGGGCCGACGTCGGCGTGCCGGCGCTCACCGCTGCCGCTTCCGCAACAAGCGAGGGTGTGCCCGGGCCCGGCGTCGGGGGGCCGCGGGTGCCCTCTGGCGCAGGCCTGGCCGAGGCACTGGCCGGGGTGAGCGCCAAACGGGTGCTTGTTATCGAGGAGGCCGACGGCGGCGTGGACGTCATACCGTTGCGCGGCTGAGGGGGCGGCCGCCGGAGCCGCTGCCACCGCCGGTGCCGGTTACGGTGACGGGAGGTCGAACTCTTTGCGGTAGGAGCGCACGGCGTTGTGCACCGTGGGGAAGAAATGGTCGGGGCCGAACCGGCTGCTGACGCCGAAACGGATCAGCCGGTCCTTGATCGGACCCTTCATCTCCGCAAACACCAGGCTGACGCCTTTCTGCGCGAGTTCGTCGTCGAGTTCCACCAGATCGTCCAGGGCGGTGGTGTCGAGGTCCGTGATGGCTTCCGAGGCGACCACCACCCAGTGCACCGGAGCAGGGGCGTGCGCCACGAGCGTCCGGATGTGCTCGGCGAACACGGCGCCGTTCGCGAAAAACAGCGGGGCATCGAAGCGTGCAATCACCAGCCCGGGCACCCGGTGTCCGTTCGGGTGCCTGCTGAGGTCGTGGTAGCCGGGCATGTCCTCGACACTGGCCAGTTCCGTCCGGTAGGGATCCCAGGCGCGCAGCACAAAAGCGATCAGGGACAGGCCAATCGCGACCACCACCCCTTCCAGGACGCCCACAAAGGCGACGCCGAGGAACGTCGCCAGCAACAGCGCCGCTTCCGTCCGGCTCATCCTGACCAGCCGAGCCAGCGTCGTGAAGTCGATGACCGAGACTGCCGCGACGATCACGACGCCGGCCAGGGTGCTGGAGGGCAGGAATGAGGTGACCCCGGGGGCCGCCACCATAAACAGGACCACCAGGGCCGCCGCGATCACGCCGCTGAGCGGACTCCGGGCGCCCGCCTCGAGGGCGATCGGGGTGCGGGAGGCACTCCCGGAGACCGGAAACCCGCCGAAGAGGCCGCACGCGGCGTTCGCCAGGCCGAGGGCGCCCATTTCCTGGTTCCCGTTCACGTGGGCGCCCCGGCGGCGGGCAAGGCTTTTGGACAACACGGAGGTATCGGCGAAGGCGATCAGCGCGATGCCGGCCGCCGGGCCGAGCAGGGCCAGGACCTCCGCCGGGCGGACGCTTCCGAGATCTGGCGCTGGCGGCCCGGCCGGGAGTTCACCCACCACCGGCACGGCGGCCTCCAGGCCTGCCGCCGCCGCAATCGCCATGGAGGCAAGCACCGCAAGCAGCACGCCGGGAACCTTCCACGGCAGGGCCCGGCAGCCGAGGATGACCGCGATCGTGCCGGCACCAAACAGCAGCGCCAGGGGTTGGGCCGCGCCCTGCGCCACGTTCCGGGCCGTCCCGGCGAGGCTTTCGGCGAGCGAGCCGCCGGTGGCCGGGACGCCCAACAGCTTGGGCAACTGGCTGGCGATCACCACGAGGGCAATTCCATTGAGGTAGCCCACGCGGATGGGTTTGGACAGCAGGCCCGTGACAAACCCGAGGTTAAGGAACCTGCCCACCAGCAGCATCAGCCCGATGAGCAGGGACAGCACCCCTGCCAGCGCCACGGCATGGCCGGAGTTCGCGGCAGCCAGCGGGAGGACCGCGGCGGCGATCATGGGGACCAGGGAGGAATCCGGCCCCACGACCAGGACCCTTGAGGGGCCAAAAACGGCGTACGCCAACAGGGGAATCACCGAGGCGTAGAGTCCGGTGACGGCGGGCAGCCCGGCTGCTTCCGCATACGCCATGCCGGCCGGGATCAGGGCGGCGCTCAGGGCGGCCCCGGCAGCCAGGTCGGATTTCAGCCAGGCCCGCCGGTAGTCGAGGACAATGCTGAGGCCGGGCGGAGCACTGTGGAACCAACGGCGGCGGCTCACGGCGGCCCGGCTCAGTTCCGGGCGGAGGGCGGGCGGACGAGACTCATGCCTGATTCTACGTCCGCCCGCCCCCGGTATTTCCGGGGATTACCCGGAAGCTGCGCTTACAGGCAGCTGGGCTGGAAAGCGGGGTCCGCCGGCTGGCCGGCCGGACGCCCCAGCGCGTTGGACACGAGGCGCTGGACCACCGGGTCATTGGGTGTCTGGTCGTGTTCGATCACATCCGCGGGGCACTTGTCCTGGATGGTGATGTTCGTGACCTTCTGCGCCGGTCCAGCCAGGAACTGGCTCTGGTACGGCGTGACCACCTCGTCATGGGTCGTCGAGATGACGGTGTAGGCCGGCCCGGACACGGTGTCTCCGATGGAGTTCAGCTTGGTCAGGAAGGGCGAACCCGCCTGCTGGTCTGCGCAGGCCTGGCAGTTGGAGCCGCCCGCAGAGGTGGCCGGCGGCACGGAGCCCGGCGTGGGGGTAATCAGCCCCTGGGTGCCGTGGTTGGACGGGGCGATGCCGACCAGCTGGTTGACCTTCTTCGCGCCGCCCAGGAAGCCCATGTAGTAGCGCGGCATCATGCCGCCCTGGCTGTGTCCCACGAGGTCGACCTTCTTCGCCCCGGTCGAGGCCAGCACGGCGTCCACAAACGGGGCCAGCTGCGCGGCGGAGTCCGCGATTGGGCCGGTGGCGTCGATGCCATTGGTGGTCCCGTAGTTCAGGGCGTAGACACAGTAACCCTCGCTCTTGAGGGCCGGCGCCATCGTGGCCCAGTTCTTGGCCATGCTCTCGAACGTTCCAGGAACGAGGATTACCGGGTTGGGGTGCGCCGCGGAGGGCTTGCACGACCAGTCGTTAGCACCGGGAGGGGAGACATCCACGGTGCCGGCGGTGGCTGCCGGTGCTGACGCCAGGGATCCGCACAGGAGCGCAATCGCCCCCAATGCTGCGGATTTGGCCAAGGTGCGCTTGGGTCGGGAAGTGTGGTTGAGCTGGGACACGGAATACCTCTTCGGTTGGGCCCCTCGGCTGTGAGGGGTCAGCGTGGATGGAGGTGAGTTAGGGATCCGTCCCCCTGTGATCCGGCTCACGTCCATCACTTCAGCCTAGGAACGTGATCATGACGCGCAGTCACTTTTGCACGTTTGTGCAATGGTTTCTGGCGAAGGCGGGCTACTCGCGGGTAGCCAACCCCCAGTGGATGCACGATTTCCCAATTTTTGACAGCGGAAGGCAGCCGAAGCCCAGCGCCGTGGGCCGCCCTGCTTCAGGCTTTGAGCGGCGCGGCGAAGGACCGGGCGGCACGCGCGCCGCCCAGGGAACTGGCGGCAATGGTGACGAGGGCTCCGAGGAGCAGCGCGGCATCCTCGCCGGGCTGCAGGACGTGGAGCTGCGTTCCGATGCTGGCGGCCGCGACGGGGATTCCCAACTGGGCTGCGGAGAGCACCCCGAGGGGCAGCGGCAGGCCAAACGCCCTCAGGCCGGCGTGCAGGAGTACGGTGCCGACGCCCAGTGAGAGGCCCAAGGCCGCCATGTCCGGGTGGCCGGCGAGGTCGCGCAGGTTCAGGGAGGATCCCAGCCAGACAAAAAAGATCGGACCGAGGAATCCGTCGCTGACGGCAAAGAGCTGGCGCGCCAGGCGTCGGGGTTCGCCGACGGCCGCCACCACCAGACCGAAGGAGAAGCCGGCCAGCATGACAGAGACGTGCCCGAAGTTTGCCACTCCGGCCAGGGCGAAGAGGAGCGCCAGCTGGATGCGGAGCTCGAGGGCAAACTTGCGGTCCTCAGAGAGGCGATGCATGCGCCGTCGGGTCCCGCGGCGCTCCAGCAGGTTCAGCGCGAAGAAGAGCGCGACGGCGCAGATCCCCACCGCGAGCGCCCCGAATGCGGCGCGGACGGCGTTTGGCGGGTCCACTGCCAGCGGCAACGCGAGAATGCAGGCGATGTCCGCGATGGCCACCTGCGCCGTCATGGCAATCACCTGTGGTCCGCCCAGACGAAGGGAATCGACAATGGGCAGCACCAGCGCCGCAGACGAGGAGGCCAGGAGCACGACGTACAGCGGTGCGTGCCCGGTGCCGAAGGCGAGGCCCAGGCCGGTGCCAACCACGGCGGCTGCGATAGCCGCCAGGCCGGCGCGGCGCGCCCCCTGGCCAAGGGCGGAACGGATCTGCGGATCCCGTACCGGTACGTGCGTTCCAGCCACGAACATCATGAGCGCAAAGCCGATGTTGGCCAACAGGCTGAAGGTCGGATCCGCCGGGTCGACCAGCGCGAGCCCCGTGCGTCCGATCAGGATGCCGGCCAGCAATTCGCCCAGGACCACCGGCAGGTTCCAGCGGACCGGCAGTGCGAGCAGGGGCCCGGCCAGAGCGACGACGGCGATCAGCGCCAGCGTCAGGAAGGTCACGGCGTGCTGGCGGCGGCGCGCACCGTCACTCCAGAGTCTCTCACCATGGAATGAGACTAGTCCCGTGCGCGCCGAGTGCCGGTACCTGCCCGGCGTGAACGTGCCTCGCGGCCGACTTGCGGCCTGCGGGCTGCCGCAGGGCTGCTCCGTTCCGGCTCTCAGCCTGTTCTCAGGATCTGCGGATACAGTCCCCGTCGGCAGGACCGTCCGGCCGTTGATGTGAGGAGGATGCGTGGGCCCGGTAAAGAGTCTGTGGGCGATGGTTCAGGGGGATCCCGTTTTCATGCGGCGGGTCAACGGCTGGCTGGCCATCATCTGGATCCTCATGATCCCCATTTCGCTGATGATGGGCTGGCTGGACTCCGTCGTGTACGTCTCCGCCCTCTCGCTCTGGGCACTCGTCTCCGGCCACTGGTCCGCCTGGCAGGCCGCCCGCGTCGAAGTCGCCCAGATGGAGGACGCCAAGAAGCGCGAAAAGGAAGACATTGTGGCGGAGGTGGTGGCCGCGCTGCTCGCCAGGACGGACTTGGAGCCGGCAGGCACCCCGGTCAAAGAGCGCGGCGGATCACCGGCCGCGACCGTCAACTGACCACCCCCCGCGGCTTTAGCCCCCGGCGGCAGGCAGGATGAGCCTCATCACGGTTCCGTCGGCCCCGGTCCTGGCCACCTCTACCGAACCGCCGGCCGCCATGGCGATTTCGCGGACCAGGGACAGTCCGATGCCGTAGCTGCGTTGCCCGCGTGACCCGTCGGCGCCCGCAGTCCTGACGAAACGTTCGAAGATCCTGTCCTGGTCGACGCCGGTGATCCCGGCGCCCGTGTCCGCCACGGTGATCACCGCGTGCTGCTGCTCGGCGGCCGTTGAAATGGTCACGCGGCCGCCGGGCGGGGTGTGCGAGAGTGCGTTGTCCGCCAGCGCCAGGACTGCGCGGCGAAGCGCGTTGGCGTCGATCCTGGCCGCCGGGCGGCCGGCCGCGGAGAATTCCAGTCGGACGCCATTGGCCGCCGCGAGTTGCTGGAGACTGTCAGCGACGGGGGCGACGACGTCGGCCAGGTCAACCGGCTCCGCTGGCCCGGCCGTGGGATCGGGGGCGTCCGCCGTAGCGGCGAGCAATAGTTCGTTGACAATGTCGGTGAGCCGGGCGGTGTCCTCGCGGATCCGGTCCAGCTCCCGGCCCTGGCGCGAAGCGGGCGCGGCGCCGCGCTGCGCGAGCTGGATGCGCGTGTCCAGGATGGCCAGCGGGGTGCGGAGTTCGTGGCTGGCGTCCTGGACAAACCTGCGCTGGAGGGCCAGTGCCTCGCCCAGCGGCCGGATGGCGCTGCGGGCGCTGAGCCAGCCGACGAGGCCGGCCAGTGCGATCCCGGCTACCCCGGCGATGACCATCGCCTCGAAAAGGTCCTTGGAATCGAGGTAGGTGTACGTGGTCCCTGCCAGCGCCGGGGGCGGCAATTCCGGACGGGCCAGCTTGTTCATGAGATAGAGGGCGGTGACTGCGAGCAGGCAAAGCACCATCACCGCGCAGGCCGCGCTGATGCGGACGGCCACCTTGAGCGAGGCCTTGCGCAGGGTGGTCTGGTCCGGCGTTCCTCCCGGCGGGGTTTCCTTAGTCATGGGCTTTCCTAGTCATTGGCCTCGCCGATCTGGTATCCGACGCCGTGGACAGTGCGGATGACGGTCCTGGCGATTTTCCGGCGGAGGTGGTGGACGTAGGTGTCGATCACGCCGGGCTGGTCCGTGGGGTCAAAGAGGCGCGCGAGCAGTTCGTCGCGGGTAAAGACCCGCAGGGGGTCCGCGGCCAGGGCCGCCAGCAGCTCGGCTTCCTTCGCCGTGAGGGATACCACGGCTCCGTACATGGAGCGGACCGAGCGCGACGCTGGATCGAGCTCCCAGTCGCCGATGCTGACGTGGCCCGCGGGCCGGGAGTAGCTGCGGGTGAGGGCGCGCAGACGCGCGGCCAGCTCACCGGCGTCGAACGGTTTGGTCACGTAATCGTTGGCACCGGCGTCCAGCCCCCGAACCTTCTCGTCCGGGTCGCCCAGCGCCGTCAGAATCAGGATGGGCGTGGCGATTCCCTTGGACCGCAGGGCGGTGATCACGGCAATGCCGTCCATCACGGGCAGTCCTCGGTCAATCACCAGCACGTCCCACGGCTCGGTCAGCCCCAGGTGCAGGCCATCCTGGCCGGTGGCGGCCAGGCGGACACGGTAGTCCGGCTCCAGCAGTTCGGCGATCAGCGGGCCCAGGACAGGGTCGTCCTCAACGAGCAGCAAGGCCGGCCGGTCAGGGGATGTCATGGGCCTTATTCTTCCGTGGCCGGTTCCCGGTTCAGTCCGACGCCGCCCGTGTCGCGGCGCCGGCGGCGGCGCTTGAGCAGTTGGATCACCCACGGCACGACGGAGACGAGGACCATCACCACGGCAATGACATCGATGTTCTTGGCGACGATCTCATAGTGGCCCAGCCAGGTGCCCAGCAACGTCACGGACACCGCCCACGCGAAGGCACCCACAATGTTCCAGAGGGTGAAGGCCCTGTATCCATAGCGGCCGATGCCGGCCGAGAGCGGGGCAAACGTCCTGACCATGGGGACGAAGCGGGCCAGGACGACGGCGGCGCCGCCGTGGCGGCGGAAGAACTCCTCTGTTGCGGTCAGGTGGGCGGTCTTCAGGATCCTCGCGTCGTCCTTGAACCACCGCCGCCCGAAGGTGCGGCCCAGCATGTAACCGACCTGGTCGCCCGCGATGGCGGCGCCCGTGACCACCCCGATCAACACGGGCAGGGTCAGGTGCAGCTGCTGGTGCAGCAGGCCGGCGCTGAAGAGCAGGGAGTCGCCGGGCAGGAACGGGAACAGTACACCGGACTCGATAAACACCATCGCGGCGATAACGCCGAGTGCCGCGGGGCCGAGCCCCGCGAGCAGGCTGGCCGGGTCCAGCAGGGACGGAGTGCCCGCGGCGGCCAGGGCCGGGGCCAGTCCCGAGGTCAAAATACCGTGCATGGGAATGTCCTTAGGGTCGGCTGGGACGGAGGAAGACGGCGTCGGGCAGGCGCTCCACGGTCCGGGGGCCGAACCGGTTCCACACCCCTGCGAGCAGCACGACGGCGGCCCCCGTGGCCAGGAAGGAAGCGGCGACGTCGGTGGGGTAGTGGACGCCGATGTACAGCCTGGACCAGGCCACGACCGCGGCCATGACCGCGCCGGCGGCTGCGGCGGCCGTGGACCAGCGGGTTCCGCGGGCCAGGAAATACAGGGCGAAGGCCAGCGCGGCGGCGAAGGCGACGTGGCCGCTGGGGAAGCTGTCGGCGCCGGTCTCCGGCGCGAGCGGGTCGAAGAGCAGAGCCGGGTCGGGCCGCGGGCGGGAGACGAGGAGCTTGAAGGCCTCGCTGGCCGCCCAGCCCGAGCAGGCCACCACGCCGAAAGCCGCGGCCTTCACCAGATCGCGTCGGACCAGCCAGAGGTAGAGGGCCACGGCGCCCACCAACGCGAGTCCGACCACCGGGCCAAAGAGCACGTTAATAGCCATCGCCACGGCGGTCAGCGTTGGAACGTGGTGCAGGCTGAGTCCCTGGTCTACGCCCAACTCGGCTGCAGTGTCCCCCGGCACCAGCTGCACGGCCAAGCCCAACGCGATGACCGCAACGCAGAGCAGCACACCCAGGGACAGCCAGTGGCGCACCTGGGGGAGGGCCCGAAAACGCGGCCCGGCGGAACGCGCGTCGGGACGGCGGGCTGGTGCAGGGCGGCTGACAGGGGCGGGTCCGGTCATGGAATCCTCCGGTTCGGGAGCGGCGGCGCGCGGTCACGCGTCCTGTCCCAGTCTTTGCCGCCGGGCTTAAGAAACGCTTAAGAACTTCGCGGCGGCACCAGTCCGAACCTCTCGTACAGCAATGGCAGCCCGGTCTTGAGACCGTAATCCACCGAGTCGCCGCGGTGGCCGATGCCTTCACCGACGAACCGGCGGGTTGTCATGCCGGCGGCCTTAGCGAACCCCTCGGCGGCGGCGGCCTGCGGCCCGTACACCGGATCCAAAGCGCCGCTGGTGAAGATGGCGAGCGAGTCGCTGTACTGGTGCGCCTTGAGGATGGTGGCAGGCTTCTCGGCGGTGAAGGCCGCCTGGCTTCCGCCAAAAATGGTCTTCACGGTGTTGTCGGGCGAGCCGTCGATTGGCTCGAGTTCGCCGGAAATGTCCAGCAGGGACCCGAAGAGCTCCGGCCTCTTGGCCCCGAACGAGAGGGCGCACTCCCCGCCGTTGGAGTAGCCTGCCACCGCCCACTGGACGCGGGCGCTCGAGACATTGAGCCTGGTTCGGATGAAATTGACGACGTCGGTGGTGACGTAGGTATACACCTTGCCTTTGTCCGAGTCCACGCAGACGGGATTCTGGTAGGGATTGCCCAGCTGGTCGATGGTGAGAAAGAGCGGAGCCAACCCGTGGTTGCGCTGGGCGAGGGCGTTGAGTTCCTGGACGGCGGATTTGTTTTGTTCAGGTCCTCCCGGCTGGCCCATCATCATGATGACGATCGGCAGGGGCGGCGGATCGGCAACCAGGGCCGCAGGGGGCAGGTACAGATACGCGTCCCGGGCGTGGAAACCCGAGGCGGTTGCCGGGATCGATAAGGCTCCGCTCCTGCCGGTGGCCGGCATCCCTGCCGGGGGAGTCCAGCTCTGCCACAGTGGACCACCGTTGTCCTGCCGGGCCTTCGGATTGAGCGCAGGGAGGGCCAGGTGCTGGGCCTGGTTCAGCCCCAGCATGGCGCCCAGGGTGGGGTTCAGCCCGTAGCCGGCATTGATTGCCAGGGCCGCCGTCGAGACGAAAACCAGCACTGCGATCACGGCAGCCGCTTTCCGCCACCAGCGTGAACGCCAGAGATTTACCACGGCGAGGCCGACGCCGGCGAAGGCGGAGATAACCCAGGCGCGGGTATCGGGCTCCAGCGGCAGTCCGAACACGTTGACCACGGCTTCGCAGACAAAGAGCGTGATGGCACCCGCGAGGGCCCCGCCCGCCAGCCCTGCAAACGCCACGAGCAACCAGCGCGGCGGGAGCGGCCTCCGGACCGCGAGGTAGAGGCAGGCGAGTAGCGACAGCCCGTAAAAGGCGCCAAGCAGGGCTGGATCTACAACGTTCAGGCCGAGCAGCTGCGGCATGGGTCCCCTCCATCAGGCGCATCCCTCTACGGACGTTATAACACCGCAGACCCCGGGAAACGCTGGGAGTTCTATGGATGCCAGCGCTCCTGCGGGTCTTGCGGAGGTGCAAAGGGAAGGCCGTCGGAGGCTACCCTGTTGCCCTGCTGGCGCGAGTGGTCAAATGGTACCTACAGGATGGGGCAGCCGAAGCTCCGCTGTCCTGAAAGGAGTGCCCATTGCCAGCTCCAGTGTCGACGCCAGTCCGCGGGGCGAAGCGGACACGTCGCAGCGGGTGGCCACGGTGGATCTTCCTGTCACTTCGGAGCGCGCCGGTCACTCTGGGGTTTGTCGCTGTTTTTTGGGTCGTCGGCGCCGCGTCGTCGAGCCTATTTGAGGGGCCGGCGCCCGGGTGGAAGGCAGAGGTGGCCGCGACGGCGCATTTCTGGCCGGACCACTGGACCGCCGTGCTGGCTTCCGCACTCTGGGCGCGGAACCTGCCGGGCTACGTTCTGGGAACAGCGCTCGTGCTGCTGGTCGGAGTCCCCGTCGAACGCCAGATCGGCAGCCTGAAGCTGGCGATCGCAGCCACTGCTGCCCAGGTTGCGGGCGTCCTCGCCGCCACTGGCGTCTGGGAGGCACCCAGGCTCCTGATGGGGAGCTGGGCCCGGGGCCTGGATGCAACCTACTTCCTGGGTCCGAGCGCCATGGTCTACGGCTCACTCCTGGCTGCGACGGCGTCCATGGGGCCGCTGTGGCGGCGCCGGATCCGGCTGGGGCTTTTCGGCCTGCTTATCCTGTTGGCGCTCTACAGCGGCGGGTTCACGGATCTGATCCGTCTTGGGGCTGGCGCGGCTGGCGCGTTGCTCGGCCCCGTGCTCCTGGGCCGCAAACCCCGGCTCCGGCGTCCGGTCAGCTCCCGGCACGAAGGGCGTGTGCTGATAGCACTGCTGGTGGCGGTCTCGGCGGTGGGGCCGGTGGTTGCCGGTCTGACCCCGCACGCGGCGGGTCCCCTCGCTGTACTGCGCTTGATTTTTACCGATATCCAGCCGGTGGACCCCCAGACGTTGCAGAGCGTGTGTGCGATCCCCGCCCAGCACCGGGAGTGCGAGGCCATGCTCCTGCAGCTGCGGGCCGGGGCAGGGGCCATCTTCATGGCGATTGTGCCGTCGTTCTTGTTGCTGTTGCTGGCTGAAGGGCTGCGCCGGGGGCGTCGTGCTGCCTGGTTGGGTGCCGTGTTGGTCCAGGCCGCCTTGTCGGTCCTGGCGCTCATTACGATGGTCGGGGTCCTGCAGTCAGCCGGTCCCAACACGGTCGCCGGGGAGTTGGTCGACGCCAGCCGGGTGGGTGGCCGGACCCATCCGCTGACCCTGGTGCCCCCGCTGCTCCTGCCGGTCCTTCTTTTCGCGGTGCTGTTGGCGTGCCAGCCGATGTTCCCGGCCGTTGCGCCCCGCGGGACGTACCGGCGACTGGCGGTGCGGGTTGTCGGCCTGGCGGGGGTTCTTGGTGGTGTCTACGTCCTGCTCGGAGTGGCGCTGGCACCGGGATTCAGCCCCGACCCCACACTCGCGGACCTGGTGGCGGACGTCCCGGACAGATTTCTTCCGCTGGGGTTTACCGTGGACTTGCCGCCGGCGTTTTTCCCCGAAAGCACCCCGGCCGTGTTGCTCTATGAGGGGGTCGGGATCGCCTTCTGGGTCATCAGCGGGGGGTGGGTGCTGACGTCGTTCCTGCGCCCGGCCTACAGCCGCAACAGAGCCGATATTGACCGGGCGCGGGCCATCCTCCGGGCCGGCCGGGGAAGCTCCATCTCGTGGATGACGACGTGGCCCGGAAATGTGTACTGGTTTTCCAGCGGCGGCGAGAGCTTTGTCGCCTACCGCGTCATCGCCGGCATCGCGCTGACCCTTGGCGGTCCGGTCGGGCCGGCGTCCGGCACCAGCAATGCGGTGGAAGAATTCGCCGCGTACTGCAGGTCCAACGGATGGAATCCGTGCTTCTACTCCGTGCACACCGAGGTCCGTGAGGCCGCGGCCGCTCTGGGGTGGGATTCGGTGCAGGTCGCCCAGGAGACCGTTCTTCCGCTGGCGGGCCTGTCCTTCCGCGGCAAGCAATTCCAGGATATCCGGACGGCAATGAACAACGCCGCGAAGGCAGGCATCAGCGCCGAGTGGGTGCGGTATCCGTCCGCGCCGCTGGCAATCCAGGCACAGATCCAGGCCATCTCCGAGGAATGGGTAGCCGACCGGAAGATGCCAGAGATGGGCTTCACCCTTGGAGGTGTCGAGGAGCTGAACGACCCCGAGGTCCGCTGCCTTCTCGCCGTCGACGTCCGGCACCACGTTCACGCGGTCACGTCATGGCTGCCGGTCTACCGGGACGGACGGGTGGCGGGATGGACGTTGGACTTCATGCGCGGCCGAAGCTCAGGATTCCGGCCGGGCATCGAGTTCCTCATCGCCTCCGCTGCGCTGAGCTTCCGGGACGAGGGCTTCGAATTCATCAGCCTCTCCGGGGCACCCCTGGCGCATGCCCCCGGGGAGGAACAAATCCGGCTCCGCGACGCCGGACCGGACGAAACCGGACGGCTTGAGCGCCTGCTTGACCGCCTGGGGTCGGCATTGGAGCCCGTCTACGGCTTCCGGTCCCTCCTGGCGTTCAAGGGCAAGTTCCGTCCGCTGTACGCCCCGCTGTACATGGCCTATCCGGACTCCGCGGCGCTCCCGGGCATTGCCAGCGCTCTGACCCGCGCATACCTGCCCGAACTCTCGGTCCGGGAGCGTTTCCGGCTGGCCCGCAGCGTCCTGCGCCGCGGCGCCAAAGCCCGCGGCGCGTCCGGCACTTCCTAGGGGTTACCGGGCGGCCGGGCAATTGCGGTCCGTCGCGGGAACTTCCTAGACCCCGGCGTTGTAGACGTCGAGGCCGAAGCGGTTCAGCCCCGGCGTCCCGGCGTACCCGAGGTAGGGCAGGCCGAAAGTGTCCTCGATGCTGGCCAGCAGGCTGTAGTGGTTGTACGGGGTGGTGGACCAGGTGCCCCCCTTGGTGAAGGGCGAGAGGACCAGCGCACCGACGCGGCCGCCGCCCATGCCGGTGATGCCCGGCAGCGGCGAATTCGGTCCCGGGCCTTCGCCGCAGCATGCACTGGCGTCGCTCTGCGGCCCGTCGGACTCGTCGAAGGTGATGACCAAGACCCCGTCCTGCTTGAAGGCGGGGGAGGAGGTGATGGCCGGAACCCACTGTTTGAGCCAGGCGTCGGCGCTGGCCAGGCCGCCCGGCTGCCCGTCGACACACGGGGAATCGTGTCCGTCATGGCAGAGATTCGGCGTGATCATCGACAGGTTTGGCGTCGTGGCGGTTGAGGCGAGATCCGTCTTCAGGGCGGACAGGTCGACGTCGTTCTTGGCGCAGTCCGGAGATCCGGTGATGCCGGCGAAGTACACAAACGGGTTGTGCCGCGCCGCGTACTGGTCGCCGACCTTGGCTTTCTGGGTGTCGTCGACGGCGCCGAGCGCGGGGTGCCGGCACGGGGTTCCCATGTCCTCCATGTAGCCTTTCCAGGTCTTCCCGGCGTCCTTGAGCTGCCCCGCGACGGTGGGGACACTGGCCGGGAAGACGCAGCCGTCCCCGACAGCCTGGCCGGGGCTGGCGGTGCCGCTGCCGACGAACGGGGTGTAGCTCTGGCAGTCTGCCTGCATCTGGGGGTTCGGACCCTGGCCGGAAATCTGCGCCACGTAGTTGGGCTGGGAGTTATGCGCGGTGCCGAAGTACTGGTTCAGCAGCACGCCCTGGCTGCGCAGCGTCTGGGAGAGATAGGGCGCGGCGGATTTCGGGCCCCAAGTCTCGTCATAGCCCTTGTTCTCAAGGTTGATCACAAAGACATGTTTTGCCCCGGGCAGGTAGCCCTTCCCGGGGGTACTGGCGGCCGGGACGGCGGTGGTCGCCTGTGCCGGTGTGCCCGCCGTGGCCGACGCGGGGCCGTAGCTGAGCGTCGCGGCGGCCAGGATGAGCAGTGCCGCGGAGGCGATCCGCTTCAGGGGGCGGCGCCTGCTGCGCGGTTCGCGGCGTGCGGGTGTGGTTGTGGTGGGGTTCACGGGAGCTTCCATCCGTCGGCGAGTGCTTTCTGTTTCAGTCCGGACCATTCTTCGGCGGGCGGCGGCCCCACGGGAGTGCAGGCGGGGCCGGCCACGAACGGCGGGACGAGGTACTTGGGGGCGTTTAGGTTGGCCGGGGCTCCGAAGTCCAGGACCTCGGCGATGTTGCGGGCGGCCTTGTCCCTCGGGGTCAGCGGCGGCAGGTTCCAGCGCCATTCGATGGCCTTGAGCACCGAGGTGTGATCGTAGACATTGTGGGCGACGTACCGGCGCCGGGCGCGGGGCGAGACCACCAGGGAGGGAACCCGGAAGCCGCGCAGCGCGGTGTCCGCGCTGGTGTCCGGAGCCGTCGTGGGCGCGACGTGGTCGTAGAAGCCGCCCCATTCGTCGTAGTTGACCACGAGCAGGGTGTTGGCCCAGCCCGGACCGGAGGTAACGGCATTGTAGACCTCGGCGAGGAACGTCTCGCCGGAGCGGATGTCGGCGTGCGGGTGGTCGTCGCCGGAGGTGCCGGAGCCCTCGTCGGTAAACCGCGGATCCACGAACGACACAGCGGGCAGGGTTCCGGCACTGGCGTCGGAAAGGAACTCGGAGTAGTGGTGCGAGATGCCGAGGTACTTGGTGCCCCAGAGCGCGGTGAAGGGGATGTCGCCGTAGTAGTACTTGCCGGAGACGCCGGCGGCGGCCAGCCTGTCCCAGATCGTCGGCAAGGTGCTCGTTACCGTGGAGTTGTGGATCCGGTCGGTCGCGGCGGCGTGCTGGTAGAACCGGTTGGGGTACGTTTCGGCCATGGTCGCCGCAAAGTACTGGTCGCAGACCGTCCAGTCAGGGCCGGCCTGCCGCCAGAAGTCGAGGTCGGCGGCGTCGTAGTACCCGACGGCGAACTCGTCGTTCTCACCGGCCCGGAGCCAGCCGTTGTTCTTGCCGTTGTTGTACTGGATCCGGCCGCCCTCGTAGGAGTGGTCCGGGTCCGGGTGGCCGCAGCCCTGGAAATCGGTCAGGTGGTGGTTCGAGTGCGGAATGCCGTAGCGGTCAATGTAGCTCAGCCCGGCCTGTTTCCCGTTGGCCCCCGGCATCCAGCCGAGGAAGTGGTCGAAGGAGCGGTTCTCCATCATCACGACGATGATGTGCTCGATGCCGGAGGCCGCGGGCGCCGGCATCACGGGCGTGGCGGCCGTAGCCGCACGGAGTGTGCCGCCGGTGGCCAGGGCCGTGGCGGCTGCTGTCCCAGCCACACCCAAGAAGTTGCGTCTTGAAACGTTCACGTCGGATTCCTTTTTATGTCAGGGCTGACTTCCCGCGTCGCCGGAGGAGACCCGGCCAGCCCGCCACAGGGGTAATCGCTGGGAGGGCCCGAAAAGTTACTCGCGGGTAGAGTTCACGCCAAAAAGTAGATCACGAAACGGTTACGCCCCCGGTCCATATCGGGGTCAGTTCATGCGTTGTTCACGGCACGTTCGCGCAGGGGCCCGCCGGGTTCACCCGGCGGCTACCGGGGGACGGGTCCCTGGAAAGAGGGCACGTCAAAGCGCCGCCGGCAGGGCCGCCGGACGCTGGGCAGAGGGCCACGAGGAGCCGGCCGCGGAGCCGGAGACGGAGCGGGGGCCTTAGCCCGCGGCAGCTCCGGGCGCGTTCTGGCCGTATTCGGCGGTGATGAGGATCGGGAGGTGGTCGGAGGCTCCGCGCGGGAGGGTTTCGACGTTTTCGATCATGAGGCCCTGCGAGGTGGCGAAGTCGAAGTGGCCCTTGAACACCTTGTAGCGGGTGTAGGTTCGCCGGTCGCTGAGGGAGAGCTCGTAGCCGGCGTCCTTCATCTGCTCGGTGAGGTACTTCGTGAAGAACGGGTAATTGAAGTCGCCCACCATCAAGGTCATCAGCCCCCCGCCCATGCTCAGCAGTTCCGCGTGGGCGGCGTGGATCTGGTTCCGCCGCAGGGAGTTCGACGCCGTGAGCGGCGCGGCGTGGAAGGATGCGATAACGAGGTCGTGATCTGTTTCGTTGTCGACCACCCGGGTGCCGATCAGGCGCTCGTGGGCCGGTGCAAGGACCCGGTCGTGCAGTGACTTCTTCAGCGCGAAAGTCTTCGTCTCGTACGCGGTGAAACGGTCCTTGCGGTAGTAGATCGCCAGGCCGAGCCGGTTGCCCCGCGTCGCATCGGCGAGGTGGAGGTCGCCGATGCTCTCGGGCAGGTCATCGGTGTCGCATTCCTGGAGGCAGAGCGCATCGATATTGAAACCCTCGGCCAGGGCCTCCAGTTCGCCGCTGGCTTTGTGTTTGCGGAGGTTGTAGCTGATAACGCGGATCAGGGGGAGCACCTCTTCGCAGGATAGTCGGAGTAAACCTGCTCCCGAGTCTACCCAGTCCGGCGGATCGGGGGAGACCACGGGAGCAGCGGAACCCGGGCGGCCCGAGGCGATAAGGTGGGTGGGATTCTCTGATGGATGCTGCGAAAGGGTCGACGTTGACTGCTGAACTACCGGTGCTGGCCGAGGGCGATTTCTATTACGAGGCGCTCGGGGACGGGCGGTTCCGCTCCACCATCCACGCCCAGGGCGCCTGGAATGAGCACGAACAGCACATGGCGCCGGCGTCCGGCATCTTGGCCGACGCCCTGGCCCGGCACGAGCCGCGGGAGGACATGCGGATGGCCCGGATCAGCTACGAGATCCTGGGCCTGATCCCGGGCGGCGACTTCGAGGTCACCACCACCACCCTGCGCCCCGGCCGGACGATCGAGCTGCTGCAGGCCGAGCTCGTGGCCGGCGGCCGCGTGGCCATCCGGGCGACCGCCTGGCGCATGATCACCTCCGACACGGCCGCCGTCGCCGCCTTCGAAGACCCGCGGATCCCTGCGCCCGAGGACTGCGAACCGTACGACGCCGCCACGGTCTGGCCCGGCGGCTACATCGCCTCGCTGACGATGCGCATCGCCGAGGGTCACCGGGCAGGGTCCGGCACGGTCTGGCTGCACACCGACTACCCGCTCACGGACCGGGCCGACAGCAGCGACCTGGCCCGGCTGGTGGGCCTGGTGGACACGGCCAACGGGATCGCGGCGCGGGTTCCGCCGGGCAAGGGCAGCTACGCCTTCCCCAACCTGGACCTGCAGATCCACATGTACCGCCGTCCCGAGGGGGAATGGCTGGGCCTGGACAACGAGGTGTCCTTCGGCACTGACGGCATCGGCCTGACCTCCACCGTGCTGCATGACCTGCAGGGACCCTTCGGACGCGCCGAGCAGATCCTGACGCTGCGGAAAAGCTGAGCAGCGGGCCGGCCGCCGGCCGCCCGGGCGCCTAGTGGAAGACGAGCCAGCCGACGACAGTGGCGAGGCCGGTCAGGAAAGCGCCCCACGCGATGTCCGCGACGACGATCGCCAGCGGCCACTTCTTCAGGGTCGCGGCGTTGGTGAGGTCGTAGGTGGCGTAGGCGAACGCACCCAGCGCGGCGCCGTAGCCCAGGGCCGTGAGCCAGCTGCCGCCGTTGAGCGCCGGCCGGAGGGCGAAGAAGACAATTCCGGCGATGTAGAGCACGTAGAACACCACGGCGTACCCTAGATGGGGCTTGTCCGCCATCAGGTGTCCGAGGTGCCGGCGGTAGAACTTGTTCATCGACTTGAGCCAGACGGCGTCGATGACGGCGAACGCGGCGGCCACCACCAGGAATTGCAGAATGAGCATAAGGGAGCATAACAACATGGAGCAGGCCGCGGCCGGACCCCGGACCCTGACGGTGTTCCGGCAGGAGCATTCGCTCGGCGCCGCGGCGGACCTGGACTTCGCGCTGGACCTGCTGCAGCGGGTGAAGACGGGCGCGGCCGGTCCCCTGCTGCGGCTCTACCGGCCTGCGCCCACGGTCGCGTTCGGCCAGCGGGACACCCATCTGCCGGGCTTCGAGGCCGCGGCGCAGGCCTGCCGCGAGCTCGGGTTTGAACCCCTGGTCCGGAAAGCCGGCGGCCGGGCAGCCGCCTACCACGAGGGCACGCTGGTGATCGACCACCTGGAGCCGCATGCCGACGCGATCGCCGGCGCGAAGGGGCGCTTTTCGTTTTTCGGCGAACTGCTGGCACAGGGACTGCGCGACGCCGGGGTGGACGCCGCCGTCGGGGAGATCCCGGGCGAGTACTGCCCCGGGGAGTTCAGTGTCCACGGGCAGGATCCTGCGGTGCCGGGGCATCAGGTCAAGCTCATCGGCACCGCCCAGCGGGTGGTCTCCGGCGGCTGGCTGTTCAGCTCGGTGATCATCGTGGAACACTCCGCGCCCATCCGGGCCGTGCTCGAGGCCAGCTACGCCGCCCTGGGCCTGGACTGGGACCCGACGACGGCGGGGGCAGTCAACGACCTGGTCCCGCACCTGGACGTGGACGCCATCGAGGCCGCAGTGCTGAGCGCCTACGCCCGGTACGCGGCCCTGGATTACGGCGACTTCGGGAGCCTCCGATGCTAACCGGCGCTGGGGGACGATTCAGCCCGGGGCGCGCGCGGCGAGGAGCTGTTCACGCAGGATGTCGGCGTGCCCGCAGTGCTGGGCGAGTTCCCGCAGCATGTGCAGATAGACCCACCTCAAGGGCAGCGGCCCGCGGCGGTTGCCGGTGACCAGGTCGTCGAGCCCCAAAGATGCGGTCCGGCCGCGTGAGTCCCCGCAGGCCCGGCGGTAGGCGGCCTGGACGCCGGCAACCGTGTCGCCGTCGTCCAGGATGAAGGACTCGTCCGGGGTGGCCGGAATCCCGATCTCCTGGCGGCTCCGGCGTGTGATGGCTTCGTCGAACCAGACCTGTTCCACGAACGTTGCGTGTTTGACCAGTCCCAGCAGCGTTGTCCGCGAGGGGACGAGGGACGCCCGGGCCTCCTGCTCGCTGAGCCCGTCCAGGCAGCCGTGCAGGGCAGCCCGGTGCTCGTCGAGAAAGGCCTCGAACTGCGTCCTCAGGTCCGGCGCGAAGATGCCGGGATCCATGCTGGGGAAAGTGCTCATGGGCCGACAGCCTAGTACGACGGGCGCTCAGGAGTGCGCCGCGAGGAGTGAGCTGGCTTCCTGGCGGGTGCTGCCGGAGCTTTCGATGTGCGCGAGTTCGGCCGGGATCTCCCAGCCCTTTTTGCGCATGGCGGTGGCCCAGAGCCGGCCGGCGCGGTAGGAGGAACGCACCAGGGGCCCGGACATGACGCCGAGGAAGCCGATCTCGTCGGCCTCGTTTTGCAGGTCGACGAATTCCTGCGGCTTGACCCAGCGGTCCACCGGGAGGTGGCGTTCACTCGGGCGCAGGTACTGGGTGATGGTGATCAGGTCGCAGCCGGCCTCGTGCAGGTCGCGCAGGGCTTCGGAGATTTCCTCGCGGGTCTCGCCCATGCCCAGGATCAGGTTGGACTTGGTGACCATGCCGAGGTTGCGGCCCTGGGTGATGACGTCCAGGGAGCGTTCGTAGCGGAACGCGGGGCGGATGCGCTTGAAGATCCGCGGCACGGTCTCGACGTTGTGCGCGAAGACTTCGGGTTTGGAGTCGCAGATCGCCGCGATGTGTTCGGGTTTGCCGGAGAAGTCCGGGATCAGCAGCTCGACGCCGGTGCCGGGGTTCAGTTCGTGGATCTTGCGGACGGTTTCGGCGTAGAGCCAGACGCCCTCGTCGGCGAGGTCGTCGCGGGCCACCCCGGTGACGGTGGCGTAGCGCAGCTGCATCGCCTGGACCGAGCGGGCCACCTTGGTGGGTTCGAACATGTCCACCGGGGAGGGTTTGCCGGTGTCGATCTGGCAGAAGTCGCAGCGCCGGGTGCACTCGGAGCCGCCGATCAGGAACGTCGCTTCCTTGTCTTCCCAGCATTCGAAGATGTTGGGGCAGCCGGCCTCCTCACACACGGTGTGCAGGCCTTCCTTCTTGACCAGGTTCTTGAGCTGGACGAACTCCGGGCCCATCTGGACCTTGGCCTTAATCCATTCGGGCTTCCGCTCCACCGGGGTGGCCGCATTACGCTGCTCAATGCGCAGCATCTTCCGGCCTTCTGGTGCCAGTGTCATTTGTTGTTCCTTCGTAAGTGGGCCGGTTAACGGCGGCGGGTTGCTGATCAAAGTGTCGGGGGGAGCGGGGCTGGTCACCACCCCGTGTACTGGGTTGCGGCGTAGAGAATCAGCACGAACCCCATCAGTCCGCCTAAGCCGACCGCCCAGGCTTCAGCCCGCTGCCGCCTGCGCCGCCTCCGGCGCTTGGCGGCCGCTGTTCCGGCCGGTAGCTGCCGGAGGTCCAGGGGCCTATTGGCTCGGTTCACGTCCGCCATTGCCGTCAGCACTCGACGACGTTGACGGCGAGGCCGCCCATGGCGGTTTCTTTGTATTTGGAGCTCATGTCCTTGCCGGTTTCGCGCATGGTCACGATGACTTCATCGAGGGAAACCCGGTGCGACCCGTCGCCCCAGAGGGCCATTTTGGCGGCGTTGATGGCTTTGGCCGCGGCGATCGCGTTGCGTTCGATGCAGGGGATCTGCACGAGCCCGCCGATCGGGTCGCAGGTCAGGCCGAGGTTGTGTTCCATCGCGATTTCCGCGGCGTTCTCGACCTGCTGGGGTGTGCCGCCCATGACTTCGGCGAGGCCCGCGGCGGCCATCGACGACGCCGAGCCCACCTCGCCCTGGCAGCCGACCTCGGCGCCGGAGATCGAGGCCTGTTCCTTGTAGAGCACCCCGACCGCGCCGGCGGTCAGCAGGAACTTCACCACAGTGTCGTCGCGGTCGGCCTGGCTGGCTTTGTCCATGCCGGGGGCGAAGTGCAGGGCGTAGTAGAGCACCGCGGGGATGATCCCGGCCGCGCCGTTGGTGGGGGCGGTCACGACGCGGCCGCCGGAGGCGTTCTCCTCGTTCACGGCGAGGGCGATCAGGTTCACCCATTCCTGCCAGTACTTCGGGTCCCGGTAGCCGGGGTCCCGGTCCGCGTTTTCCTTCAGCAGGCGGTCGTGCCAGTCCGGGGCGCGGCGGCGGACCTTGAGCCCGCCGGGCAGCAGCCCGGTCCGCTTCAGGGAGGTGGCCACGCACTCGGCCATCACGGAGTAGATGTGCAGGAGGCCTTCGCGGATCTCCTCCTCGGTGTGGGAGGCGCGTTCGTTGACTAACATGACCTCCCCGATCGAGAGCCCGCGGGCCTGGCAGTGGCCGAGCAGTTCCGCGGCGGTGCGGAACGGCAGCGGCAGGTCCTTGATGGAGGCGTCGAGTTCCTTCAGCGCGGCGTCCTCCTCGCCCTCGCGGACGATGAAGCCGCCGCCGACGGAGAAGAACGTGGCGCTGTGCAGGGTCCCGCCGTCGGCGTCGGCCACGGTGAAGGTCATGCCGTTCGTGTGCCGGGGCAGGATGGTCAGCGGGCGCAGCACCATGTCCTTCACCCCGTAGGGCAGGGGCACGGATCCGGCGAGCTGCAGGGTGCCGGTGTCGGCGATGGCGGCCAGCCGCTCCTCGACCTCCGCGGGGAGGATCTTCTCCGGGTGGTACCCCTCCAGACCCAGCAGGATGGCCGTCATGGTCCCGTGCCCGTGGCCGGTCGCGGCGAGGGACCCGTACAGGTCCACCCGGAGCGAGGCCACCCGGTCCAGGGCACCGGAGGCCGCCAGTTCCTCGGCGAACACCGCCGCGGCCCGCATCGGGCCCACGGTGTGCGAACTTGACGGCCCCAATCCGATGGAAAAGAGATCAAAGACTCCAACAGCCATTGTCGGTTCCTCACTAGGTAGTGCTTCGAATGTCGGCGGTTGGGCCTGTCCAGCCCCCAATGCGTGGACAGGCCCAATCACCAGGGCCGGCTAGAGCGCCGGGTAGAGCGGGTGGGCGGCGGCGAGGGCCTGGACCCGGGTGCGGAGCCCGGAGAGGTCCGTGCCGGCGTCGGCGGTCAGCGCCTCGGCGATGATGTCCGCGACCTCGGCGAACGCGGCCTCACCGAAACCGCGGGTCGCTAGCGCCGGGGTGCCGATCCGCAGCCCGGAGGTGACCATCGGCGGGCGCGGGTCGAACGGGACGGCGTTGCGGTTGACCGTGATGTCGATCGCCGCGAGCCGGTCCTCGGCTTCCTGGCCGTTGAGCTCGCACTCGCGCAGGTCCACCAGGACCAGGTGCACGTCGGTGCCGCCGGAGATCACGTTGATCCCCTTCGCGGTCACATCCGGCTGAACCAGGCGCTCGGCGAGGATCCGGGCCCCGGCGAGGACACGTTCCTGGCGTTCCTTGAACTCCGGAGACGCGGCCACCTTGAAGGCGACGGCCTTGCCGGCGATGACGTGCTCGAGCGGGCCGCCCTGCTGGCCCGGGAACACGGCCGAGTTGATCTTCTTGGCGATGTCGGCGTCGTTGGACAGGATGATCCCGCCGCGCGGACCGGCGAGGGTCTTGTGCGTCGTGGAGGTCGTGACGTGCGCGTGCGGGACCGGGGAGGGGTGCAGCCCGGCCGCGACGAGCCCGGCGAAGTGCGCCATGTCCACCATCAGGTAGGCCCCCACCGAGTCGGCGATCCGGCGGAACTCGGCGAAGTCCAGCTGCCGGGCGTACGCGGACCAGCCGGCCACAATCAGCTGCGGCTTGTGCTCCTGGGCCAGGCGCTCGACCTCGGCCATGTCGATCCGGTGGTCGTCCTCCCGGACCTGGTACGGGATGACGTTGTAGAGCCGGCCGGAGAAGTTGATCTTCATGCCGTGCGTCAGGTGCCCGCCGTGGGCCAGGTTCAGGCCCATGATCGTGTCGCCCGGGCGGATCAGGGCGTGCATCACCGAGGCGTTCGCCTGCGCGCCGGAGTGCGGCTGGACGTTGGCGTACCCGGCGCCGAACAGGGCCTTGACCCGGTCGATGGCGAGCTGTTCGATCACGTCGACGTGCTCGCAGCCGCCGTAGTAGCGCTTGCCCGGGTAGCCCTCGGCGTACTTGTTGGTCAGGACCGAGCCCTGCGCCTGCATCACGGCGCGGGCCGTGTGGTTCTCCGAGGCGATCATTTCCAGGCCGTCACGCTGGCGGCCCAGCTCCGCGTCGATCCGCGCGGCGATCTCCGGATCCAGCACGGACAGCTCCGCGTCCAGGGACGGGGACACGACCTGCTCGAAGCTCGTCAGGGTGTCTGCCGCCGCAGCCCCGCTCACAGTTCGCCGCCGTTGGCTGCAGCGTACTCTTCGGCCGACATCAGCGGGCCTTCTTCGGCCACGGCGACCTTGAACAGCCAGCCGGCGCCGTACGGGTCGCTGTTGATCAGCGCCGGATCGGACACAACAGCGTCATTGACCTCGGTGACCTCGCCGGTGACCGGGGCATACAGGTCCGATACCGACTTGGTCGACTCGACCTCGCCGCAGGTCTCACCAGCGGTCACCGTGGCACCGACCTCGGGCAGGTCCACGTACACGATGTCGCCGAGGGCGTCCGCGGCCACGGCCGAAATGCCGATCCCGGCCGGGCCCGACCCGTCAGCGGCGACCCATTCGTGTTCGGCGGAGTACTTCAGTTCAGCTACTACTTTGCTCATGCTTCTCATCCTTAAGTTCGTAGGTTGTTGCGTGCCTGGCCGGCGGCCGGGCTATTTTTCGCGCTTGTAGAACGGCAGTGCGACAACTTCGAACGGCTCGGCTTTGCCGCGCAGATCGATGTGCAGGGTGGTGCCGGGTTCGGTGAACTCGACGTCGACGTACGCCATCGCAACGGGGTATCCCAGGGTGGGGCTCGGCTGGCCGGAGGTCACTTCGCCGACGACTTTGCCGTCCTTCAGGACCGGGTAGTGGCTGCGGCCGGCCCGGCGGCCCAGGCCTTTGAGGCCCACGAGTTTGCGGCCGGTGGTGGAACCTGCGCCGGCTGCCTTGAGTTCGGCCAGGGCTGCCTTGCCGACGAAGTCCGACTCCTTGGCGAGCGAGACCACCGGGCCCAGGCCTGCCGCGTACGGGTTGCCTTCGCGGGAGAGTTCGTTGCCGTAGAGCGGCATGCCGGCCTCGAGCCGCAGCGAGTCACGGCAGGCCAGGCCGGCGGGGATAAGCCCAGGGTCCGCGCCGGCTTCCAGCAGTGCTTCCCAGAGGCCGGCGGCGTCCTCGTTGGGAACGTAGATTTCGAAGCCGTCCTCGCCGGTGTAGCCGGTGCGGGCCAGGAGCAGGTCCTGGACAGCGCCGTTGACGGTGATGCCTACCTCAACCGCGGCGTAGTACTTCAGTTCGGTGACCAGCTCGTGCTGCCCGGCCGGGACCAAGGTCAGCAGGATGGCTTCGGCGTGGGGGCCCTGCACGGCGATCAGCGACGTTTCGGCGGAGACGTCCTCCACCGTGACGTCAAAGCCTGCAGCCCGCTCGGCCAGGGCCGCGGCCACGACCACTGCGTTGCCGGCGTTGGGGACCACCAGGAACTTGTCCTCAGCGCGACGGTAGGAGATCAGGTCATCGATGATGCCGCCGTCTTCCTGGCAGATCAGCGAGTACTTGGCCTTGCCCACGGCCACGGCCGAGAGCTTCCCGGCCAGGGCATAGTCGAGGAACGCTGCGGCGTCCGGGCCGCTGACCCAGACTTCACCCATGTGGGAGAGGTCGAAAAGGCCCGCGGCGTTGCGGACGGCGTGGTGCTCGGCCAGCTCCGATTCGTACTTGAGCGGCATCTGCCAGCCGCCGAAGTCCGTGAAGGAGGCGCCGGCTTTTTTGTGCTGCTCGTAGAGGGCGGTGTAGTTCTCACTCATCGGGGGATCCTTAGTTCTCGAATTCGGACAGCGGCGGGCAGGAGCAGACCAGGTTGCGGTCGCCGGCGGCGCCGTCGATCCGCCCGACCGGCGGGAAGTACTTGTCCTGCCGCAGCGTGTGGACCGGGAAGACTGCCTGCTCGCGAGGGTAGGCCCGCTCCCAGTCGGAAGAGACGACGGCGGCCGCCGTGTGCGGGGCGTTGCGCAGCGGGGAGTCCTCCACCGTGAACTCGCCGTTGGCCACCTGGTCGATCTCCTGCCGGATCGTGATCATCGCCGCGATGAAGCGGTCAATCTCGGCGAGGTCCTCGGACTCGGTGGGCTCCACCATCAGGGTGCCCGCTACGGGGAAGGACAGCGTGGGGGCGTGGAAGCCGAAGTCGATCAGGCGCTTGGCGACGTCCTCGGCGGTGACGCCGGTCCTGGCCGTGAGCTCGCGCAGATCCAGGATGCACTCGTGGGCCACGAGCCCGCTCTCCCCGGTGTAGAGCACCGGGAAGTGCTCATCCAGCCGTGCGGCGATGTAGTTGGCCGCGAGCAGCGCCGACTTAGTGGCCTCGGTCAGGCCCTGGCCGCCCATGAGCTTCACGTACGCCCAGGAGATCGGCAGCACACCGGCGGAGCCGTAGCGGGACGCCGAGATAGCCACGCCTGTCCCGCCTTGGCCGGCGGCCTTGTTCGCGTCGCCGGGCATAAACGGCGCCAGGTGCGCCTTGGCCGCGACCGGGCCGACGCCGGGTCCGCCGCCGCCGTGCGGGATGCAAAAGGTCTTGTGCAGGTTCAGGTGCGAGACGTCCCCGCCAAACCGGCCCGGCTGGGCCAGGCCCACGAGGGCGTTGAGGTTGGCGCCGTCGACGTAGACCTGGCCGCCGGCGGCGTGGACGGCGTCGCAGACCTCGCGGACGTCGGCGTCGTACACCCCGTGCGTGGACGGGTAGGTGATCATGATCGCCGAGAGCACGTCCTTGTGCTGCTCGATCTTGGCCTGCAGGTCCGCGTGGTCGATCGTGCCGTCCGAAGCTGTGGCCACGACGACGACCTTCATGCCGGCGAGCACCGCGGAGGCCGCGTTCGTGCCGTGCGCCGAGGCCGGGATCAGGCAGATGTTGCGCTGGGCCTCGCCGCGGGAGCGGTGGTAGCCCCGGATCGCCAGCAGGCCGGCGAGCTCGCCCTGGGAACCGGCGTTGGGCTGGATGGACACCTGGTCGTAGCCCGTGATTTCGGCGAGATCAGCCTCGAGGCCGCTGATGAGTTCCCGCCATCCCTCGGTCTGGGAGTCCGGCGCGAAGGGGTGGATGGAGGCGAACTCCGGCCAGGAGATGGCCTCCATCTCTGCCGTTGCGTTCAGCTTCATGGTGCAGGAACCCAGCGGAATCATGGTGCGGTCCAGCGCGAGGTCCCGGTCCGAGAGGCGGCGGATGTAGCGCAGCAACTGGGTTTCGGAGCGGTGCGTGTTGAAGACCGGGTGCTGCAGGAAGTCGGAGCTGCGCAGCACCGATTCGGGGAGCTCGAAGCCCTTGGCCTCCACGAGAGGGCCGGCGCCAAAGGCGACTACCACTGCGGAGAGAACCTCCGGCGTCGTGGTTTCATCGACGGACACGCCGACTGTGTCCGCGTCGATGAACCGCAGGTTGATGCCCCGGGCCTCGGCTGCGGCGATGGCCTTCGCGGCCTTGCCCGGCACGTGGACCGTGAGGGTGTCGAAGAAGGAGTCGCTCACCAGTTCCCGGCCGGCGATCTTCAGTGTGGCGGCCAGCGCGCGGGCGTTGTTGTGGACGGTCTCTGCGATCGCCTTGAGCCCGTCCGGGCCGTGGTAGACGGCGTAGAACGAGGACACAATGGCCAGCAGCGCCTGCGCGGTGCAGATGTTGGACGTGGCCTTTTCTCGCCGGATGTGCTGCTCGCGGGTCTGCAGTGCCAGGCGGTAGGCGGGGACGCCGGCGTTGTCCTTGGAGACGCCGACGATCCTGCCCGGGAGCGTGCGTTCCATGCCCTCGCGCACCGCCATGTACGCTGCGTGCGGGCCGCCGAAGAACAGCGGCACACCAAAGCGCTGGGTCGAGCCGACGGCGATGTCCGCGCCCTGCTCGCCCGGGGGAGTGATGAGGGTGAGGGCCAGCAGGTCGGCGGCCACGGTGACCAGGGCGCCGCGTTCCTTGGCCTCGGCGATTACGCCGGACTGGTCCCAGACCCGGCCGGAGACGCCGGGCTGCTGCAGGACGACGCCGTTGATGTCGCCGTCGGGCAGGCCCTTGGAGAGGTCCGCGACCTCGACGTCGAAGCCGAGGGCTTCGGCGCGGCCCAGCGCAATGGCGATGGTCTGAGGGAGGCAGTCGGCGTCGAGGACGGTCTTGGCCCCTGCAGCGGACTTGTTCTTGTTGGCGCGGCGCATGAGAAGCACGGCTTCGGCGACGGCGGTGGCCTCGTCGAGGAGGGAGGCGTTCGCGACCGGGAGCGCGGTGAGGTCCTGGACCATGGTCTGGAAGTTCAGCAGCGCCTCGAGCCGGCCCTGCGAAATTTCCGGCTGGTACGGCGTGTAGGCGGTGTACCAGGCCGGGGCTTCGAGGATGTTGCGCCGGATCACGGCCGGGGTGACGGTGTCGTAGTAGCCCTGGCCGATCATCTGCACGGCGGTCTTGTTCTTGGCTGCCAGCTTGCGCAACGCGGCCAGCACCTCGACTTCGCTGAGCGCACCGTCCAGGCTAAGGGGCTTTTCCTGCCGGATGGAATCGGGAACGGCGGTATCCACCAGGCCGTCGACACTGTCGTAGCCGACAGCCTTCAGCATGGTGTCGACGTCGGCCTCGCGGCGGGCGCCGATATGGCGGTCGGCGAAATTGGATGAAAGAGATTGAACCGTCAAGAGGAACTCCAAGGTTTGGCCGGCGCTAGGCGCCGGAGGGGACCGGGTTCCTCCCCGCTCTGTATTGGACCTGAGAGATTCCGCGGACCTTTGTCCGCTTGCACCGTCGGTGAGCCAGGAACTTACCTGACTGCTTTCCAGAGTTGCCTCGCCGCGGCGGTACATGGGCCTGAGAGATTCCTGGGGAGGATTTGCTCCTACGGCGCCTGCCCGTTGGTGACGGGGAGGACTCTCCCGCCACGGCTCGAAAGGCATATTCGAATGTGGTGATTCGCCTCACACCGTACACGCCTTCCCCGGCGTGGGGCAACAATGCCCCCGCCTCGCAATGTCACATTTGCGGGGCTTGACTTTCCCGAGTGATCCATCACACACTGATTCGGCCGGACGATGTCCTTCGAGGCTGTTCCGGTCATGTGGCTGAAGGTCCCGGCACATCCGGGGCACCGCACCCACAACGGCGCGCTTTTGATCGGAGCTAACCTCCACGCGACTGGGCCGTCCGTAACATCCACAAATGAACATGCCTATGATCTGCGGCGGGAGAGCCCTGCCGGTACATGCAGCAGGCGCCGTAGGAGCAAATCCTCCCCAGGAATCTCTCAGGCCCACGTACCGCCGCGGCGAGGCAACTCTGGAAAGCAGCCAGGCACGTTCCTGGCTCACCGAAGGTGCAAGCGGGTCTGCGGGGGCAGGAACGCGGAAACTCTCAGGTCCAAGACAGAGCGGGGAGGGACCCGAATCATCGTGGCACCAAAGTGCCACTTGAACGATGGAGTTCCTTATGACGATTCAACGACCACCTTCGGCTCCGGTTGAAGCCCCCCACCTTGAACGCCAGCTCAGCAACCGGCACATCCAGCTCATCGCGATTGGCGGCGCCATCGGCACCGGCCTGTTTATGGGCTCGGGCAAGACCATCTCGGCGGCCGGCCCCTCCGTAATCTTCGTCTACATGATCATCGGCTTTATGCTGTTCTTCGTCATGCGGGCCATGGGTGAGCTGTTGCTTTCCAACCTGCACTACAAGTCCTTCAGTGATTTCGCGGCAGACCTGCTGGGCCCTTGGGCCGGTTTCTTCACCGGCTGGACGTACTGGTTCTGCTGGGTGATCACCGGCATCGCCGACGTGATCGCCATCGCCGGGTACTCCCAGGAGCTCTGGCCCGGGCTGCCCCTGTGGATCCCGGGACTGGTCACCGTCGCCATCCTGCTGCTGCTGAACCTGACGACGGTGAAGGCCTTCGGCGAAACCGAGTTCTGGTTTGCGCTCATCAAGATCATCGCCATCGCGGCGTTGATTATCGTGGGCCTGTTCATGATTTTCAGCGGATTCAGCTCCGACGCCGGACCTGCCACGTTCAGCAACCTGTGGAGCCACGGGGGCTTCTTCCCGAATGAGTTCATGGGCTTCGTCGCCGGCTTCCAGATCGCCGTGTTCGCCTTCGTGGGCATCGAACTGGTGGGCACCACTGCCGCTGAGGCCAAGGACCCGGAAAAGAACCTGCCCCGGGCCATCAACTCCATCCCGGTCCGTGTCCTGCTCTTCTACGTGGGCGCCCTCATCATCCTGATGTCCGTTATCCCCTGGACCCAGTTCGCGGCCGGACACAGCCCGTTCATCGCCATGTTCTCCCTGGCCGGCCTCGGCGCTGCCGCCACCGTCGTCAACCTGGTGGTCCTTTCCTCGGCGATGTCCTCGGCCAACTCCGGGATCTACTCCACGTCTCGGATGGTCTACGGCCTGGCCCAGGAAGGTGATGCGCCGGTCCGTTTCGGTGCCCTGTCGCGCCGCAAGGTTCCCCAGAATGCGCTGTTCCTGTCTTGCGTGCTGCTGCTCGCCGGTGTGGTCCTGATGTACGCGGGGGAGAACATCGGCAAGGCTTTCGAGATGGTCACCACCGTTTCCGCCGTCTGCTTCGTTTTCGTCTGGTCGATCATCCTGGCCAGCTACATTGCCTTCCGCCGGCGCCGGCCGCACCTGCATGCCGCCTCGAAGTTCAAGATGCCCGGCGGTGTCCCCATGGTCTGGGCGGTCTTCGCCTTCTTCGCCTTCGTGCTCTGGACCCTGACCACCCAGCCGGACACTCTCACGGCGCTCCTGGTGACCCCCGTTTGGTTCATCATCCTCGGCGCGGCATGGTTCGTCCTGCGCCGTCGTCCCGCGCACCTGGCCCGCTACCAGGCGTTCCAGGACGAACTCCGGTCTGAGCAGGATGGTGCCAGCGGACGCCAGGCGGTGGACAGCCTGTGACCACCGGAGAAGCCACACCAGCCACCCTGTCTTCCCGCCCCGCGTTGGAAAAGCCGGTGGCGCCCGGTACGGAATTTGTCCTCACCCTCGACTGCGCCGAATCACCTGGAATCATCCACGCCGTCTCGGAATTCCTGCTGGCCCACGGCTGCAACATCATCGACATCAAGCAGTTCGGCGACCGGCAGGAACAGCACTTCTTCATGCGCGTGCACTTCGTCTCAGCAGGCGCGGACGCCGACGTCGAAGAACTCCGGCAGGATTTCCTTCCGGTGGCCGCGGAGTGGGACATGACGTGGCGGCTGGAACGCCACGGCCGGAAACAGCGGATCCTGGTCATGGTGTCCAAGTACGGGCACTGCCTCAACGACCTGCTCTTCCGCGCCCGCATCGGCGAACTGCCCGTCGAGATCGTCGCCGTCGTCTCCAACCACCAGGACCACGAGGACCTGGTCACCTGGCACGGGATTCCGTTCCACCACGTGCCGGTGAGCCAGCAAACCAAGCCCGCGGCCGAAGCAACGCTGCTCTCCCTGGTGGATAGCTACCAGGTGGAGCTGGTGGTCCTCGCCCGCTATATGCAGGTCCTGAGCGACAACCTCACGGCCCGCCTTGCCGGCAGGGCCATCAACATCCACCATTCCTTCCTGCCGAGCTTCAAGGGCGCCAAGCCCTACCACCAGGCCTACGAACGGGGCGTCAAAACGGTCGGGGCCACCGCGCACTACGTCAATTCCGAGCTGGACGAGGGACCCATCATTGCCCAGCAGGTGATCGAGGTGGACCACACTTACACGCCCGCTGACCTGGTGGCGGTGGGCCGCGACGCCGAATGCAAGGCCCTGACGAACGCCGTCCGCTGGCATGCCGAAGGCCGGATCATTCTCTCCGGCAACAGGACCGTCATCCTTCGCTGACGTCTCCCACCGACCATGCGAAGCCCCGTCGTCCGGGGCTTCGCATGGTGAACCTGCCGGGTCCGGTTCCGTCCGTTCCGGCCTGTCCGCTCCGGCGCGTTGCGCCGGCTATTCCTTGGAGTACCCCGTGACGGTTCATTCCCTTACGTCCATTTCCCCGTCAACCCAGCCCGCCGGAAACGATTCCGAGCTTCCCACGCGGCTGGAAATCGTTCCCACCGACGGCATCGTCGCCAGGGTTCAGGCAGGCCTCCCTGCGGGCTCGAAGCTCACGGTCACCTGCCTTCCGCATCACGGGGTCCAGTCCACAGTGCAAACGGCTGTCGAGCTTGGCCGGCTGGGTTTTGCTGTGGTGCCGCACCTCGCGGCCCGCAGCCTCGAAAGCCGCGCGGAACTCGCCGGCATCCTCAAAGACTGCGAGGCTGCCGGGATCACCGAGGTCTTCGCCATAGGCGGAGACGCCGCGCAGGCAGCCGGCCCGTACCCGAGCAGTGCACGCCTCCTGGAGGACATTGCCGAGCTCTCCGGCGGGCGCATCGCGGCAGGCGTCGCCGGCTACCCGGAGGGGCACCCGAAGCAGAGCCAGCTCCATATGCTCGATGCGCTGCTGGAAAAACAGCATCTTGCCTCCAGCGTGGTCACGCAGATGTGCTTCTCGGCCGCGCGGATCGGCTGGTACGTGGAGTTGCTGCGCCGCGAGGGCGTCACGCTGCCCGTGTGGGCCGGCGTCGCCGGGTCCGTCCCGCGGACCAAGCTCGTCGCGCTGGCGAGCAAGATCGGCGTGGGGCCCTCCCTGCGCTTTATCAGCCGCAAGGGCCCGCTCGCCCGCCGGCTGCTGGACGGTGGCAACTACTCTCCCCGACGTCTCGTGTCAGAGCTGTCGCCGGTCCGGCCGGCCTTGGCCGGTGTCCACCTCTACACGTTCAACAACCTCGAACCGTATGCGGCCGTCCGCCGGGCCGAAAGCGCCGCAGCGCCGGCAGCCATGCCGCCGGGACGCGGCTGATGGCCACGGCCGAGGACGCCGCCGGCGCCGCCCCGCGCGGCCTGCGCCTGCCCTGGGCGGCACTGCCACGCGGCCTGCCCGTTCAGATCACCGCCGGCGCGAGGTACCTCGGCCGTGGCACGGTGGACGGCGCCACGGCGGACGGATCCGTGCTGTGGGTCCTCTTCAACGGCATGGAGGGCCGGCGCATGTTCCACCGGGACGACCACGTTCACGTCGAAGTGGGGTAGCAGGGACCGCTGCCCACCGGGTCAGTGCCCGCGGGCGATCCAGTCCGCAAGGTGGGGTGCCTCGGCGCCGATGGTCGTCGAGTCCCCGTGCCCGGTCCGCACCACGGTGTCCGCCGGGAGCATGAGCAGCCTGGCCTTGATGGACTCGATGATGGTGGGGAAGTCGCTGAAGGACCGGCCGGTGGCGCCCGGGCCGCCTTGGAAGAGGGTGTCGCCGGTGAAGACGGTGCCCTTGTCCGCCAAGTAGAAGCTCACCGAGCCGGGGGAATGGCCCGGGGTGTGAAGCGCCGTGAGGCGGGCGCCGGCGACGTCGAAGGTGTCACCGTCCTCGATGCCGTGGTCCGGTTCGGTCCCGGGGAAGACCCGGTCCCAGAGCATCCAGTCATTCCGGTGCAGGTAAACCGGCGCGTTCACCAGATCCCGGAAGGCGCCAACGGCGGCGATGTGGTCGTCGTGGCCGTGGGTGAGCAGGATGGCTGCGACGGTCCGGCCGGCGACAGCGGCCGCGATGGCGTCGGCGTCGTGGGCCGGATCGATCACCACGCATTCCTCGTCAGTGCCGACGATCCAGACGTTGTTGTCCACGTCCCAGGTACCGCCGTCGAGCGAGAACGTCCCGGAGGTGACCAGCTGCTCGATCCGGAGGCCGGTGCCGGAGGTGCCGCTCACAGCTCGACCACCGAGCGGAGCACGGCGCCGGAGTGCATCTTCTCGAAGGCCTCCTCGATCTGGTCGATCGTGATGCGCTCGGTGACGAAGGCATCCAGATCCAGCCGGCCCTGCCGGTAGAGGTCGATCAGCATGGGGAAGTCGCGCGAAGGGAGGCAGTCGCCGTACCAGGAGGACTTCAGCGAGCCTCCCCGGCCGAAGACATCCAGCAGCGGCAGCTCCAGGGTCATCTCCGGGCTGGGGACGCCCACCAGCACCACTGTGCCGGCCAGGTCGCGGGCGTAGAAAGCCTGCTTGTACGTTTCGGGACGGCCTACGGCGTCGATCACCACGTCGGCGCCGAAACCGCCGGTCAGGTCCCGGATCGCCTCGACCGGGTCGACGGCGGAGGAGTCCACGATGTGGGTGGCGCCGAGGTCCTTGGCGCGTTCGAGCTTCTTGGCGTCGATGTCCACCGCGATCACGGTGGTGGCGCCGGCGAGCGCGGCGCCGGCCACGGCAGCCACGCCCACGCCGCCGCAGCCGATCACGGCGACGGAGTCCCCGCGGCGGACGTTGCCGGTGTTGATGGCGGCGCCGAGGCCGGCCATGACGCCGCAACCGAGCAGGCCGATGGCGGCGGGGTCGGCGTCGGGGTCCACCTTGGTGCACTGGCCGGCGGCGACGAGGGTCTTCTCGCCGAAGGCGCCGATGCCCAGCGCTGCGGAGAGTTCGGTGCCGTCCTCGAGGGTCATCTTTTGGGTGGCGTTGTGCGTATTGAAGCAGTACTGCGGCTCGCCGCGGCGGCAGGCCCGGCATTCGCCGCAGACGGCCCGCCAGTTCAGCACCACGCGGTCGCCGGGGGACACCTCAGTGACACCGGGGCCGACGGCGCTCACCACACCGGTGGCTTCGTGGCCGAGCAGGAACGGGAAGTCGTCGTTGATGGCGCCCTGCTTGTAATGCAGGTCGGTGTGGCAGACGCCGCAGGTGAGGACGTCCACCAGGGCCTCGCCGGGTCCGGGATCCGGCACCAGGATGGTCTCCAGGGTGACGGGGGCGTTCTTGGACCGGACGACGGCGCCTTTAACTTTGTGGACCATGCGGGTGACTCCTCTCATCCGGCTCCCGTGGCGGGAAGCGGCACGGCGCGGGCTCCTGGGATTACCGGGAGTCCGCGCCGCAAGTGGTGTGATTGGGTGTGTCCTGAAAAGGGGCGTTAGGCCGCGAGGCGGCTCTTGACCTCGGCCGCGGAGGGGTTGGTGGCCGCGGTGCCGTCCGGGAACAGCACGGTGGGGACGGTGCGGTTGCCTCCGTTGAGCTGCTCCACGAGTTCGGCGGTGCCTTCAACTTCCTCGATGTTGATCTCGGTGTACCCGATGCCCTGCGCGTCCAGCTGCTTCTTTAGCCGGTTGCAGTAGCCGCACCAGGTGGTCGAAAACATGGTGATGGTGCCGAAATCGGGGGTGAAGTCCACGAAGTTCTCCTCAAAGCTGGTTGGCGGCGCTGGTTCCCCTTGGTGGGCGGCAGCGCCGGTTGCCGACAAAAGTCGTACGTCACTACCAATAACCGTAACCCGTGGCCCCCTATTCCCGGACGCTATTCCGGCCGAGCGGCTCCCGGTGGCATGCTGGTGCCATGTGTGGACGCTACGTGATGGCCCGGGCCGTCGGGGACCTGCTGGCCGAATTCGACGCCGAACTCGAGGAAGAGGTAGTCATTCCGCCGTCGTGGAACGTGGCTCCGACGGCGGACGTGCCGATCCTGCTGGAGCGCCTGGTGGACGGCGAACCGGTGCGGCAGCTGCACATTGCCCGCTGGGGGCTCGTGCCTTCCTGGGCCAAGGACCCGGGCATCGGCTCGAAAATGATCAACGCGCGCAGTGAGAGCGTGCTGGAGAAGCCGGCGTTCCGCAAAGCCACCCGCACCCGGCGCTGCGCTGTTCCGGCGGACGGCTACTACGAATGGAAGGGTGAAGGCCGCGGCAAGCAGCCCTACTACGTGCACCCGAAGGACGGCAGCCCCATCGTGTTCGCGGGGCTCTATGAATGGTGGAAGGACCCGTCCAAGGCCGAGGGGGATCCGGGGCGCTGGCTGCTCTCGACGTCGATCCTCACCACCGACTCGCCGCCGGAGGGCTACGCGGACGGGATGCTCGCCGAACTGACGGCCCTGCACGACCGGGTTCCGCTGCCGATGGACCGGAAGACCATGACGACCTGGCTGGACCCGCAGGCCGACGACGCCGCCGCCCTCGTGGGGGTGGTCCGGGCCGGCGCGCACGACGTCGCCGAGGGCTGGACGATCGACGCCGTCAGCACCGCCGTCGGCAACGTGAAAAACGACTCGCCGGAGCTGATCCAGCCGGTGGGGAGCCTGTTTTAGG